>NZ_JBVIIE010000012.1:80047-197256 GCF_055569945.1 Streptomyces sp. NPDC031340
CTACGGCCACCGAAAGCGGCGCGTGTGGGAAGACACCCTTTCTCCACATGACCCTCGGAGGTCCTCGCCGGATACGGACGGGACACCCACCCGGAACCGGTCCCGTACCCGCACGCGTACGTACGCGAATCCCGCTCGGCCGCCGCACCACTCACCCCGCTGACAGCAGTCGGCGGCGCATAAGCGCTCCGCATGGGACGAGAACCACGGCGACCGGGCACCCGCAGTCCGGCCCTCGCCGGGTACGGAGCGCGCCACCCGCACGCCCGGGTGCACGCGCCCCGGTCCACGGCGGCACCACTCCCCCACGGACAGCGGCCGGCCGCGCACAAGCGCTCCGCGCGGGACGAGAACGACGGCGCCCGGCCACCGCACACACGGCACGAGCCGCCCGACGTGCTCGCCGGGCGCCGGCGCCACACCCGCCGGGAGCCGGTGCGCTGCCCGCACGGGTAGCCGCGCAAATCGCGGGCGACGGCGTGCATGCGCCCCGCACCGGACCGCACGGCGCCGGCGACCGGGCACCGGCGATGGCACCGCGGCACCGGCACCGGCACCGGCACCGGCACCGGCCGCCGGAGGTGCTCGCCGGACACGGACGGCACACTCCGGGACACCCACCCGGAGCCGGTGCCGTACTCACACGCGTGCGTGCGCGAATCCCGTGTTCAGCGGTGTCCGGGCGCTGCGCCGGGCACCGTCCGTGGCCGCGTTGACCAGCCGTTTGCCGGGTGTTTGCCCGGGACTGTGAACAGGCGCCCGGGGCAGGCCGTACGGGAGGACGGCGGGCCCCGAGCCTCCCCGGTGCGGCCCGCCCTCCGCCACGGGCCTCGCACGGAAGGACCTTCGGGTGCCTGTCTTCACGCGCCTTCGTCAACTGCCGGAAACGACCGACCCCGTGAGCGGGGAGCCGTCGCCCGGGGCCGGGCCCGCGAGCGCGCAGGAGCCCGCGGCCCCCGCGCGAACCGCTCCGCGCACCCTCCTGGCCGCCCCGCGCGCCCGCCTCGCCGCGCTGCGCGACCGCCATCCCCGGGCCGTGCGCGCCGCCCGCTGGACCGTCACGGCGCTGGCCGCGGCCCTGGTGCTGGGGGCGCTGCTGTTGCCGAACACCCTGGCCGCGCTGCGGCCGAACCGGTTCACCCGGATCCCGGTGGAGGCGGTCATCGGGGCGGCCGTGCTGCTGGCCCTGCCGCGCCGGCCGCGGCGGGCGGTGGCGGCGCTGGCCGGGCTGGCGCTCGGCGCGATGACGATCCTGAACCTGCTGGACATGGGGTTCACCGACTACCTCGGCCGTGGCTTCAACCCGGTCCTGGACTGGGAGCTGCTGGACGACGCACAGTCCTATGTCCGGGACTCGATGGGCGGCGCGGTGGCGGCCGGCGCGGCCGTCGGCGTCGTCCTCCTGGTCCTGCTCGTGCTGGTGCTGACGGCCCTGGCGACGGTCCGGCTCGGCGACCTGCTGGACCGCAACCGGCGGACGGCGACCAGGGCGACGCTGACGGCCGCCGTCGTGTGGGTGCTGTGCTCCGGCCTCGGTCTGGAACTCATGGGCATGCCGGTCGCCTCCGACCGCACCGCCACGGCCCTGCGGATCGAGGTGCGCCGGGTGCGGGACACCCTGCGGGACGAGGCCGCCTTCGGCAAGGAGGCCAGGAGCGACACCTTCGGCAACACACCGGGCAGCCAGCTGGTGCCCGACCTGCGCGGCAAGGACATGATCTTCACGTTCATCGAGAGCTACGGCCGCAGCGCGATCGAGGACCCGATCATGGCGCCCGGCGTCGACCGCACGCTCGACGCGCGCACCGCGGCCCTCGCGAAGGCCGGCTTCCACGCCAGGAGCGGCTGGCTGACGTCGGCGACGTACGGCGGCAGCAGCTGGCTGGGGCACTCGACGACCCTTTCGGGCCTGTGGATCGACAACCAGCAGCGTTACCGCACGGTCATGGCCAGCGACCACCTCAGCCTCACCAAGGCGTTCCGGAAGACCGGCGCCTGGGACACCGTCGGCATCATGCCGGGCGTGCAGAAGGGCTGGCCGGAGGCGAAGTTCTACGGCCTGGACAAGGTGCGCAACGCCTTCCAGCTCGGCTACCAGGGGCCGAAGTTCAGCTGGTCGACCATGCCCGACCAGTACGCCCTGGAGGCCTTCCAGCGCCTGGAGCACGGCAGGAAGCGCGACAAGCCGCTGATGTCGGAGATCATCCTCACCTCCAGCCACCAGCCCTGGGCGCCGATCCCGAAGCTGGTCGACTGGAACGAACTCGGTGACGGTTCGGTCTTCGACGCCATCCAGAAGGCCGGCAAGAAGCCGTCGGACATCATCACCAGCCCGGCCAAGTCCCGTGCGGAGTACGGCAAGTCCATCCAGTACTCGGTGACCGCGCTCACCCAGTGGCTGGAGCGCTACGGCGACGACGACACCGTCCTGGTCTTCCTCGGCGACCACCAGCCGATCGCCCGCGTCAGCGGCGACCACGCCAGCCGTGACGTGCCGGTGTCGATCGTCGCCAAGGACCCGAAGGTGCTCGACAAGATCGACGCCTGGGGCTGGACGGACGGCCTGCGCCCGGCCCACGACGCCCCGGTGTGGAAGATGAGCTCCTTCCGCGACCGCTTCCTGACGGCGTACGGATCCACCCCGCACCCGAAGAAGGGCTGAGGAAGGGCTGAGAAAGGGCTGAGGAAGGGTTACGGAAGGGCTGAGGAAGGGCTGCGGCGGACCGGCCGCGGCCCGTCCCCGGGAACCGTCGAGGGGCGGGTCAGCCGCCCGAGGTGTCCAGTTCGGCGTCCTCGCCGACGCCCGCGCAGTCGTACGGGTCCTTCAGCCAGCCGTCCGGCAGGACGACCCGGTTGTTGCCGGAGGTGCGGCCGCGGGGGCCGTCGGCACCGGCCGGCCAGGGCTGGTCGAGGTCCAGTTCGTCGAGGCCGGCGCGGAGTTCCTCCAGCGAGGAGGTGATCGCGAGGCGCTTGCGCATCTCGCTGCCGACCGCGAAGCCCTTCAGGTACCAGGCCACGTGCTTGCGGAAGTCGATCACGCCCCGCGAGGCGTCGCCGAGCCATTCGCCGAGGAGGGCGGCGTGCCGGACCATGACGTCGGCGACCTCCCGGAGGGCGGGCCGGGCGATGTCGTCGTCGCGGCCCTCGAAGGCCGCCACCAGGTCGGAGAACAGCCACGGGCGGCCCAGGCAGCCGCGTCCGACGACGACTCCGTCGCAGCCGGTCTCCCGCACCATCCGCACCGCGTCCTCGGCCGACCAGATGTCGCCGTTGCCGAGCACCGGGATCTCCGGGACGTGCTCCTTCAGGCGGGCGATGGCGTCCCAGTCGGCGGTGCCGCCGTAGTGCTGGGCGGCGGTGCGGCCGTGCAGGGCGATGGCGGTGACGCCCTCCTCGACGGCGATCCGGCCGGCGTCGAGGTAGGTGAGGTGGTCGTCGTCGATGCCCTTGCGCATCTTCATCGTCACCGGGAGGTCCCCGGCGCCCGACACCGCCTCGCGCAGGATCGCGCGCAGCAGGTTGCGCTTGTACGGGAGGGCCGAGCCGCCGCCCTTCCTGGTCACCTTGGGCACCGGGCAGCCGAAGTTGAGGTCGATGTGGTCGGCGAGGTCCTCTTCCGCGATCATGCGGACGGCCTTGCCGACGGTCGCCGGGTCGACGCCGTACAGCTGGATCGAGCGCGGCGTCTCGCTCGGGTCGAAGCGGACCAGCTGCATGGTCTTCTCGTTGCGCTCGACCAGCGCCCGGGTCGTGATCATCTCGCTCACGAACAGGCCCTTGCCCCCGCTGAACTCCCGGCACAGGGTGCGGAAGGGCGCGTTGGTGATCCCGGCCATGGGGGCGAGGACGACGGGCGGCTGGACGCTGTGCGGGCCGATCCGCAGGGGCGTGGTGGGCGTGGGCATTCCCCCATTGTCCCGTACCGCGGGCGCCGCGCGTGACCGCCCGGACAACGATCATGCAGAGGCCATTAGTTAGACGCACTATCGAAATCGTCGTACGATGACCGTATGCCCGAACTCAGCCAACGCCGACGCTTCTTGGTCCTCGCGATCTGTTGCATGAGCCTGCTGATCGTGAGCCTCGACGTCACCGCCCTGAACGTCGCCCTGCCGTCGATGCAGCGCGAACTGGACGCGAGCACGGCGGGCCTGCAGTGGGCCGTCGACGCGTACACGCTGGTGCTGGCCGCGCTGCTGATGCTCGCGGGTTCCACGGCCGACCGGATCGGCCGCAAGCGCGTCTTCATGTCCGGCCTGGCCGTCTTCACGCTCGGCTCGCTGCTGTGCTCCCTCGCGCCCAGTCTGGAGGCGCTGGTCGGCTTCCGCATGCTCCAGGCGGTCGGCGGCTCGATGCTCAACCCGGTCGCCATGTCGATCATCACCAACACCTTCACGGACCCGCGCGAGCGCGCCCGCGCGATAGGCGTGTGGGGCGGGGTGGTCGGCCTCTCGATGGCCGCGGGCCCGCTGGCCGGCGGGCTGCTGGTGGACTCGGTCGGCTGGCGCTCGATCTTCTGGGTCAACCTGCCGGTGGGCCTGGCGGCGCTGCTGCTGACCCTGCGCTTCGTCCCGGAGTCCCGCGCCCCCAGGGCCCGCCGCCCCGACCCGGTCGGCCAGGTGCTCGTCATCGCCCTGTTCGGCTCCCTGACGTACGCGATCATCGAGGCGCCGGCCTCCGGCGCGGCCTCCGTCCTGCCGTTCGCCGCGGTGGCGCTGGCCGCGCTGCTGGGCCTGCTGTGGTACGAGCCCCGTCACACCGAACCCCTCATCGACCTGCGCTTCTTCCGCTCGGCCCCGTTCAGCGGGGCGACGGTGATCGCGGTCAGCGCGTTCGCCGCGCTGGGTGGTTTCCTGTTCCTGTCGACGCTGTATCTGCAGAACGTGCGCGGCTACGACGCCCTGCACGCGGGCCTGTGGATGCTGCCCATGGCGCTCCCCTGCTTCCTGTGCGCGCCCCTGTCCGGACGGCTGGTCGGCAACCGCGGCCCGCGCCTGTCCCTGCTGGTCGCCGGGGTCACGATCACCGCGAGCGGGGCGCTTTTCGCCGCGTTCGAGGCGGAGACGTCGAACCTCACCCTGCTCCTCGGATACGTCCTGTTCGGCATCGGCTTCGGCTTCGTCAACGCGCCGATCACCAACACGGCCGTCTCGGGCATGCCGCGCGACCGGGCGGGCGTCGCCGCCGCCGTGGCCTCCACGAGCCGACAGCTCGGCCAGACGCTGGGCGTCGCGGTGGTCGGCGCGGTCCTGGCGTCCGGGGTGGGCTCGTCGCCGTACCGGGAGGCGTTCGTGCAGGCGGCCCGCCCCGGCTGGTGGATCCTCACCGCCTGCGGCGCCGCGGTGTTCGTCCTGGGCGCCCTGACGAGCGGCCGCTGGGCCCGGCGGACCGCGGAACGCACGGCGGATCGGCTGGAGTCGGCGGAGGTACGCGAGGCGGCACGGGTCGGCGCGTGAGCCTTCCGCCCGGCGCCCGATGTCACCATCGCCAACTCGAACCACCCCAACCACACCGTGCAGACCCGGGCGCTGCATGCCTGTCTGCGCCGGCGGAACGCCAATGCCCGCCACCATGACGTCCTGGCGGCCGAACGGCGTGAACGCGCCCGCATCCGCAGTGAGAAGGGCATCCGCTGGGATGGCCGATCCCTGTCAGCGGCGGCCTGAGCCAGCTGTGAGGTGAGTTACCGAGATCGTTTGGCGGCGTTTGCCCGATAGTGTTCCAGCACGCCGATGGACAGTGCCGATGCGGCCATCAGCCCGAACACGATCGAACTCGAAGCTCCGCCGTGGTGCCGCTCCCAGACACGGAATCCGACCAGCAGGACAACGACTCCGAACAGCACGACCTGTATCCACCTGATGGCTACGGCCCGCGGGCCGTAGCCATCAGCATTGCTGTCTCTGCTGCGCACCGGGGCTCCTCTGCTCCTTCAGTGCGCCGACTGTACTGCTGCTGGAAGCCATCGATACGCCCCAACCCGGTGAACCTTCCCGGTCAGAGCACTAGCCGGCGGCGAGCGGGGCGGACGGCTCGGGCTCGTCCCGCGGCTGGTTCCGGCGCACGGCCTCCACGTACTCGGAGATGGCGTCCCGGCTGCGGATCAGGCACTCGATGCGCTGGGTCATCCGGTCCCGCTCGCGCTCCAGCGTCGCGATCGTCTCGGGTGTGGCATCGGCGACGTAGATGGCCCGGGGCTGCTTCAGACACGGCAGGACCTGCTTGATGATGCGGGTCGGCAGCCCGGAGTCGAGCAGTCCCCTGATCTGCAGGACCCGGTCCACGCTTCGCTCGCAGTACTCCCGGTAGCCGTTGGGCAGGCGGTCCGGGACGAGCAGCCCCTGCTCCTCGTAATAGCGAAGCATCCGGCGCGGTGTTCCGGTGCGTTCGGCCAGTTCCCCGATGCGCATGTGACTCACCTCATACCGGCTTGACCTTCACACACATGTGAGGGTTGAACGATAACCGGCATGTCAACCTCCCAGACGGAGTCGCAGGCTGACGTACGGTCAGCTCACGACGTCAAGCTTCCCATGTCGCCGCTGCTGGCCCTGTGCACGGCGGCCTTCATGGGCATCCTCACCGAGGCCCTGCCCGCCGGCGTCCTGCCGGAGATGGCCCACGGTCTCTCCGTCAGCGAATCCGCGGCCGGTCAGACGCTGACGGTCTACGCGATCGCCACGGGGCTCTCCGCGATCCCCGTGTCCATGGCCACGGCGACCTGGCGCCGCAAGAGGCTGCTGCTGCTCGCGGTGACGGCGTTCGCCGCGGCCAACGTCGTCACCGCCGTGTCCTCCGACTACTTCCTGACCATGGCCTTCCGGCTGGCCGCCGGTGTGGCCGCAGCCGTGGTGTGGGCCGAACTCGTCGGATACGCACGCCGGCTGGCGCCCCCGCAGCTGGCGGGCCGGGCCATCGCGATCACCATGACCGGTATCCCGCTGGCCCTCTCCCTGGGCATCCCCCTGGGGACCTTCCTGGGTGAGGTGTTCGGCTGGCGGCTGACCTTCGGTCTGGTGGCCCTGGTCTCCGTGCTGCTGCTCGGCTGGATCTCCGCCTCGGTGCCGGAACACCCGGGCCGGCGACCCGGAGAGCGGGCGTCGATCCTCGGGGCGCTGAAGCTGCCCGGCGTGGTTCCGGTGCTGTTCGTGGTGGCCGCGTACGTGCTGGCCCACAACATCCTCTACACCTACATCGCCACGTTCCTCGACAGGCACGGCATGGGCGGTTCCCGCGACATCGTGCTGCTGGTCCTCGGCCTCGCCTCGATGGTGAGCATCTTCGTCACCGGCGCTCTGGTCGACCGCCGTCTGCGGAGCCTGACCATCGGCAGCACCGCGCTGTTCCTGGTGGCGGCCGGCATGCTCGTGGTCCTGGCGGACAACGCTGCCGCGGTGTATCTCGCGATGGTGCTCTGGGGCCTGGGCTGGGGCGGCGTGGCCACCCTGCTGCAGACCGCGGTCACCGACGCGGGCGGCGACCGGGGACAGGCTCTGCTGGTCACCACGTGGAACGCCTTCATGGCGGGCGGCGGCGCGGCCGGCGGCATCCTGCTCGACGCCCTCGGCCCCGGCTCCTTCCCATGGAGCGTGCTGATGCTGCTGGTGCCCGTGCTGCTCGTGGTGATCGCCGCCCGTGCGCACGGCTTCCCCGCCGAACGCCCCGGCATGGAGTGACGGCATCCCGGTCCCCGGCAGGGGCCACCGCGCGGTCGGCATGGAGGACCGGTGACCGGACGACAGCGGATCCGGCCGGCACGACGAACGCCGGACGAGTCGACCGATGCGGCCCGTCCGGCGTTCGAGGACGGTGAGCTAGCAGCCCAGCAGGCGGCCGGCCAGGTAGCCCTCGATCTGGTCCAGCGACACGCGCTCCTGCTTCATCGAGTCGCGCTCGCGCACCGTCACGGCGTTGTCCTCGAGGGTGTCGAAGTCGACGGTCACGCAGTACGGGGTGCCGATCTCGTCCTGGCGGCGGTAGCGGCGGCCGATGGCGCCGGCGTCGTCGAACTCGATGTTCCAGTTCTGCCGCAGCGCCTGGGCCAGGCCCTTGGCCTTGGGCGACAGCTCCGGGTTGCGGGACAGCGGCAGCACCGCGACCTTGACCGGGGCGAGGCGGTGGTCGAGGCGCAGGACGGTGCGCTTCTCCAGCTTGCCCTTGGCGTTGGGCGCCTCGTCCTCGACGTAGGCGTCGAGCAGGAACGCCAGCATCGCGCGGCCGACACCGGCCGCGGGCTCGATGACGTACGGCGTCCAGCGCTCGCCGGCCTCCTGGTCGAAGTAGGACAGGTCCTGGCCGGAGGCCTTGGAGTGCGCGCCGAGGTCGTAGTCGGTGCGGTTGGCGACGCCCTCCAGCTCGCCCCACTCGTTGCCGCCGAACTGGAAGCGGTACTCGATGTCGGCGGTGCGCTTGGAGTAGTGGGAGAGCTTCTCCTTGGGGTGCTCGTACCAGCGCATGTTCTCCTCACGGAGACCCAGGCCGGTGTACCAGTTCCAGCGCTGCTCCATCCAGTACTCCTGCCACTTCTCGTCCTCGCCCGGCTTGACGAAGAACTCCATCTCCATCTGCTCGAACTCGCGGGTGCGGAAGATGAAGTTGCCGGGCGTGATCTCGTTGCGGAACGACTTGCCCATCTGGGCGATGCCGAACGGCGGCTTGCGCCGCGAAGTGGTCTGCACCTGGCCGAAGTTGGTGAAGATGCCCTGGGCGGTCTCGGGGCGCAGGTAGGCGATGGAGCCGGAGTCCTGCGTGGGGCCGAGGTGGGTGGAGAGCAGGCCCGAGAACTGCTTGGGCTCGGTGAACTGGCCCTTGTTGCCGCAGTTGGGGCAGTTCACGTCCGCCAGGCCGTTCTCCGGCAGGCGGCCGTGCTTGGCCTCG
This sequence comes from Streptomyces sp. NPDC031340, assembly GCF_055569945.1. Lineage (NCBI taxonomy): Bacteria > Bacillati > Actinomycetota > Actinomycetes > Kitasatosporales > Streptomycetaceae > Streptomyces > Streptomyces sp. NPDC031340. The sequence goes on from NZ_JBVIIE010000012.1 coordinate 88,925, forward strand.
TACGCCTCCTCCAAGTGGTCCGCGCGGAACCGCTTGTGACAGGAGGTGCACTCGGTGAGCGGGTCGGTGAAGGTGGCGACGTGACCGGAGGCCACCCAGACCTCGGAGGCCAGGATGACGGACGAGTCGATGCCGACCACGTCCTCGCGCGACGTCACCATGTAGCGCCACCACTGGCGCTTGAGGTTCTCCTTGAGCTCGACACCCAGCGGTCCGTAGTCCCAGGCGGCACGCTGGCCGCCGTAGATCTCACTACAGGGGAATACAAAGCCACGGCGCTTGCTCAGGCTGACGATGGTGTCGATCTTGTCGGCGGCCACGGTGCTCTCTTCATTACGACGACGGGCGACGAAGCGAGATGCTTCCAGCGAATGCTTCAGAGTACCGGCGGGGGCTCCCCCTCGACCAAATCGGTCCGCCCCCTCAAGCGGCCGGCGACGGCGTTGTTGACAACGGTTTCCATCTTAGTTGAAAATGACTGTCATGAACGCTCGACGACCCCTGATACCCGCGGTGACGACGACCGTGGTCACGGCCCTGGCTCTCGCCGGCCTCTCCGCCTGCTCCGGCAGCGCGGCCGCGGGCAACACGGACAAGTTCGACGTCGTCGCGTCGTTCTACCCGATGGCCTTCCTCGCCGAGCGGATCGGCGGCGAGCACGTGAACGTCACCACCCTGACCCAGCCCGGCCAGGAGCCGCACGACCTGGAGATCAGCGCCCGGCAGACCGCGCAGCTCCAGGAGTCCGACGCGGTGCTCTACCTGAAGAACCTCCAGCCCTCCGTCGACGACGCGGTGGCCCAGTCCGAGGTCAAGACCAAGATCGACGCCGCCTCGCTGACCACGCTCGAGGAGCACGGCAACGAGGTCGGCGGCCACGCGGCCGCGCACGACGACTCGCACGGCGAGGAGGCGGCCGGCAAGGACCCGCACATCTGGCTCGACCCGGTGCGCTACGCCGAGGTCGCCGAGGGCGTCGGCAAGGCCTTCGCGAAGGCCGACCCGGACCACGCCGCCGACTACCGCAGGAACACCGCCGCCCTCGTCGGGAAGCTGGACGCGCTCGACACCGCGTTCAAGGACGGCCTGGCGGACACGAAGTCCAAGGTCTTCATCACCACCCACGCCGCCTTCGGCTACCTCGCCGAGCGCTACGGCCTGACCGAGGAGGCCATCAACGGCCTCGACCCCGAGTCCGAGCCGAGCGCGGGCAGGGTGCGGGAACTGGAGAAGATGGCGAAGGCCGACGGCGTCTCCACCGTCTTCTACGAGACGCTCGTCAGCGACAAGACCGCGAAGACCGTCGCCGAGGACGCGGGGCTGAGGACCGACGTCCTCGATCCGGTCGAGGGCATCACGTCCACGTCCCGCGGCAAGGACTACATCTCGGTCATGCAGGCCAACCTCAAGGCGCTGCAGACGGCCCTGGGAAGCAAGTGACCCGCACGGAGGGCGTCATGAACGGCACGGAAGAACCGGTCATATCCCTGCGCGGGGTACGCGCCGACCTGGGCGCGCGCCCCGTCCTGCGCGGCATCGACCTCACGGTGCGCCGCGGCGAGGTCGTCGCGCTGCTCGGCGCGAACGGCTCCGGCAAGTCGACCGCGGTGCGCAGCGTCATCGGACAGGTACCGGTCAGCGCGGGCGAGGTCGAACTGTTCGGCGTCCCACGGCGCCGGTTCCGCGACTGGGCCCGCGTCGGGTACGTCCCGCAGCGCACGACGGCCGCGGGCGGGGTGCCGTCGACGGTCACCGAGGTGGTCACCTCGGGCCGGCTGTCCCGGGCCCGCTTCGGCGTGCTGCGGGGGGCCGACCACGCGGCCGTGCGCCGGGCGCTGGAACTGGTCGGCATGGCGGACCGGGCGAAGGACTCGGTGAACGCCCTGTCCGGCGGCCAGCACCAGCGCGTGCTGATCGCCCGCGCGCTCGCCGCCGAACCCGAGCTGCTGATCATGGACGAGCCGATGGCGGGCGTCGACCTGGCCAGCCAGGAGGTGCTGGCCCGCACGCTGCGGGAGCAGGTCGCCGCCGGGGTCACGGTCCTGCTGGTGCTGCACGAGCTGGGCCCCCTGGAGCCCCTGATCGACCGGGCGGTCGTACTGCGCGACGGCTGCGTCGTGCACGACGGCCCGCCCCCGAAGGCCGTCGGCCAGCACGCCCTGCCCGGCCACGACCACGTCCACCCGCACGCGCCCGCGGGCACCGAACCGATCCGCACGGGACTGCTGAGCTGATGGACCTCCTGAACTACACCTTCATGCAGCGGGCGCTGCTCGCCGCCGTCCTGGTCGGCGTCACCGCCCCCGCCATCGGCATCTACCTCGTCCAGCGCCGCCAGGCCCTGATGGGCGACGGCATCGGCCACGTGGCGATGACCGGCGTCGGCCTCGGCTTCCTGCTGAACGCCTCACCGGTGTGGATGGCGACGCTGGTCTCCGTGCTGGGCGCGGTGCTGATGGAGCTGATCCGCTGGTACGGCCGCACCCGCGGCGACATCGCCCTGGCGATGCTCTTCTACGGCGGCATGGCCGGCGGCGTGATGTTCATCAACCTCGCCCCCACCGGCTCCAACGCCAACCTCACCTCGTACCTCTTCGGCTCCCTGTCCACGGTGTCGGAGTCGGACGTCACGGCGATCTGCCTGCTGGCCGGGTTCGTGGTGCTGGTCACCGTCGGGCTGCGCCGCCAGTTGTTCGCGGTCAGCCAGGACGAGGAGTTCGCGCGGGTCACGGGCCTGCCGGTGCGCGCCCTGAACCTGCTCACCGCGGTCACCGCGGCCGTGACGGTGACCGTCGCGATGCGCGTGGTGGGCCTGCTGCTGGTGTCGGCCCTGATGGTGGTCCCGGTGGCGGCGGCCCAGCAGCTCAGCCGCAGCTTCGCGGCGACGTTCGCGATCGCCGTCGCCATCGGCGTGACGGTGACCATCGGCGGCACCGTCACCTCGTACTACCAGGACGTGCCGCCCGGCGCGACGATCGTGCTGCTGACCATCGCGGCGTTCGTCGCGCTGACCGCGCTGGCCGCCCCGCTGGCCCGCCGACGCGCCCGCGCGGCCGCCGCCGCGCAGCCCGCCGGGGACCCCGCCGAGTGCGCGATTCCGGCCACCCGGGCGGCCGCCGACGAGGCCGGCGTCTGACCGCGGCCCGGGCCGGGCTGGCACAATGGCCGGCAGGCAGTGTGAAGGAGGCAACCGGTGACGACCGCTGGACCGCCCGTGAAGGGCCGCGCCACCCGGCAGCGCGCCGCGGTGGCGGCAGCCCTCGACGAGGTCGACGAGTTCCGCAGCGCGCAGGAACTGCACGACATGCTCAAGCACAAGGGTGACTCGGTCGGCCTCACCACGGTGTACCGCACGCTGCAGTCCCTCGCCGACGCGGGCGAGGTCGACGTCCTGCGCACCTCCGACGGCGAGTCCGTCTACCGCCGCTGCTCCACCGGCGCGCACCACCACCACCTCGTCTGCCGGGCCTGCGGCAAGGCGGTCGAGGTGGAGGGCCCGGCGGTGGAGAAGTGGGCCGAGGCCATCGCCGCCGAGCACGGGTATGTCAACGTTGCCCACACCGTCGAGATCTTCGGCACGTGCGCGGACTGCGCCGGGGCCGCTGAGGGCCGCTGAGCTACCCGCGCGTCAGGTGCCGGTCGAGGATCGCACGCAGCCGGTCGGCGTCGGCGGGGTCCGGGAGGCCGCGCTTGGGCAGCACGGTGAAGCAGGAGGCGTTCTTGTCGTCGCTGTAGGTGATGAAGGCGTCTTCGGTCTCCCGGTAGCGGGGCTGCGCCGCCCAGTTGACCGACGTCGTGCTGTTGTCGGTGGCCATCGTCAGCCCGGCGTCCGCCACGGTCGCGCGATACGTGCCGTTGCGGACGGCGAGCTTGAGGAAGGCGCGGGCCTGGACCCGGGGCATGCAGTGCAGCAGGGCCGCGGCCAGGGGCATACAGGTGAGCAGGAACCAGTCGGGTTTCTCGCTCCCCGCCACCGAGAGTGAGGCGTTCAGCACGAAAGCGGCTGCCACGAGACCGACGGCCCAGCGCCGCACCCACACCCGCCGCCGCAACCGCTCGCGTTCCCGCAGCGCCCCCAGGAAATCCCCCGCGACCGGCTGGTAGGCCAGCTCGACCACACCCTGACCGGCGTCCCGCCCCATGTCCATGACCATGGGGCGGATCGTAGCGGTGCCGGTCAGCGCCGGTCGAAGCACTTACGGGGGGGCCGGGGACGGATCTTCCACATCCCCGGCGGCCCTCACGAAACGGCGGCCGGCCGTCAGCTGCCCGACGGTTCCTCCTCGGTGCGGCCCTCCATGGCCAGCAGCTCCTCGTTGGGGATGGCCCCGCCGAACCGCCGGTCGCGGGAGGCGAATTCAACGCACGCCCGCCACAGGTCACGGCGGTCGAAGTCGGGCCACAGGACGTCCTGGAAGACCATCTCGGCGTAAGCGCTCTGCCAGATCAGGTAGTTGGAGGTGCGCTGCTCGCCGCTGGGCCGCAGGAACATGTCCACGTCCGGCATGTCGGCGTAGTACATGTGCTTCTGGATGATCTTCTCGGTGATCTTCGACGGGTCGAGCCGGCCGGCCCTGACCTCCTCGGCGATCGCCTGCACCGCGTCGGTGATCTCGGCACGGCCGCCGTAGTTCATGCAGAAGTACAGGGTGAGCAGGTCGTTGTCCTTGGTCTGTTCCTGGGCGACCTGGAGTTCCTTGGCGACCGACTTCCACAGCCGGGGCATCCGGCCCGCCCAGCGCACCCGGACGCCGAGTGCGTCGAGCTGGTCGCGGGACTTGCGGATGAAGTCGCGGTTGAAGTTCATCAGGAAGCGGACCTCTTCGGGTGAGCGCTTCCAGTTCTCCGTGGAGAAGGCATACAGGGAGACGTTGCGGACGCCGATCTCGATCGCGCCCTGGAGCACGTCGAGGACCTGCTCGGCGCCGACCTTGTGGCCCTCGGTGCGCGGCAGGCCGCGCTCCTTCGCCCAGCGGCCGTTGCCGTCCATGACGATCGCCACATGGTTCGGGACCAGCTCGCCCGGGAGCTTCGGCGGGCGGGCGCCGGACGGGTGCGGTTCCGGCGTCCTGTACTCGCGGCGCCGGCGTCCCAGGATCCCGCGTACGACCATGTGCTCTCGTCTCCCTCTGGCTTTTCCCGCTAGCTTTTCTCTACGTACCTGAGCGAGCGCAGCCCGCGCTCCAGGTGCCAGTGCAGGTAGGCGGACACCAGCCCGCTCCCCTCCCGGACGTGACGCGGCTCGCACGCGTCCGCGGTCTCCCAGTCTCCCGTAAGCAGCGAGCCGAGCAGTTCCAGGGTCCGCGGCGAGGGCACGACGCTGCCCGGCACCCGGCAGTCGGCGCAGACCGAGCCGCCGGAGGCCACCGAGAAGAACCGGTTCGGGCCGGGCATCCCGCACTTCGCGCAGTCGCTGAAGCTGGGGGCGTAGCCGTTGACGGCGAGGGAGCGCAGGAGGAACGCGTCGAGCACGAGGTGCGGCGCGTGCTCGGCCCGGGCGAGGGTGCGCAGCGCGCCGACGAGCAGCAGGTACTGCTGCACGGCCGGCTCGCCCTCGTGGTCGGTGAAGCGTTCGGCGGTCTCCAGCATGGCGGTGCCGGCGGTGTAGCGGGCGTAGTCCGTGACGATGCCGCCGCCGTAGGGGGCGATGGTCTCGCTCTGCGTGCACAGCGGCAGCCCGCGGCCGACCAGCTCGCTGCCGCGCGCGAAGAACTGCACGTCGACATGGGAGAAGGGCTCCAGCCGGGCTCCGAACTTCGACTTCGTGCGGCGCACTCCGCGGGCGACGGCGCGCACCCGCCCGTGTCCGCGCGTCAGCAGCGTGATGATGCGGTCCGCCTCACCCAGCTTCTGGGTGCGCAGCACGATGCCGTCGTCGCGGAACAGACTCATGCCGTCCATTCTCGCCTACGCCGGCCGTGCGGCCGTCCCCGCTCCTCCCTTTCCCATCTAACTCAACGTATGTAGAATTCAACGCACAGTGCATTCGATGTCCGACCGGCAGTGAGGCCCGCGATGGCGACCAGTGGCGCGAACGGTGCGGTGTACGACGTCGGCGTGATCGGCGGGGGGTTCACCGGCCCGCTGCTCGCGGCCGTGCTGGCCCGGGCCGGCGTGCGGACGGTGCTGCTGGCGCCGGAAGCCGGGCCGGACATCGCGGTCGGCGAGACCGTCGTGCCGTACGCCTCCGCGCTGCTGCGGGTCGTGGCCCGGCGCTACGACGTGCCCGAGCTGGAGGCGCTCGCCACGCTGAAAGGGGTCGAGCGGGACGTCTCGCCGCGCTGCGGGGTCATGCGGAACATCGGTTTCGTCCTGCACCGCGAGGGCCTGCGCCAGCACCCCGGCGAGGTGTACCAGGTCGTCAACCCGAAGGTCGTCCCCGATCCGCCGCACCTGTGGCGCGAGGACACCGACGGCTACCTGCTCGACGTCGCCCGGCACCACGGCGCCGACGTGCGCACCGGACCCGGGGCCGCCGTCGAGAAGGTGCGGATCGACCCGGAGGCGGGAGCGTGGCTGCGCACCGCCGACGGCACCACGTGCGAGATGCGGTACGTGGTCGACGCCGACGGCCGCGGATCGCCGCTCACCCGGGAACTGGGGCTGCGGGAGGACCCGCCGGCGCCGCGGCACCGGTCGCGCACCCTGTTCACCCGCATGACGGGCGTGCTGCCGTACGACGAGACCCCGGCCGGGCGGCTGCACGGCCAGCCCAGCCCCTGGCACGAGGGCACCCTGCACCACGTCTTCGACGGCGGCTGGCTGCGCGTCGTGCCGTTCGGCAACCAGCGGCGGGCGTCGCCGGGGGCGCCGTGCGCCGTCGCGCTCACCCTCGACGCGCGCAGGCACCCGTCCGTCGAGGGCCGGCCGGCCGATGAGGAGCTGCGCACGGTCCTGCGCCGGTTCCCGGACATCGGCGCCCAGTTCGGGCAGGCCGTCGCGGCGGGCCCCTGGACGTCCACCGGCCGGTGGTCGCAGTACTCGTCCCGGCATCCGGTCGGCGACCGCCACTGCCTCGCCGCGCACGCCGCCGGGTTCGTCGACCCGCTGTACGCGCGGGGTCCGGCGTACAGCCTGGAGGTCGTCAACTGCCTCGCCCGGCCGCTGATCGACGCCGCGCGCGACGGCGACTGGTCCACCGCGCGCTTCCGGCACGTGGCGGACCTCCAGCGGCGGCTGCTCGCCGCGCAGGACGACCTCGCGTACGCGTCCTTCACCGCGTTCCGCGACCACGGCCTGTTCAACGCCGTCGTCCGGGTGTGGACGCTCGGCACCGTGCTCGGCGCGCTCGCGGTGGAGGACGCCTGCGCCGCGTTCGGCAGGACGGGGGACGACACCGTCTTCCGCGCCCTGGAGCCGGGCCGGCGCCCGGGTGCGCCCCCGGCGGGCGCCGACCACTTCGGCTCGCTCGGCCCGCTCGCCCGCACGCTGTGCGAGGAGGTCGAGCGGGGCGGACGCTCCCCGCGGGACGCGGCGGAACGCCTCTTCGCCGCCCTCCGCGCGGCCGACTACGTGCCGCCCTCGCTGGGGCTCGCCGACCCCGCAGACCGCTTCTTCCACAACACCCCGGCACGCCTGCTGCGGGCCGCCCGCTGGGTGCGTACCGAGGCACCCGAGGAGACCGCCGCCCTCTTGAAGTCGGCCATGGGCGGACTCGTCCGGGAGCGGTTCGCCGGCCGTCGACAACGACGACAAGGAGACAGCACATGGAGTCGCAGGGCAGCACGTTAGAGCTGGAGAAGGAGACGTTCGACGTCGCGATCCTCGGGTCGGGGGTCGCCGGCTCGATCCTGGGCGCGATCCTGGCCCGCAACGGCGCGAAAACGCTTCTGCTGGACGCCGGTTCGCATCCGCGGTTCGCGATCGGCGAGTCGACCATCCCGTTCACGCTGGTGTCGATGCGCACGCTCGCCGAGCGCTACGACGTCCCGGAGATCGCGCACCTGGCGTCGTTCACGGACACCACGCGCGCCATCGGGCCCCGCTTCGGCGTCAAGCGGCACTTCGGGTTCCTGCTGCACCATGAGGGGGCGCCGCAGAACCCGCGCGAGGTCAACGAGTTCAACACCCCGCCGCAGCTGCTGCACGAGGCGGCGCACCTGTTCCGGCAGGACACCGACTCCTACCTCTTCCAGGTCGCGGTGAAGTACGGCTGCAAGATCCGGCAGAACTTCTTCGTCACCGACATCGACTTCGACGGCTCGGGCGTCACGCTGGCCGGCCGGGACGGCTCGTACCGGGCCCGCTACCTGGTCGACGCGAGCGGGTTCCGCTCGCCGGTCGCCGACAAGTTCGGCCTGCGGGAGGACCCCTGCCGGTTCAAGCACCACTCCCGTTCGGTGTGGAACCACGTGGTCGACCTGACCCCCACCGACCGCCTCTTCGAGCACGTTCCCGCGAGCCAGCAGCCGCCCGTGCCCTGGTACGAGGGCACCGTCCACCACATGTTCGAGCGGGGCTGGGCGTGGGTGATCGGCTTCGACAACAACAAGTGGTCGAAGAACCCGCTGTGCAGCGTCGGCATGACCGTCGACCCGCGCCGCTATCCGAAGCCGGAGGGCGTGACGCCGGAGGAGGACTTTCGGCGGCTGGCCGCGCCGTACCCGGACATCGTCCGCCAGTTCGAGGGCATGAAGCCGGTCCGCGAGTGGACGTCCACGGGCCGCCTGCAGTACTCCTCCAAGCAGACGGCCGGTGACCGCTGGTTCCTGCTGTCGCACGCGGCCGGCTTCATCGACCCGCTGTTCTCCCGGGGCCTGTCCAACACCACCGAGGCGCTGAACCTGCTGGCGTGGCGGCTGCTGAAGGCGGTGAAGGACGACGACTTCTCCGGCGAGCGCTTCGCCCCGGTCGACCGCCTGCAACAGGGCCTGTTCGACTACAACGACTCCCTGGTCAACTCGGCCTTCATCTCCTGGTGCGACTACGACCTGTGGAGCGCCGTCTTCCGGATCTGGGCGTGGGGCGCCAACGCGGGCGTCTACCGCATGCAGACCGCCCTGACCGCGTACCGCAAGGACGGCCGGGACAGCCACTTCACGGACCTGGAGGACGTGCCGCACCCGGGCCTGTACTGGCCCGACCACGAGGGCTTCGCCGGCCTGTACGACGCGATGGTCAGACAGTGCGAGGCGGTCGAGGCGGGCGTGGTGAGCGCGCCGGACGCGGCCGACTTCCTCTACGAACGGCTCCAGGCCGCCGACTTCGTGCCCAAGCACTTCGGCTTCGCCGAACGGGACATCCGCTTCCTCAACCCCCGCCCCAAGACGCTGCTGCGCATGGTCCGCTGGGCGGCCACGGAGGCGGACCCGGTCGTCCGCCGCCTGGTGCTCGGCACCGGACGCGAGGCGGTCAAGGCGCGGTTGCGGGGCAATAGGCTGCTGTGACGCCCGCGCCGGGCCGGACGCGGTGCGCGCGTCCGGCCCGGCGACGGAGCAACCCGGAGACGGTGTCCGGGCGTCGGTCAAGGTGAGACGGCAGACCCGTATCGAGCGAAGGAGAAGCACGGTCTTGAGCTCGCACCGCTCCCCGATGACCCGGCGCGCCCTGCTCGCGGCCGGTACCGCCGGCGCGGCCGGCCTGCTCGCCGGCGCGCCCGCCCACGCCGCCGACACCACCGCCGCCGCCTGCGCCGCCGACCGTTTGCGCGAGCTGGAGCGGCGGCACGGCGCGCGGCTGGGCGTGTTCGCGCGCAACGTCGGCACGGGACGCACCGTCGGCCACCGCGCCGACGAGCTGTTCCCCGTCTGCTCCCTGTTCAAGACCCTGGCCGCGGCGGCCGTCCTGCGCGACCTGGACCGCCACGGCGAGGTCCTCGCCCGCCGGATCCACTACACGGAGGCCGACCTGGTGGACGGCTCCGACGTGACCCGCGCGCACCTGGCCGAGGGCCTGACGGTCGCCGAACTCGCCGACGCCGCCATCCGGTTCAGCGACAACACCGCGGGCAACCTGCTCCTGCGCGAGCTGGGCGGCCCCACCGCGGTCACCCGCTTCGCCCGCTCCCTCGGCGACCCGGTGACCCGGCTGGACCGCTGGGAGACCGAGCTGAACTCGGCGGAGCCCTGGCGCCGCACGGACACCACCAGCCCGCGCGCGATCGGCCGTACGTACGCCCGGCTGGTCCTCGGCGACGCGCTGGACGCTCCCGACCGGGCCCTGCTCACCCACTGGCTGCTGAACAACACGACCAGCGGAAACCGCCTGCGCGCGGGACTGCCGGCCTCCTGGACGGTCGCCGACAAGACCGGCGCGGGCTCCTACGGCGCCGACAACGACGCGGGCATCGCGTGGACCCCGGACGGCACACCCGTGGTGCTGGCGATCCAGGTGACGAAACCGGACCGGGACGCGGCGTGGGACCACGCGCTGATCGCCGAGACGGCGACCGTGCTGGCCGAGGCTCTCGTCTAGGGCGGGCCTGCCCGGAACCGCCGGACGTACCGCTTCTGCCACGGTGTCTCCACCGCGCGGCGGTCGTAGTGGCGGCGGACGAAGTCCACCGCCTCCGCGGCCGGTACGCCGTCCAGGACCGCCAGGCAGGCCAGCGCCGTGCCGGTGCGGCCGCGGCCGCCGCCGCAGGCGATCTCGACGCGCTCGGCGGCGGCCCGCTCCCAGGCCTCGGTGAGCGCGGCGCGGGCGTCCGCGCGGTCGGCGGGCAGCCGGAAGTCGGGCCAGCGCACCCAGCGGGACTCCCAGGGGACGGACGCGGGCCGCCGGCCGAGGAGGTGGAGCGCGTACGAGGGCGTGGGCGTCCCCGGCGCCAGGGGGCGCCGCAGTCCCCGCCCCCGCACCAGCCGTCCCGACGGCAGCCGGAGCACACCGGGGTCCGCGGGCTGCCAGGTGCCGGTCACCGGACCAGCGTACGGTTCCGCGCGCTGCCGTCATGCTGGAACGGAGGACCAGCCGACGCGCGGCCCCCGTGCGTCACAGCGAGCAAGGAGCCCGTATGACCTTCCCCGCCCCGCTCACCGGAGTCGTCCCGCCCGTGTGCACGCCCCTGACACCGGAGCGCGAGGTGGACGTTCCCTCGCTGCTCAGGCTGGTCGACCACCTGGTGGGAGGCGGCGTGCACGCGCTGTTCGTGCTGGGCTCGTCGTCGGAGGCGGCGTACCTGACCGACCGGCAGCGGGCCCTGGTGGTGGCGTCGGTGGTGGCGCACGTGGGCGGACAGCTGCCGGTGCTGGCCGGGGCGATCGACATGACGACGCCCCGGGTGCTGGACCACGTCGCGGCGGTGACGGCGGCGGGTGCGGACGCGGTGGTGGTGACCGCGCCCTTCTACGCGCGCACCCACCCGGCCGAGATCGCCCGCCACTACCGCCTGGTCGCCGCCGCGTCCCCGGTCCCGGTGGTCGCCTACGACATCCCGGTCGCCGTCCACACCAAGCTGCCCGCCGAACTGGTCCTGGAGCTGGCCGCCGACGGCACGCTCGCCGCCCTGAAGGACTCCAGCGGCGACCTGGCCGCCTTCCGCGAGGTCGTCACCGGCGCCCGCAGCGATCCCGGGATCACCGGCTTCGGCGTGCTCACCGGCTCGGAGCTGATCGTGGACTCGGCGCTCGCGCTCGGCGCCGACGGAGCGGTGCCCGGCCTCGCCAACGTCGACCCGCACGGCTACGTCCGCCTCGACCGCCTGTGCCGCTCGGGCGACCGGGAGCGGGCCCGGCTCGAACAGGAGCGGTTGTGCGCCCTGTTCGGCATCGTGCGGGCCGGGGACCCCGCCCGGATGGGCGCCGGTTCGGCGGCGCTGGGCGCGTTCAAGGCGGCGCTGCACCTGCGCGGGATCATCGACTGCCCGGCGACGGCGGAACCCCAGGTGCCGCTGTCGCCGCGGGAGGTGGAACGGGTCGGCGAGCACCTCGCGGCGGCCGGGCTGCTGTAGGGCGGCCGGCGCGGCAAGGACACACGTGTCCTGCCGTGCCCGGTGCCGCGAGCCGGACGGGACTCCCGGAACACGTCCGGGGCGTCCCCGGCCGCCCGGGGGCTGTTTGTCGGAGATTTCCGGATGACGACCGGAGCGGGGCGCGGCCGGGAAGACTGGCGGTGTGTCAGAGATACGAACGGCCGTGGACCGGATGCTGGTGCGCTGTGAGGCGGCGTGGACGCCGGCCGTCGAGCGGCTGCTCGCCGGCGCCGGTGAGGACCCGGAGAGCTGGCTGCCGTCGGCGGCCGGGCTGCTGCGCGCTTCCTGGAGCGAGGGTGGCCGGGACTGCGCGGTGGCCGCGGTGGCCGTCCTGGAGTACGCGCTCGACGTCGGGGAGAGGCGGGATCCGCGGCGGCACCGTTGGGTGCTGCACCTGTGGCTGGCCGAGCGCACACTGGCGCTGCGGTTCGAGGACCACCGGTTGTCGGACGACGTCCACCACCATCTCGCCGCCCAGACCGGGGGCCGGCCGGCGGACGATCCGGTGGCGGTCGCGGCGACCTACCCGGAGGAGCCCCCGCCCCGCCACTTCGAGCCGCCCCGGCCGTCGCATCCGCACGCCGTACGACTGGCCGAAGGGCTTCCGGCGGACGACCTGGTCCGGCCCTGTCTGCTGGTCCGGCTGGCGCAGTCGGCGCTGTTCCGCCTGGAGTCGGGCGACATGTCGGCGCTGGAGGACGCCGGACGGTGGGCCGACGCGGCGTTCACCGGCATCACCGCCGACCATCCGGAGGCGGGTCTCGTCAGCTGTACCGCCGTCCAGGCGGCGCTGGCCCGCTTCCGCGACCGGCCGAGCGACACACGGGGCGTGCGGCTGGCGCTGAGTGCCGGCCGGTCGGCACTGCGGGCGGTCGAGCACTCCCGGCGCCACGGCACCCGCCCGGTCGACGGCGAGGCCGCCTCGGCCCATCTGATGTTCTCCCTCGCCCTCACCGCCTGCCTGCCGCTCGATCTGGACGAGGAGCTGGTCGACGAGGCCATCGCCCAGCTGGAGGCGTTCCGGGCCTGCGCGCCACCCGACGACAGCGGGCTCTACGCCGGGAACATGCCGGCGCTGCTCGTCTCGCGGGCCCTCCTCACCGGGTCGCGGGACGACCTCCGGCGCTCGGACGAGCTGTGGGCCGCGCTCCAGCGGGACCTGCCGCCCGCCCACCCCCTGCTGCCGCACATCGCCGACAAGCGCGCCGCGTGCGCCGAGTTGGCGCGGATGCTCAGGTGGCTGCCGGTCAACGGCGGCCGGCTGCTCAAGCTCGCGGGTCCGATGCTGGGACCGCTGCTGACCGGGGTGCAGCTGCCGCCCGTCCGGATGTACGTCCCGCCGGGCCGCCCCGGCGTGCGCTCCCCCGGTCCCGGCCCGGAGGACTTCGCCCCCTTCACCGGCGGCCCCCGGCCGGCCACGGCGGACACCGGGCCCCGCCGCGCCGGGGCCGCCGGCGCCGTATGGCCGCCCGGACCGCCCGCGGACGCCGGGCCCGCGGAGCCGCCCTCCGCGGCGGACCTCGACGGGCTGCCGCCGGACGCCACCGCCGTGCGGGCCGCCCTGCTGGGCGCGGGGGTCAGCGATCCACGCCGGCTCGCCCTGGCCGTGGACCAGTTGAACGCCGTGCTGGCCGGGCCGCTGCCCGACGGGCGGCGGGGCTTCGTCGCGGCCCTCCTCGTGCAGTTACTGGCCGCGCAGTACACCTTCAGCGAGGACCCGGAGGACCTGGAACGGGCCGTGCGGTGCGGGGACCGGCAGCTGGCCCTGCTGCCGCCCACCAGTTCGCGGTACGTCGAGCTGCTGTGCGCGGTGGAGGCGCACCGGTACACCCACGGGACACTGCACCAGGACGAGGCGACGCTCGCCCGCGCCTGCGAGGCGCTGGCCTGGGCGGTCGGCCGGATGCCGGAGATGTCGGCGAGCTGGCTCGGCTGTGTCATCCCCTACGCGCAGGCCCTGGCCGCCGTCTCCTGGCACCGCCGGGACGCGGCCGGCACCCAGGAGGCGGTACGACTCACCGAGCTGGCGGCGCGGAGCCTCGAAGCCCTGCCGGACCGGCCGGAGTACTCGCCCGAGCTGGCCGCACTGCGCGAACAGATCCGTCCCGCCCTGGCCGCCGTCGCCGAACTGGCCCGCCGCGCCCACGACGAGGTCACCTGGTACCGCTACGGCGACGACGGGCCCGTCTCCTGGGACCCGGCCGCCGACCGGGCGCTGCCGCCCCGGGCCCGGTTCGAGAACGCGCGGGTCGCGCTCGGCGAGGCGGTGGAGCGCCACGACTGGGCGCTGGCGACGGATGCCGCCGAGGCCGCGCTGGAAGCGCTGCCGCTGATGGTGTCCCAGGCGCTGCACCGCGACGACCGTCAGGCCGTGCTGCGCACCGCGCTGCTCGGCCGCCGCTATCCGGGCCCGGCCGGCACCCGCCGCGCCGCCGATCTCCCGGACGCGCTCGCCGGGACGAGCCTGGCCCGCACCGCGTGCGCGGTGGCGCTCCGCGCGGGCCGCACGGAGCAGGCGGCGGCGCTGCTGGAGCAGGGGCGGGCGGTGCTGATGGGGCAGGACCTCCAGGCCCGCAGCGACGTCTCCGACCTGGCCGCCGTCCATCCGCGGGCGGCGGACGAGTTCACCGCCCTCGCCCGCCGGCTGCGGGAGACGGAGACGGCGGGCGCGCCGGACGGGGGGCCGGGCGGCCCGCCGCGGTCGGCGGCCGCGGTCGGCGGGGACGGGGAAGCCGCGCGGATCCGGGAGCAGCACGCGGTGGCCGAGGAGTGGCGGCGGCTGCTGGCCCGGATCCGGGGGCTCGACGGGTTCGAGCACTTCCTGCTGCCGCCCAGCGCCGAGCAGATGCGGGCCGAGGCGAAGGAGGGGCCGATCGTACTGATCAACATCGACCGGCTGCGCTCCGACGCCCTCGTCGTCACCACCCAGGGCATCGAGGTCGTGCCGCTCGATGCCACCGAGGGGCGGCTCGCGCACACCGCGCGGCGTTTCCTCACCGCGGTCTCCGCGGGTGCCGGAGAGTCACGTGCCCGGCGCAAGGAGGCCGCCGAGACCGTGTTCGGCACCCTCGAATGGCTCTGGGACGCCATCGCGGAACCGGTGCTGGAGGCGGCGGGCCTGACCCGGCCGATCGCCGAGGGCGCCCCGCGCGGTGCGGTCCCGAGGCTGTGGTGGTCGGCGTCCGGACCGCTGGCCCATCTGCCGCTGCACGCCGCCGGGCATCATCGGGGAGCCGCGCTCGGCGCCGGGCGCTCGGTGCTGGACCGGGCCGCCTCCTCGTACACGCCCAGCATCAGGGCGTTGCGGCACGCCCGGCAGGCCCCGGCGGCGGGCCGGGGCGCCGGGCCGTTCCTGGCGGTGCGCCGGCCCACCGGTGCCGGCGGCCGGGACGGCGCGTCCGTCGCCGAGGTCGAGGCGATGGCCGCCGCCGTGGGCGGGTTACGGACCGTGCAGGGCGCCGACGCGACGGTCGAGCGGGTGCTCACCGAGCTGTCCTCGGCGGCCACCGTGCACTTCGCGTGTCATGGTCTCAGCGACGCCGAGGACCCCTCCAGGAGCCATCTGGAGCTCGCCGACGGACGGCTCGGGGTGCTGGACGTGGCCCGCAGGCATCTGCCGCACGCCCAGCTCGCCGTCCTGCTGGCCTGCCACACCACGCGCACCGACCGCCTCCCCGACGAGGCCGTCCATCTGACGTCGGCGTTCCAGACGGCCGGGTATCCGCAGGTGGTCGGGGCGCTGTGGGAGGCGACGGATCTGGCGTCGGTGCGGCTGACGGAACGTCTGTACCGCGCCCTGCGGGCGTACGGCGGCGGCCTCGACGTCACCGACACCGCGCGGGCCGTGCACGGGATCGTACGGGACCTGCGGGCGCGGTACGCCGGGTCGCCGCGGGTGTGGGCGCCGTACGTCCACACCGGGCGCTGACGGGTGACGACGGGTGAGAGGAAGGACGAGGGCGTGAGCACATCGGACAGGGCGGCCGTGATCGACCGGGAGACCGCCGGCGCGGCGCGGCTGGCGCTGCGGCTGATGCTGGAGGAGTGGCGGCTGCCGCCCGAGGGCTGGGAGGAGATCGCCGAACTGCTCGACGAGCTGTCGGCGGCCGTCACCGCGGGGGACTCGCCGGCGGTGGACGCGCTGACGGTCGAGCTGGAGGAGCTGTCGGGCAGCCGGGTCACCCGGATCGAGGGCGCCCGGGACGGGGCGTCCGACGACGGGAAGGTGTCGCTGCCCGAGCCGTACCGGGAGCGTGTCGTCGCCCTCGTGCACGCGCTCGACCCGGACTCCCCGCCCGGCGGACCGCAGCCCGCGCCCGCCGAGCGGACCTGACGGACCGCCGATGCTGTCGGTACTCGCGAATGTCGTGATCGGTCTGCTGACCAGCCTCGTCGGTCTCGGTCTGGGGTCGTTGTGGGAGCGGGGACGGCGGACCAGGGAGCTGTATCGCAGGGCCGCCTTCTTCGGCACCCGGCCGGGCGAGCCCTGTGTGATCGTCGTCGGGACCAAGCACGGGCAGCCGGGCACGACCCAGCAGCGGGATCTGCGGGCGGTCGTCGAACTGACCGTGCTGCTGAGCGAACTGGGCTGCCGGGTGAGCGTGGAGTCCGGCGATCTGCGCGGCAGCAACGGGGACCGTACCGAGTTCTGTGTCGGCGGGCCGATCGGCGGCTCCAATCCGCGGACCGGCGGGCATCTCACGGCCCATCTGCCCGGGGTGACGATCGTTCCGTTCAGCGACCGCCCCGACTCCGTGGCGATCGTGGTCGGCGGCGAGCGCTACTACTTCGACCGCGGGCGCCAGGAGTACGCGGTGGTCGCCAAGTTCACGCCCCCGGAGTCGAGCCGGCCGGTCCTGCTGGTGTGCGGGCAGAGCTCGGTGGCGAACCAGGCGGCGGTCCACTTCATGCGGCGCGAGTACGCGCGGGTGGCCCGGTCCGTGGCGTCGGTGGACCGGTACTGCCTGCTGGTGAAGGTCTCCCACATCGACGTCTACTCGTTCCACCGGTCGGTGCTCGAGCGGGACGTGTCCGCGGAGGCGTTCGCCACGGCCGGCTGAGCACCCGGAACGGGAGGGCGGCACACGGCGACGAGCACCCGGACGGACGGGCAACGCACACGGCGACGAGCACCCGGACGGCAGGGCCGCACACGGCGACGAGCACCCGGTCCCCCGCACCGGGTGCTCGTCCGTCCTCGGGGCCGGAGCCGGCCGTCGAGGCCGTTCAGATCCCCGAGTACTCCATGGACGGATCGAGGTCCGACAGCGCGTCGACGTACCGGCGGATCTTGCGGTTCGCCTTGATGCCGAAGGCGCCGAGGTTGCGGCCGACGCCCAGGGTGATCTCGCGGTGCGCGCCCCGGTTCCACATGTACATGTGCACCGCGGACTTCTGGATCTCCGCTCCCCGGCCCCCGAGCACCGCCATCACGGCGAAGTCGGGCCGGTCCTCGGCCACTGTGTCGAAGACCGAGCCCGTGGGCTCCTCGAAGGTGGTCCCCGCGCCGGTGATGTTCTCGCTCCACCAGCTCACCCGCATCGCCGCGCGGAAGGCGTCGGCCGCCTCCGCCATCGACAGCCGGGTCGTTATCTCCACCGGTGACTTGGCCATGCCCTGCTCCCTACTCGTTCCGCTCGTTCACTTGTCCTCGAAGACCTTTTCGCTGAACCGGTAGCGCCGACCGCTCTCGATCCAGTTCTTGCAGGCGGGGTTGCGGCACTCGTAGACGACCCACGAGCCCATCGGCTGCCGCTGTTCGCTCTTGACGCTCATGCGCTGCCGGCAGACCTGGCAGCTGCGGCCTTTGGCCATGTTTCTCTCTCTCCTCGGGAGCCGGTCGCCTCAGATACGGGACGGAGGCAGGGGGATGAACGGGCGCAGTTCGTCGGCGACCCAGTGGACCGGGGTCTGGAACGCCTCGCCGATCCAGGTGTAGAGGTCGTGCAGGGTGTCCGCCGACGTCCAGTCGAAGCGGCGGCGGGTGGGGCCGGGGTCGCCGGCCGGCGCGTCGACGACGGCCTTGACACGGCCGTCGGGGGCGGCGGCGACGTACACGACGTTGGCGTCCGGATCCTCGGTGACCTGCGCGATCCGGCGCAGCTCCCCCGGCGTGAGGGGCGCGATCCGCGCCTCCTCGGGTGTCGGCCGGGGCCGGCCCACGAGCCAGGGCTCGGAGCGGTTCTCCTGCCAGAAGCGCCAGTCGGCGGCGGACAGACGGTTGCTCGGCACCCCGTTCGCCCGGAAGAACTCCAGCGCGGCCATCCGTACGGCGTCGTAGGCGGGGCTGCTGAAGTCGGAGCCGACCAGGTTCCACACCGTGCGCGCGGCGCCGAACAGGGCGAACCCGCCGACCGGCAGCACGGCGTCGGCCAGCGCGCGGGCGAAGCCGTGCGGGTCCGACTGCGCGAACGGCAGGAACGGCGCCTGGAGTTCGCCCCAGACGTCGGAGGCGTCGATGTCGGTGCCGACGGGGTCGAACTCGAAGCGGCCGAACCGCTCCATCAGCGGCACCACGTCGCCCGGCAGCGGTGTGGCGCGGGACGTCCTGGGAAACAGAGCCATGGTCCTCTCCTGGCGCAAGAGCAGGAATCGGCCGGTGCGGGAGCACCGGAACCGGGCGCAACCTGTCTAACAAGGGCCGCAGCCGCCCTCAACGGTTCTCCGGCGAACCGGACGATCCCCGGAAAACCAGGGCGGCCGGCGGGCAGGCCGACCGGACCGGGACGACTCGCCCGGGCGTGTGCGAGACTCGGCGGCGAGAGCGGCGAGAGCGGCGGCAACGCGGGTGCGGAGAAGGGGAGTCACGCACGATGGGGCGTCCGCAGAAGGAGATCGTGCTGGACGGGTCACCGGCCCGGCTCTTCGCGTACTGGCTCCGGGATCTGCGCGGATCGGCCGGACTCACCCTGGACCAGCTGGCCCGCCGCACCGGCTACGGCAGGACGACCGTCAGCGACGCCATGCGGGGCGAGAAGCACCCCACCCGTCCGGTCACCCTGGCGATCGTCGGCGCCTGCGGGGGCGATGTGCGGCGGTGGGGCGAGTACTGGGCGCAGGTGCGCCGGGCCATGGACCCCGACTGCCCGGACGGCCCGGCCGGGGTCACCCCGCCGCCCTGGGACGGCCCGGCGGACCGGGCGACCGGCGTGCACGCCGAGCAGTGCCCGGCGGACTGCGCGCGCACCGAGCCGCACGGCTGGTACACCGAGTCGGTGTCCACCCTGCTCAGGCTGGACACCCCGACCCCCGAGGCGCTGGAGCGCCGGATCGTGGTGGCGACCTGCGACGGGCTGGCGCGGATACCGGTCGGGGTCAGCGTGCCCCGGCGCGCCGGTGACACGACGCCCCGGCACGGGCTGGAGATCTCCGCCGTCCGGGGTGGACGGCTGGAGAACGGCGGGCCGCAGTACGAGAGCTACTTCGAGCGGTTCCTGGTGCCGCCCGCGCCGCTGAAGGCCGGGACGCGGCACGTGTACGAACTGCGGCTGCTGATACCGCCGGCCCAGCCGATGGCGCCGCACTTCGTCCACGTGCCGCTGACCCGCAGCGAGCACTTCCGGCTGCGGGTCCGCTTCGACCGGGCGAGGCCGCCGCGCACGGTGTGGCGGCTGGTGGGGGTGCCGACCGCCGTGATCTATCAGCGGAACCCGGGCACGCCGGTGGTGCGCCCGGACGAACAGGGCGTGGTGGACGTCGAGTTCGCGGCGATGAAGGTGGGTTACGGCTACGGGTTGTGCTGGCTGGAGGCGGGCACGGGATAGTCCGCCGCGATCCCGCGCATCCTGGCCCGGAGCGGCTCGGCGTCGGGGTGGTGCAGGTCCTCGAAGAGCGCCAGCGCCTCCTCCCACAGGGCACGCGCGTCCTCGCCCCGGCCGAGTGCCGCGTGGGCGTCCCCGAGGTGCGTGAGTGCGTGGGCCTCGCGGTAGCGGTCGCCCAGGGCCCGGTCGAGGGCCAGGGAGAGCTCGTAGTGGCCGATCGCGGCGGCGGGCCGGCCGAGCCCCTGTTCGGCGCGGCCCATGCCGATCAGGATGCCCGCCTGTCCGTCGAGGTGGCCGAGCCGGGTGTAGAGGTCCAGCGCCCGGCGTGCGTGGTCGAGGGCGACGGTGTGCTCTCCCAGCCGTTCCCACTGCTGGGCCACGGAGGTGAAGCCGTCGGCGAGCGCGAGCGGGTCTCCGGTGCGCCGCGCCATGGCGAGGGCGAGCCGGGCGTGCGGCAGCGCCCTGCGCGGGTCGCCGCAGGCGTCGTACACCCGGACCAGGGAGAGCCGTACCTCCCGCGCGCCCTCGTCGTCGCCCAGTTCGCGGCAGGCGCGCAGGGTCTCGTACAGCAGCTCCAGCGCCTCCGTCCGGCGGTTCAGGCGGGAGAGGGCGTCGGCGAGACGGCGGGTGGCGACGGCGTGCGCGGCGCGGTCCCCGGCCCGGCCCGCGGCGTCCCGGGCCAGTGCGTGCACGGCGGCCCGCTGGGCACGGCGGCCGGAGCGGCGCAGATGGACGGCGCAGGCATCGGCCAGCCGCCAGGCGTACGGCTCCAGGCCCGGGGTGGCGGCGGCCTGGGCGATGAGGGCCTGCAGCGAGGCCAGTTCCGCCTCGAACCAGCCGGCCGCCGCGGCGTGGTCGGCGATGGGCGGCTGCGCGGCGCCGGGTCTCGGCGCGCCGCCGGGCGTCGGACGCCAGGGTTCGAGGTGGTGGTCGGCCAGGCGTGCGGTGTCCAGACAGTGCCGCAGCAGCCGCTCGGTGCCGTCCCGGCGCTCCTGCGGCGGGGCGCTGTCGAGGAGTTCCGCGGCGTAGAGCCGGAGCAGGTCGTGCAGGGTGTAGCGGCCCGGGGTGTGCTGGCGGACGAGGTGGGCGGCGGTGAGGGTCTCGAGGAGGGTGGTGGGCGGTTCGGTGGCGCCGATGAGGCCCGCGCAGGCCGTGACGTCGATCTCGGGTCCGGGGTGGCAGCCGAGGAGCCGGAAGAGGCGGGCGGCGGGCGGCGGCAGCAGGGCGTACGAACCGTGGAAGACGGTCCGCAGGTCGACATCCGCGTCATGCACCCCGAACAGGTCCAACGGCGCCCGCGCGCGCCGTACTTCGCGGACGAAGGCGCCGACCGAGCCGACCGGGGCGGCGGCCGTGCGGGCGGCGGCGACGCTCAGCGCGAGCGGCAGCCGGGCGCAGAGGTCGACCAGTTCGTCGGCCTCCCGCCGCTCCAGGGCGAGCCGGTCGGCGCCCAGCTGCCGCTCCAGGAGGGTGCGGGCGACATAGCGGGGCAGTACGTCGAGGGCTATCCGCAGGGCGCCCTCGCGTACGACGAGGCCGTCCAGGCGGTTGCGGCTGGTGACGAGGGCGACGGAACCGGGGTGGGTGGGCAGCAGCGGCCGTACCTGGTCGGCGGAGCGGGCGTTGTCCAGGACCAGCAGCACCCGGCGGCCCGCCAGCAGGGTGCGCAGCAGTCCGGAGGCGACGGCCGGGTCGGCGGGGACGGCGGCGGGGGTGATGCCGAGGGCCTGGAGGAAGCCGTGCAGGGCCTCGCCGGGGTCCATGACCGCCTCGTCGCCGAAGCCCCTCAGGTTGACGTAGAGCTGGCCGTCCGGGAAGCGGTGCTGTGCCCGGTGCGCCCAGTGCAGGGCGAGCGCGGTCTTGCCGACGCCCGCGGTGCCCTCGACGACGGCGACGACAGCCCCGCCCCGGGCCGGGTCGTCGGGCGGGCTCGGTAACCCGTCCAGCCGGGCGAGTTCGGCGTCCCGTCCGACGAAGAGCGGGTGGCTCAGCGGGAGTTGACGAGGCACGGGGAGGGCGGTGGAGGACTGGCCGGGGTGCGAGCGGGCGGCGGCCGGGCGAAGTCGCCGGGCGGCGTCGGCCTCGTCCCGCAGGGTGGCGAGCCGGCCGGCCTCGGGTCCGGGGACCCCCAGCGCCGCGAGGAGAGCGTCGAAGACCCGGGTTCCGGGCAGGGTGGTGCCGTTGAGGTAGGCGTACAGGCTGCTGGTGGAGACGTTGAGGCGCCTGGCGAGTTCCCGGCGGTCCAGTGTTCTGCCCAACCGCTTCTCGGCCTGGACGACAGCGCGGGTCAGTTCGACCGCCAGCCGCTGTCCGAGTGCCTTCCCGTCCTGGCCGGGCAGCCGGGGGACTTCGTTCACCACCGTTCCTCCGCGGGGACGTTCACGGGTCCGCACCGCGCGGATCCAGACGTTTCCAGTGTGTTCCAGGTTCGCGGGCGGCCGGACGGATCCGCGTGTTTGCCTGCGGATCGAACGCCGAGGGGATAACGGTCCTCGGCCGGCCGCAGGAGGACGACAGCCGTGCAGACCCACTGAACACCGCGCCGCACCGACCCCGGCCCTCTGCGTCCACCGGCGGGACGCGGGGGGCCGGTCGCGCGTCGGGCGGGTCCGAGCGGCAGGGGACACGGGCGGTCCGGAGTGGAGGCGGTTCCCGGGGCGGGGCGGTCTCGGGGACGGACCCGGAGTGGAGGCGGTTCCCGGGGCGGGGCGGTCTCGGGGACGGACCCGGATCAGGCGGTTCCGTGGGGGCGTACGCAGTCGAGCACGGTGGCGGCGGCCGTGGCCCAGGTGCACCGGGCGGCCATCTCCCCGCGCAGTTCGGCGGCGTCCCGGAAGGCGGCCGGCAGGTTCCGCATGACGGCGTGGATGGACTTCTCCCACGACCGGACGTCCGCCTCGAGGTCCCGCGCGGTGGCCGCCACGTCCACCACGGCCTGGTCGGCGACCGGCAGACGCTGGTCGAGCAACAGCACGCCGAGCCCGCTGCGCGCGCTCACCAGCACGGGCACCCCCGCGCCGATCGCCTCCAGACCGACCAGGCCGAACGCCTCCGCGCGGGACGGCATGAGGACGAGGCTCGCCCGTGCCACGTCCTCCTGGATGTGCCGGGGGTCCGCGGAGAACGGGCGCAGGGTCACGTCCACCGCGGGGGTGCCGATCCAGTCCTCCACCTGCTCGCGCAGTTCCCGCGACTTCCGGTCGGGCACGCCGCGGATCAGCAGTTCCCAGGAACCGTGCTCCGCTCTGGGGGGCGCCGCCGCCCCCAGCGCCCGGCAGGCGATGTCGAGCCCCTTGAGCGAGGCGTCGTCCAGCCGGCCCATCATCAGGATCTGCGGGATCTCGTCGGAGCCGGGGCAGGAGGCGGCGGGCCTCCCGTCGAAACCCGGGTCGACGCGCACCAGGGGGGCCAGAGCCCGGGTGCGCAGGTGCCGCCGCAGGTTCCTCGCCAGCCGGGGGCCGACCGCCACCGACCGCGAAGCCCCCTCGCAGAGTCCGAGTTCCCGCTCCGTGCGTTCCTGGGAGCGGACGGCGAGGTCGCCTTCGGGGTCCGGTTTCTGGGCCTCCGCCCGGTCCGGTTCCACATGCAGGAAGTGCAGTCGCTCCGCGTTGCGGAAATGCTGCTCCACCTGCACCCGGGCGGCCGGCCCGCTGACCCTGCCGTGGCCGAGCACCAGGTCGGGCTCGAATCCATCGGTGAACGGCGGCCGCAGGAACAGGGGCACCTTCTCCGGGACATCCGGCCGAGCGGCGTCGACGAGCCGCACGTCGTGCCCGGCCGCGTCCTCGCGTTCGTCCTCGGTGGAGGACACCACCAGGACACGGACGTCCGCGCCGGCCGCGGCGAGCGCGATGCACAGCCCGCGGTTGAACGCGCTCAGGCCACCGTGCGCGGGGAACCACTCGTCGACGACGGCCAGCACCCGGACCCGGCCCGCCGCCCGGGGACTCCGCTCGGCCGGGCGCGGCGACGGCTCCTCGGCGGCCGCCAGTTCCCGGAGGACGAGGAGGTCGTCCAGCCGCTGGACGAACGACGCGGCGAACCGCTGGTCCGCCTGCGGCACGGCCTCCCCGTCGAGACCCGCGTCCTCCAGGGCGTGCCGGGCGTTGTCCAGGAGCGTCTCCGCCCCGTGCCGCATCAACCGGAGTTCGGCCCCGGCGTCCCTCAGGACCTGGTGCCGCGGACCGGAGTACGGCAGCCGCACCACGGCGAGCGGCCCGCCCCGGCCCGCCGCCCTCGCCTCGCCGAGCGAGTGGTGCGCCGCCCACTGGTGGCGCAGGGCAGTCATGTGCATGAGGTAGCGGACGAAGTGCGGCATCTCCGGGCGGCGGTCGTCCGACCACGCGAGGGCGCCGAGCCGCGCGTCCGCGCCGGCCCGCCCCACCAGCCGCAGCACCCGGTGCCGCTGCGACTCGTCGCCGCCCTCCGGCTCCGACAGGTCGACGTCCCCGGGGGTTCCCTCCGGCAGCTTCCCCAGTTCCAGCGTCACCGCACCCAGATGGCACGCCCCGATCGGGCCGGTGACCGTCTCCAGCCGCTCCCGCAACCCGGACCACTCCCGGTCCGGTCCGGCGCCCAGCAGGACCGACAGATTGAGGATCTCCCCGTGCAGCCGCAGGATCGCCTGGTCGAGCCGGTCGGCGGACTGCACGCCCGCCACCACGAGCGAGCCGCGCGGGGACGGGGCGGGCAGGGTGTCCGGCACCTGGACCGGCAGCGTGCCGTACAGCGGCCTGTCGGCGTGCTGCAGCTCGCGGAAGCGCCCCCACATGGCGCGCAGCGAGGCGATCCCCTCCTCGACGCGGGTGCCGTCCAGCGGGACGAAGACGTGGACCGCGGTCTCCTGCTCCGTGACCTGCCGTCCGGTGACCTCGTGCGCGGTCGCTTCTCTCTCGGGCACGTGCCGGTACACCCCCGCCTCGCGTCGCCGCTCCCGGCGTTCTCGCCACCGTTGAGTCCATGCAGTCTAGGGCGGATTCACCCGGTACGGGTATGGACGCGGAGGTCCTGGCCCCCGGTGCCGCGCGGCGCGGTCGGCGCCGCCGCACCACCGCACCGTCGGGCCCAGGAGCGAGTCGCGGGGCGGTCGCTCCCCGGGACGTGTCAGGACGGCGTGCGGGCCGCTTCCAGCAGGCGGCTGACGTCGTCGGCGCAGATGGTCAGGGCCGCGCCGACGGTGGCGAGCACGTCGCGTTCGGCGGGCGTGTAGGGGCCGTCGGCGAGGGCGATGCGGGCGCCCTGCAGCAGGACCGCCTCACGGCCGACGGGGGCGAGGTGCGGGGCGAGCGGGTCGAGGGCCTCGTGCAGTTCTATGGCGAGGCCGGCCCCGCAGGACGGGCCCTGCACCCGCCCGGTGTCGGCGGCCAGCGCCTCGACCAACGCGGCCAGCTGCTCCCCGGTGCAGTCGTCGAAGCCGGCCGCGCGGACGGCGCCGGTCGCCGCCTCCAGGGCCGTACGGGCGCAGGTGCCGCCCGCGGACAGCACCGCGAGGGCGACGGTGTGGACGGCGTCGCGGAGCATCGCGGAGAAGCGGACGGTGGTGGGGTGGTCGAGGACGTCGGTGCCGAAGTGGCGGCGGCAGGCGGCGCACTCGACGACCGGCGCGGTCTCGCCGCGCGGCGCGACCGGGACGCCCAGCACGGTGAGGCGGCGGCGGCCGGTGAGGCGCTGGTAGTTGCGGTCGCCTCCGCAGCCGGGGCAGAAGAACTCGCCGTCCGACACGGGCGTCCACGCGGTACGGGTGCCCAGGATGCGCGCAGGCCTGGCGGCACGGCCGTCTCGTCCCCGTCCTGGCAGCACGTCGCACCTCCGTAACCCCACGGCAACATTGCCGCGCCTCCGTGATGTTAGCCACATCGGGGAGGCTCAGTCAGCACCTTGGACGAGACCTTTCCGTGACCTGCACGGGAGGATGGCCGACATGCGACGGGGCCCCGGTCGCCGTGTCAGGCGGCCGGGGCCCCGAAATGCCCGGTCAGCGGGGGTCAGCGGGCCGCGCGGTTGACGGCGGAGACGACCGCCTTCAGCGACGCACGCGTCGTGTTCGCGTCGATGCCGATACCCCACAGCACCTTGTCGTCGATCGCGCACTCGATGTACGAGGCGGCCTGCGCGGAGGCGCCCTCGCTCATCGTGTGCTCCTGGTAGTCCAGCAGGCGTACGTCGATGCCGATGGACTGCAGGGCGTCGAAGAAGGCGGAGATCGGGCCGTTGCCGGAGCCGGTCAGGACGGTGTCCTGGCCGTCGACGGTGGCCTCGACGGTGAGGGTGTCCACACCGTCGGTGTCGGTGGTCGACTGGCCGGTCCGCACCTGGATGCGGCCCCAGGGGTTGTCCGGGTTGGGCAGGTACTCGTCCTGGAAGACCGCCCAGATCTCCTTCGGCGTGATCTCGCCGCCCTCGGCGTCCGTCTTCGCCTGGATGATCTTCGAGAACTCGATCTGCATCCGGCGCGGCAGGTCCAGCTTGTGGTCGTTCTTCAGGACGTAGGAGACACCGCCCTTGCCGGACTGCGAGTTGACGCGGATGACGGCCTCGTAGGAGCGGCCGACGTCCTTGGGGTCGATCGGCAGGTAGGGCACCGCCCACTCGATGTCGTCGACGGTGACGCCCTTGGCCTTCGCATCGGCCTCCATGGCGTCGAAGCCCTTCTTGATGGCGTCCTGGTGGGAGCCGGAGAAGGACGTGTAGACCAGGTCGCCCACGTACGGGTGGCGCGGGTGGACCTCCATCTGGTTGCAGTACTCCCACGTACGACGGATCTCGTCGATGTCGGAGAAGTCGATCTGCGGGTCGACGCCCTGCGAGAACAGGTTCATGCCCAGGGTGACCAGGTCGACGTTGCCGGTGCGCTCGCCCTGGCCGAACAGGCAGCCCTCGACGCGGTCGGCGCCGGCCATGACGGCCAGCTCGGCGGCGGCGACGGCGGTGCCGCGGTCGTTGTGCGGGTGGACGGAGATGCAGACGTACTCGCGCCGCGACAGGTTGCGGTGCATCCACTCGAAGCGGTCCGCGTGCGTGGACGGCGTCGAACGCTCCACGGTGGCCGGCAGGTTGAGGATGATCTCGCGGCCCGGGCCGGGCTGCCAGACGTCCATGACCGCCTCGCAGACCTCCAGCGCGAAGTCCAGCTCGGTGTCGGTGAAGATCTCCGGGCTGTACTGGTAGCCGAAGTCGGTCTCCGGGCCCAGCAGCTTCTCGGCGTACTCCATCACCAGGCGGGTGCCGTCGACGGCGATCTGCTTGATGTCGTCCTTGGAGCCGCGGAAGACCACGCGGCGGAAGACCGGCGCGGTGGCGTTGTACAGGTGGACGGTGGCGTGCTTGGCGCCCTTCAGGGACTCCACGGTCCGCTCGATCAGGTCCTCGCGGGCCTGGGTCAGCACGGAGATGGTGACGTCGTCGGGGATCGCGCCCTCTTCCTCGATGATCGAGCGCACGAAGTCGAAGTCGGTCTGGCCGGAGGCGGGGAAGCCGACCTCGATCTCCTTGTAGCCCATCTTGACCAGCTGGTCGAACATCCGGCGCTTGCGCTCGGGCGACATCGGGTCGATCAGGGCCTGGTTGCCGTCACGCAGGTCGGTGGACAGCCACCGGGGGGCTACGGTGATCCGCTGGTCGGGCCAGGTGCGGTCGGGGATGTCGACCTGCTCGTAGCGGCCGTACTTGTGGATCGGCATGGTGCTGGGCTGCTGGCGGTTCGCCATGTCTGCGGGGCTCCTCAGGATGTCCGGAAGGACGGCCGACGACGCAACGCGAAGCTCCGCGGGGAGGGAGTCGACCTGGACTACAGGCCCTCGCCGCGGCAGCTAAGAAGAAGCAGCCCGAAACGCATGATGCTCCGCATGCTAGCCGAGCCCCTCCGGACGCGGGGCGCCGTATCAGTATGCGGGACTCGCACGACATCCGGGACAAAAAGTGCTCTATACCACTCTGTCACGGAGTGTGCGGCTCACTGTCCCGATATTTCACCAATCATGGTGGCGGGTGGTGACATCACGGTGACCGAGTGCAAGGGTGCCGGGCATGACGAAGACCAACGGGGGCTTCGAGCCCGTCTTCTGCACCGTCGTACCGCCGCACGTCCTCGACCGGCTGGCCCGGCACGAGGACCCCGCGCTCGCGCGTCCCGCCCGCAGGACCCTGGAGCGCGACGCCTACGAGCGCACCCGCCGGCGGCTGACCACCGTCATCGGCGCCCCGGCCGTCGCCCCGCCCGCCGCGGCGGCGCCCGACGCGCCGCACCGCACCGTCTACGACGCCCGGCACGGCACCGAGCTGCCCGGCCATCAGGTCCGCGGCGAGGGCGAGGAGCCCGGCAGGGACGCCACCGTCAACCGCGCCTACGCGGGCCTCGGCGCCACCTTCGAGATGTACCTCCGGGCGTTCGGCCGCCGGTCGATCGACGGCGAAGGCCTCCCGCTCGACGCGACGGTCCACTTCGACCGCGACTACGACAACGCCTTCTGGAACGGCGAGCAGATGGTGTTCGGCGACGGCGACGGGGAGGTCTTCCTCGACTTCACCATCCCCATCGACGTCATCGGCCACGAACTCACCCACGGCGTCACGCAGTACACGGCCAACCTCACCTACTTCGGCCAGCCCGGCGCCCTCAACGAGTCGCTGTCGGACGTCTTCGGCTCGCTGATCAAGCAGTACACGCTGGGCCAGACCGCGGCCGAGGCCGACTGGCTCATCGGCGCCGGGCTGCTCGCCCCGCGGGTGACCGGCCGGGCGCTGCGCTCGATGAAGGAGCCGGGCACGGCGTACGACGACGACGTCCTCGGCAAGGACCCGCAGCCGGCGACGATGGCCGGCTACGTGCGCACCGGCCGCGACAACGGCGGCGTCCACATCAACTCCGGCATCCCCAATCACGCCTTCTACCTGGTCGCCACCGCCCTCGGCGGCCACGCCTGGGAGCGGGCCGGACAGATCTGGTACGACGTGCTGACCGGCGGCAAGCTGAAGCAGGACGCGCTGTTCGCGGACTTCGCGGCGCTCACCGTCGAGGCGGCCCGGGAGCGCTACGGGCAGGGTGAGGAACTGCGGGCGGTGCAGAAGTGCTGGGAGCAGGTCGGGGTGCGCGGCGCGTAGTTCCGTACTAGACAGGGACCCATGCGTATTCAGGTGAGGCGCACCGGCGGGTTCGCGGGCATCGAGCGGTACGCCGAGGTGGACACCTCGGGGCGGCCGGACGCGGGCGACTGGCAGTCGCTGGCCGAGCGGGTGCTCGCGTCCGGCCGGCGCACACCCCCGGTCGGCGTCCCGGACGGCTTCAACTACCAGATCACCGTGGACGGCACGACGGTGTACGCCTCCGACCCGCGGCTGACCGACGAGCAGCGCGAGCTGGTCTCCCGGGTGCTGAAGGAGGGTGCGTAACTCGTTGTTCGCGCCCGCCCGTTGACTTCCGTTACCGGCGGTAGCGATGATCCGCGCATGGCGAGCGACCTGATATCCCAGTTCCCGGCAGGCTTCCTGTGGGGCGTGTCGACCTCGGCCCACCAGATCGAGGGCGCGGCCGGCGAGCGCGAACCGTCCGTGTGGGACGCCTTCACGGCCGAGCCGGGGCGGGTGAAGGACGGCTCGACCGCGGCGGTCGCCTGCGACCACTACCACCGCTACCACGAGGACGTGGCCCTGCTGGCCGGCCTGGGCGTGGACGCGTACCGCTTCTCCGTCTCCTGGCCGCGCGTGAACTCCCCCGGCGGCCTGGACTTCTACGACCGTCTCGTGGACGAGCTGTGCGCGGCGGGCGTCCAGCCGGTGCCGACCCTGTTCCACTGGGACCTGCCGGTCGCGCTGGACTGGCTGGAGCGGGACACCGCGTCCCGCTTCGCCGAGTACGTGACGGTGGTCGCCGAGCGGCTGGGCGACCGGGTGCACAAGTGGATCACCCTCAACGAGCCCGCCGAGCACACCCTGCTCGGCCACGCGCTCGGCGTCCACGCGCCGGGCAGGCGGCTGCTGTTCGACGCGCTCCCGGTGGCCCACCACCAACTGCTGGCCCACGGCCTGGCGGTGCGGGCGCTGCGCGCGGCCGGCGCCGGGGACATCGGGATCGCCAACTCGCACGGGCCGACCTGGCCGGCGTCCGCCGAACCGGCCGACGTGGAGGCCGCCGACTTCTACGACCTGCTGCTGGGCCGCCTGTTCGCCGACCCGCTGCTGCTCGGCCGCTACCCGGACGGCATCGGCGAGATGATGCCGTCGGCCGACCTCGAATCGGACCTGAAGGTCATCTCCGAGCCGCTGGACTGGTACGGCGTCAACTACTACGCGCCGACCCGGGTGGGCGCCCCGCAGGGCACGGACGGCGAGTTCGGCGGGGTGCCCATCCCGGCCGAACTGCCCTTCTCAGTGCGGGAGATCGAGGGCGTGCCGGTCACCGACTTCGGCTGGCCGGTGGTCCCGGAGGGCCTGACGGAGCTGCTGACCGGCTTCCGCGAGCGCTACGGCGACCGCCTGCCGCCGGTCGTCATCACCGAGAACGGCTGCTCCTACGAGGGCGTCGACGACCAGGACCGCATCGCCTACCTGGACGGCCACATCCGGGCGCTGCACCGGGCGCTGGAGGCGGGGGTGGACGTGCGCGGCTACTTCGTGTGGTCGCTCCTCGACAACTTCGAGTGGGCCGAGGGGTACGCGCGCCGGTTCGGCCTGGTGCACGTCGACTTCGAGACGCTCCGGCGGACACCGAAGGCCTCCTACGCCTGGTTCCGGGACGTGCTGCGGGCGCGGAGATGACCGGGACCCGGCCCGCCCGGCCCACTCTGCCCGCGGATGCGCTGGCCGAACCCGTCGAGAAGGTCGGCCGCCGCTGGATCGCGGCGCTCTCGCTCGCCAACGGCGCGATCTGGGTGGGCTGGTACGGCCCGCTGCAGATCCTGCTGGCCTCCCAGGCGAAGGACTTCGCGCCCGGCTCCGGCATGTCCAAGGAGACGATGCTGGCGTGGGTGACCGGAGCCGGCGCGCTGGTGTCCCTGTTCGCCAACCCGCTCTTCGGCGCGCTGTCGGACCGTACGACGGCCCGCTTCGGCCGCCGCACGCCGTGGATCGTGGCCGGCGCGGCGGGCGGCGCGCTGTCGCTGCTGCTGCTCGCGGGCGCGAGTGGCGTGGCGACGATGGCGGTGGGCTGGTGCCTGGTGCAGCTGACGCTGAACGCCGCCTTCGCCGCGGTGACGGCGGCGGTCCCGGACCGGGTGCCCAGAGGGCAACGCGGCTCGGTGGGCGGCTGGCTGGGCGCGGCGCAGATCCTGGGCGTGGTCGGCGGCACGGGGCTCGCGACGGCGGCCGGGGGCGTGGCGGCCGGGTACGCGGCGTGCGCGGTGTTCACGCTGCTGGGCGTGGCGCCGTACGTGCTGCGCCACCCGGACCTGCGGCTGGCGCCGGCCGACCGGCCCGCCTGGACGTGGCGCGGCTTCCTGGCCGGGTTCTGGCTGAGCCCGCGCCGCCACCCCGACCTGGCCTGGGCGTGGCTGACCCGCTTCCTGATCAACCTCAGCAACGCGCTGGTGCTGCTGTACCTGCTGTACTACCTGCGCGACCGGCTGCACCGCCCCGACCCCGACGAGGGCGTGCTGATCCTGACCGCGGTGAACGGCCTGACGCTGCTCGCCACGGTCGTCGTCGGCGGTGTCTGGTCGGACCGGGTGGGCCGGCGCAAGCCCTTCGTGGTCTGGTCCGGCGTGCTGATGGCGGTGGCGACGGCCGCGCTGGCGGGCTGGCAGACCTGGCCGGGAGCGATCGCCGCGGCGGCGGTTCTCGGGGTCGGCTTCGGGGTGTTCACGTCGGTCGACTTCGCGCTGATGACCGACGTACTGCCGAAGGCGCTGGACCGCGGCAAGGACCTCGGCGTCATCAACGTCGCCAACGCCCTGCCCCAGGTCGCCGCCCCCGTACTCGCCGCGCCGATCGTCACGTACCTGGGCGGCTACCGGGTGCTGTACCTGGTGGCGGCCGTGATCGGGCTGGCGGGCGCGGTACTCGTGGGCCGGATCCGCGGCGTGGACTGAACACCGGCCACCGGGCAGAGCCCGGGTGCGGGTGGCGCGTCCGCAGGACATGCCACCCGACGCGCACCGGGCCTCAGAATCCCAGGCGCCGCAGCTGCTTGGGGTCGCGCTGCCAGTCCTTGGCGACCTTCACGTGCAGGTCCAGGAAGACCGGGGTGCCGAGCAGTGCCTCGATCTGCTTGCGGCTCTTGATGCCGACCTCCTTCAGGCGCTTGCCCTTGGGGCCGATGACGATGCCCTTCTGGCTGGGGCGCTCGATGAAAAGGTTGGCGTGGATGTCCAGCAGCGGCTTGTCGGCGGGACGGTCCTCGCGGGGCAGCATCTCCTCCACGACCACCGCGATGGAGTGCGGCAGTTCGTCACGGACGCCCTCCAGGGCCGCCTCGCGGATCAGCTCGGCCACCATCACCTGCTCGGGCTCGTCCGTGAGGTCGCCCTCCGGGTAGAGCGCGGGGCCCTCCGGCAGCAGCGGGATCAGCAGGTCCGCCAGCAGGCTCACCTGCTTGTCCCCCACCGCCGACACCGGCACGATCTCCGCCCACTCGAACCCCAGCTCCTTGCCGAGCTGGTCGATCGCGATCAGCTGCTCGGCGAGGGCCTTGGAGTCGACCAGGTCGGTCTTGGTGACGATCGCGACCTTCGGCGTCTTGCGGATGCCGGCCAGTTCCTTGGCGATGAACCGGTCGCCGGGACCGATCTTCTGGTCGGCCGGCAGGCAGAAGCCGATCACGTCCACCTCGGCCCAGGTGGCGCGCACCACGTCGTTCAGGCGCTCGCCCAGCAGCGTGCGCGGCTTGTGCAGGCCGGGGGTGTCCACGAGGATCAGCTGGGCGTCCTCCCGGTGCACGATCCCGCGCACCGTGTGCCGCGTCGTCTGCGGCCGGTTCGAGGTGATCGCCACCTTCTGCCCGACCAGAGCGTTCGTGAGGGTGGACTTGCCCGCGTTGGGGCGGCCGACGAAACAGGCGAAGCCGGCCCGGTGGACGGCCTCCGGCATTTCCGACGGCTCGGATGACTGGCTGCGAACGCTCATGCGGCCCATTCTCCCTGATCCACAACGCCCCGCCGCACCGCTGCCCGCCGGGCCCCCGCACCGTGAGATCCCGGAAACCCCGACGCAACGAAACGCCACGGAAACACATCCGTACACATCCGGAAACGCACGGCGGTGACCCTCGGACGAGCCCCCGCACCGTTGGAGACGACCGTGACCCTCGCCGCCGCGCACGCAGACACCGGCGACACCGCCTGGCTGCTCGCCGCCACCGCCCTCGTCCTGCTGATGACGCCCGGCCTGGCCCTCTTCTACGGCGGCATGGTCCGCACGAAGAGCGTCCTCAACATGCTGATGATGAGCTTCGTGTCGATCGCCCTCGTCACGGTGGTGTGGCTCGTCGCCGGATACTCCCTCGCCTTCGGCGACGACGCCGGCGGCGGCCTGATCGGCGGACTGCGGGACGCCGGGATGGCGGATCTCGGACCGGCCAGCGTGCACGGCAGCGTGCCCACCCTGCTCTTCGCGACCTTCCAGCTCACCTTCGCGATCGTCACGGCCGCCCTGGTCAGCGGCGCGATCGCGGACCGGACGAAGTTCGGGGCGTGGCTGGTCTTCGTACCCGTCTGGACGCTGCTGGTATACGTTCCAGTCGCCCACTGGGTGTGGGGCCCCGGCGGCTGGATCGTGCACGAGCTCGGCGCCCTCGACTTCGCGGGCGGCCTGCCGGTCGAGATCACCTCCGGCGCCTCCGGGCTCGCCCTGTGCCTGGTCCTCGGTCCGCGGCTGGGCTTCAAGAAGGACGCCATGCGCCCGCACAACCTGCCCATGGTCATGCTGGGCGCGGGCCTGCTGTGGTTCGGCTGGTTCGGCTTCAACGCCGGTTCGGCCCTCGGCGCCGACGGCCTCGCGGCCGCCGCCTTCCTCAACACCCTCGCCGCCGGCTGCACCGGCCTGCTCGGCTGGCTCTTCGTCGAGCAGAAGCGCGACGGCCACCCGACGACGCTGGGCGCGGCGTCCGGCGCGGTCGCCGGCCTGGTCGCCGTCACGCCGTCCTGCGGGTCCGTCTCGCTGCTCGGCGCGCTGGTGGTGGGCCTGGCCGCCGGCGTCGTCTGCTCGTACGCGGTGAGCTGGAAGTTCAAGCTGAACTACGACGACTCCCTCGACGTCGTCGGCGTCCACCTGGTCGGCGGTGTCATCGGCACCCTGCTCATCGGCGTCTTCGCCGAGAAGGCGATGACCGGCGGCGCCGAGGGCCTGTTCTACGGCGGCGGGCTCGCCCAGCTCGGCCGGCAGCTGGTGGCCGTGGCGGTCGTCGGGGCGTACGCCTTCGGCGTCACGTACGGCCTCGGCAAGCTGATCGACGTCATCATGGGCTTCCGCGCGAGCGAGGAGCAGGAGTACACCGGCCTGGACCTTACGGTGCACGCGGAGACGGCATACGATCACGGCGTCCTGGGGCACGGCGCCCCGGTCGCCCCGTCCGTCCTCTCCCCCGCGCAGAAGGTCAAAAACCAGGCATGAAGCTGATCACCGCGGTCGTCAAGCCGTACCGCCTCGACGAGGTGAAGACCGCTCTGCAGGAGCTCGGCGTGCACGGGCTGACCGTGACCGAGGCCAGCGGGTACGGCCGTCAGCGCGGCCACACCGAGGTCTACCGCGGCGCCGAGTACCAGGTCGACCTCGTCCCCAAGGTCCGCATCGAGGTCGTCGTCGAGGACGCGGAGTCCGACGCCGTGATCGACGCGATCGTCAAGGCCGCGCAGACGGGGAAGATCGGGGACGGGAAGGTGTGGGCGGTGCCGGTGGAGACGGTCGTGCGGGTACGGACGGGCGAACGCGGCCCCGACGCCCTCTGAGCGGCGCGGCAAGGCGCCGGCGCGCCGACCGGGGCCGCCCGCCGCGCCGGCGGGCCCGCACCAGCAGCGCTCCGCCCGCCACCGCCGCGGCGAGCAGCAGAGCCACCGCCGGCCACGGCAGCGCCAGGAACGACGCGCCGCCCGACTCCCGGGTGCCGTTCGCGCGCGCCGTCAGCGTGACATCGGCCCGGTCCAGCTGCGGTGCCCCGGACCAGGGCTCGGTGAGCCGGACCCGCTGCCCCGGCAGCAGCTCGGCGGGGACCCTGGTCACCTTCCGCGCCAGCAGCGTCCGGCCGAACAGCCCGCGCGCCGTCAACTCCACCTCGGGGCCGAGGGTGACGTTGCCGGTGTTGTGGAGGGTGTAGGAGATCGTCGCGGTGCTGTCGCCGAGGCCGGGCAGGAGCGGCTGGTGGTGGCTGACCCGCACGTTCTCCACGGCGATCGCGGGCAGCGCGGGGCCGCCCACCCTGAGGTAGATCCGGGCGCCGACGGCCCGCCGCACCCCGAGCGCCAGGGAGCCGCCGCTCTTCTCCACCCGCTCGTCCAGCGCGACGATCGCCCCGGGGTGGTCGCCCGGCTCGGCGCCCTCGGGCACCCGCAGCGTGAACGGCACGGTGACGGACCGGTGCCCGGGGACCGTCACCCGGGACTTCGCGGGCCTCGCCCACGCGCCCACGCCCCGCATCCGCTCCTGCACCGTGCGCACCGCGAACCCGCCGTCGCGGGCGGTGTTGTAGGCGTCGGCGGCGTAGAGCCGGAAGGTCAGGGGCCGGGCCGTCTTGTTGGCGACGACGACCTCGTCCTCGAGGGTCTGCCCGGGATCGGCGGAGAGATAGAAGTACGGCCGCGCGGCGACGGCGGAGGCGGCGGGGTGGACCGACCAGCTCCCGTTGTCCGCGGCGCGGGCGGGGACGGCGGCCGTCACCGGCAGCAGCACCACGCCCAGCAGCAGGGACAGCAGGGACAACAACGGCAGGAGCGACAGGCGGCGGACGTACGGCTTGCGCATGGGTGCGGGCCTCCCACGGACGTCGCGACAGGTGCGGTCGTGCGGCGCTGCGGCGCTTTCGGCTGTGCGGCACTGCGGCTGTGCGGCTGTGCGGCTGTGCCGGGGCGGACGGGCGGGTGCGGGCCGGCGATGCGGCCGCCCGGCCGCCTGACACGACGGTGCTCGGACGGTACGTGCGTGCGTGCGTGCGTGCGGTGGACGGTGCCTGCGGTCAGGTGAGCGTGAGCGTCAGCACGCCGGAGTACGACCCCGGAGGCGTGAACGCCGGTACGTCCAGGGAGAGCCGGGCGTCCGCCGTGAACTCACCGCCGGTGAGCGTGGAGTCGGGAGCGGAGGCCAGGGTCGCCCCCGAGCCGCCCACCGTGCCCGCGGAGCCGGCCTGGCAGGTGCTCGGGCTGCCCGCCTTGGTGACGCACGCGGGTGTCCAGCTCAGCTTCCCGGCGTCGATCTTGGCACCGGGTCCGGTGAAGTCGGTGACCTTGCCGGTCAGGGACCAGCCCGCGGGTCCACCGCGGAAGTCCTTGACGGTCACCGTCCGCAGGTTCCCGGTGGAGGCGCCGCCCCGGCCGAAATCGACCGCCGAGAGGGACACCGCGTCCCCGGCCTGGGACATGGACAGCGTCCCCGCCTTCACGGTGGTGGTCAGCTTCTGGCTCCCGGCGGGCACCGGGGTGTCGTCGACGACGGTGTACGCGGCCGGTCCCGCGCCCTTGCCATCGCTCCACGCGCTGCCCTCGTACGCCACGATCCCCGTCGTGGTCCTGTCGTTGACGGTGAGCGAACCGCTGAAGGTGCCCGTGGACGTGGCGGTCACCGTCGCCGTGTCCGCGGTCTGGGCCGCCCCGGACCGCCCGGCGAGGGTGACGGTGGCGCCCGGCGTGAAGTCGCTGCCGGTGACGGTCACGCTGTCACCGGGCTTGCCGGATGCCGAACCCAGGCTGATCGCACGGGTGTTGGGCTGCGTCGCGTCGGTCGCGGTGACGCTCTCCGAGACCGGTGCGGGCGGGTTCGTCACCGTGCAGGGGGTGTCCAGCTCCATGATGTAGCTGGTGTGGATGTTGTAGTCACCGGGCGAGAGCGTGATCGTGCCCGCGTGGGTGACGGTGAACGTCCCGGTCATCGAGAAGGACGGGAAGGCCCCCTTGCCCGGTACCGGGTCGTTCTTCTTCGGGCCGGTGACCGTGACGTCGCCGCTCTGGGCGCCGCCGAGGGTCACCTTGCCGGTCGGCGTCATGATGTCGGCCGGCAGGGCCAGTTCGGTGGGGTTGCCGGCGGCGGGCTTCACCACCGTGTAGGTCACCGTGACCGTGTCGCCCACCTTGGCGTTCTCCTTGTCCACCGAGACGTTCGCGGTGGTGGTGCCGTCGATCGGCGGAAGTCCCGCGATCGCCGGCGGGATGCAGTGCGTCGCGTAGTCCACGTCGGTACCCGCCGCGCCGGCCGGGCAGGCCAGCGCGCCGTTCGCCGCGACCGCGAGAGCGGCCACGCCGAGCAGCGGGATCAGACGCCGTCTTCGGGATCCCCTGGACCTCCAGGGGCTTCGACCCTTGGAACCCATCCTTGCCCCCTCCTGAAGGGATGCGGGCGCAGCGGCTCTCCGCGCCCGGGCAGGGGGCCATTGATGTGGAGACGAGGTGAGAAGTCAATGGAGATGCGGCAGGAAAACTGACGAGCTGTCAGATACGTCGCCAGACGCGTCGTCGGATGCATCGCCGTCTCGCGTTCTCCTGCCGCATCGGGAGGCCGGGGGTGCGGTGGGCCCGGGGGGATCGGCCGGAGATCGACCGGACGTCAGCCGGGGATCAACCGGACGTCAGTCGCGGATCAGCCGGACGTCAGTCGAACACGAACGGGCCGGGCGACTGGTTGGCGGTCGCCGTGCAGGTGACGGTGATGCCGAAGATCACCATCTTCAGCGAGCCGCCGTACATGTCGAGGCTGTCGCCGGAGGCCACGGTGCCGGGGAGAGGGCCGACGGTGACCGCGGAGCCGGCGGCCATGGCCGGGTTCACGGTCCCGCTGAAGACGGACGTGCCGCCGCCCGCCTTGGTCATGGTGAGCGTGGACTTGATCGAGTTCGCCGACAGTGCGAGCGGGGTGGTGATCGCCGTCGACGAGAGGGTGAGGGTGGCCGAGGTGCCGCTCTGGGTGGCCGTGAGGGTGGCGGCGCCGCCGCCGAAGGCGCCGCAGTTGGCGGTGATCGCCGCCGACTGCGGGGTGACCGCCAGCGCGCCGGGCGCGAACGCCAGCCCGGCGACCGCGAGGGCCCCCGCTGTCAGTGCCGCACCTGTTCCGATTCGTTTGGCTCTCATGGGATCCGGTTCCCTTCCCGAGTCTGGGAATGCCATGGGGATGGACGGGAGGAATCCGGCCGGGCCGTCGGCGAGCGTGGTGCGGGACGCTGCGCGGGCGGTGACGACCGTCGGCGGTGACCGCGGGGGTGACCGCCGGGGGTGGACCTGACGGCCCGCCGGAACTGTCGTCCCCATTGATGCGCCCGGGGCCGAGAACGGCAAGGGCGGATTCCGGACCACTTCCGCCCGGACCGGAACCCGGCGCACCGCACAGGGCACACGGCGCCCCCGGCCTCCGTTCCGGTGCCGAAAAGCCCTACGGCGTTGTCAGTAGCGCGTCGTACCCTTGGAATCGCGAGGCCGCCCTCAGCCAGGCGGCCGTGACGAGGAGGAATCGCAGGCCTACAGAGCCGGCCCATGACTGAGACACCCACAGCTCACACCTCCGCGCAGGAACAGGCACGAGCACAGTTCACCGTCCCCGCCCAGCACCCCATGGTGACGGTCCTGGGGTCCGGCGATGTTCTCCTGCGCGTGATCGAGAAAGCCTTCCCGGCGGCCGACATCCACGTCCGGGGCAATGAGATCAGCGTGGTCGGGGACCCGGTGGAGGTCGCCCTCGTCTCACGCGTGTTCGACGAGATGATGCTGGTGCTCCGCACCGGGCAGCCGATGACGGAGGACGCAGTGGAACGCTCGATCGCCATGCTGAAGGCGAGCGAGAACGGGACGAGCGACGGCCACGAGACCCCGGCCGAGGTACTGACGCAGAACATCCTGTCCTCCCGCGGCCGCACGATCCGCCCCAAGACCCTCAACCAGAAGCGGTACGTCGACGCGATCGACAAGCACACGGTCGTCTTCGGCATCGGCCCCGCCGGCACCGGCAAGACCTACCTCGCCATGGCCAAGGCGGTGCAGGCGCTGCAGTCCAAGCAGGTCAACCGCATCATCCTGACCCGTCCCGCGGTCGAGGCGGGCGAACGCCTGGGCTTCCTGCCCGGCACCCTCTACGAGAAGATCGACCCCTACCTGCGCCCGCTGTACGACGCACTGCACGACATGCTGGACCCGGACTCGATCCCCCGCCTGATGGCGGCGGGCACGATCGAGGTGGCCCCGCTGGCTTATATGCGCGGTCGCACCCTCAACGACGCCTTCATCATCCTGGACGAGGCGCAGAACACCTCGCCCGAGCAGATGAAGATGTTCCTCACCCGGCTCGGGTTCGACTCGAAGATCGTCATCACGGGTGACGTGACGCAGGTCGACCTCCCGGAGGGCACCAAGTCGGGTCTGCGCCAGGTGCAGGAGATCCTCGACGGCGTCGAGGACGTCCACTTCTCCCGGCTCACCTCGCACGACGTCGTACGGCACAAGCTGGTGGGCCGTATCGTCGACGCCTACGAGAAGTACGACAGCAAGCACGGCACCGAGAACGGCACCCAGAAGGGCGGCCGGGGCAGGCAGTCCGGGCACAAGGGGAAGTAGACCGAGCAGCACCATGTCGATCGACGTCAACAACGAGTCCGGAACCGAGGTCGACGAGCAGGCGATCCTCGACATCGCCCGCTACGCACTCGCGCGGATGCGCATCCACCCGCTCTCCGAGCTCTCGGTGATCGTCGTGGACGCCGACGCCATGGAGCAGCTGCACATGCAGTGGATGGACCTGCCGGGGCCGACGGACGTCATGTCCTTCCCGATGGACGAGCTGCGTCCGCCGTCGAAGGACGACGACGAGCCCCCGCAGGGCCTGCTCGGCGACATCGTGCTGTGTCCCGAGGTCGCCGCGAAGCAGGGCGCCGAGGCTCCCACACAGCACTCCATGGACGAGGAGCTGCACCTGCTCACCGTCCACGGCGTGCTGCACCTCCTCGGGTACGACCACGAGGAGCCGGACGAGAAGGCCGAGATGTTCGGCCTGCAGGCCGCCATCGTGGACGGCTGGCGCGCGGAGCGGGGCCTGACCGGCCCGTCCCCGGCCCCGACCGTGTCATGAGCCCGCAGATCGTGGCCGGCGCGATCGCGCTGGTCGTCGTCGCCTGGCTGGCCGCCTGCGCCGAGGCGGGCCTGGCGCGGGTGTCCAGTTTCCGCGCCGAGGAGGCCGTGCGCTCGGGCCGGCGGGGCAGCGCCAAACTGGCACAGGTCGCCGCCGACCCCACCCGCTACCTCAACGTGGCCCTGCTGGTCCGCGTCGCCTGCGAGATGGCGGCGGCCGCCCTGGTGACGTACGCCTGCCTGCAGTCGATTCGGGGCACGACCAGTGCCCTGCTGGCCGCGATCGGCGTGATGGTCCTGGTGTCGTACGTCGCCGTCGGCGTGTCCCCGCGCACCATCGGCCGCCAGCACCCGCTGAACACGGCGACGGCGGCGGCGTACGTGCTGGTGCCGCTGGCCCGGATCATGGGCCCGATCCCGTCGCTGCTGATCCTCATCGGCAACGCGCTCACCCCCGGCAAGGGCTTCCGCCGCGGCCCGTTCGCCTCCGAGGCGGAGCTGCGGGCGCTGGTGGACCTGGCGGAGAAGGAGTCGCTGATCGAGGACGAGGAGCGCCGGATGGTGCACTCGGTCTTCGAACTCGGCGACACGCTCGTGCGGGAGGTCATGGTCCCGCGGACCGACCTGGTGGTGATCGAGCGGTACAAGACGATCCGGCAGGCGCTGACGCTGGCGCTGCGCTCCGGCTTCTCGCGCATCCCGGTCACCGGCGAGAGCGAGGACGACATCGTCGGGATCGTGTACCTGAAGGACCTGGCCCGCAAGACGCACATCAGCCGGGACGCCGAGAACGAGCTGGTGTCCACGGCCATGCGGCCGGCGTTCTTCGTGCCCGACACCAAGAACGCGGGCGATCTGCTGCGGGAGATGCAGAAGGAGCGCAACCACGTCGCCGTGGTCGTCGACGAGTACGGCGGCACGGCGGGCATCGTCACCATCGAGGACATCCTCGAGGAGATCGTCGGCGAGATCACCGACGAGTACGACCGTGAGCTGCCGCCGGTGGAGGACCTCGGCGACGACCGCTACCGGGTCACCGCCCGCCTCGACATCACCGACCTCGGCGAGCTGTACGGCCTCGACGAGTACGACGACGAGGACGTGGAGACGGTCGGCGGTCTGCTCGCCAAGGCGCTGGGCCGGGTTCCGATCGCGGGCGCGTCGAGCGTCGTCGAGCTGCCGGACGGCCGGGAGCTGCGGCTGACCGCGGAGGCGGCGGCCGGACGCCGGAACAAGATCGTGACGGTGCTGGTGGAGCCGGTCGGCCCCGCCGGGCCGGCCGAGGAGGAGAAGAAGCCGGAGTGACCCCGCAGCGGTTGCGCACCCTGTGCCTGTCCTTCAACGCCGCCGTGGAGGACTTCCCGTTCGGCCCGGACACCTCGGTCTTCAAGGTGCTGGGCAAGATGTTCGCCCTGTCGAGCCTGGACGCGCGGCCGCTGACGGTGAACCTGAAGTGCGATCCGGAGGACGCGGTGCGGCTGCGCGCGGAGCACGAGGGTCTGATCGTTCCCGGCTGGCACATGAACAAGCGCCACTGGAACACGGTCACGGTCGACGGCGGGCTCCCCGACCGCCTGGTCCGGGAGCTCGTGGAGGACTCCTACGACCTGGTGGTGGCGGGGCTGCCGCGCGCGGACCGGCTCCGTCTCGACCGCCCCTGAGCCGACGGCCACCCCGTGGGCTGATGACCGGCGCGGGTGTTCGTATGCTCGGAGCATGACCGACAGCAACGCGCTTGACCCCGAGGACCGCAAGATCGTCACCCTGGCCCGTTCCGCGCGGGCCCGCAACGGTGTGCCCGAGGGGGCGGCCGTGCGGGACGAGACCGGCCGTACCTATGTCGCCGGGACGGTGGACCTGGCGTCGCTGAAGCTGAGCGCGCTGCAGACGGCGGTGGCGATGGCGGTGGCGTCCGGGGCGAAGTCGCTGGAGGCGGCGGCCGTGGTGACGGAGGCGGAGACGGCGTCGGCCGGCGATCTGGCCGCGGTCCGGGACCTGGGCGGCGCGGCGACGCCGGTGCTGGTCGCCGCCCCGGACGGCTCCCTGCGGGCGACGGTCACGGCGGGCTGACAGCCCGCCCGGACCGCGGTCGGTCCAGCGCGACGACGGCGCGCACAACGCCGTCGTCACCCGCGAAGCGGCCCTCTCCCGGGCGGGACGCCCGGGGTCTCCGACACGGGCCTCCCGTGGTCTCCGACACGGGCCTCCCGGTCCGCACGAGCCTCACCCCGACCGGCTCCGGCCCCCACGCCCCTCGCCCGACACGGCCCTCGCACCGGACGACTCCCTCCGGGCGAGGGTCACGGCGGCTGAAACCGCACCCAGCCGCGTCCTCCAGCCCGGCCCAGC
Organism: Streptomyces sp. NPDC031340; assembly: GCF_055569945.1. Taxonomy (NCBI): domain Bacteria; kingdom Bacillati; phylum Actinomycetota; class Actinomycetes; order Kitasatosporales; family Streptomycetaceae; genus Streptomyces; species Streptomyces sp. NPDC031340. The sequence continues at coordinate 131,116 of NZ_JBVIIE010000012.1, forward strand.
CCGGCCCAGCGCGGCAACCGCCCGCACAGCGCCGGCCGCCCGCACGACGACCCTCCCCCGGGCAGGCGGCACCCTCGCAACGCGCCACGTGTCCCCCCGGCGGACGGCACCCCCGCGCACCCTGGGCGCTCACCCGGGCAGGCGGGCGGCACCCCAAGACGCGCCTGGCCCCACCCGGGCAGGCGGACGACAACCTGCGCGACGCGCCGCGTGCTCCCCCGGCCGGACAGCAGCCCGCGACACGCCCTCGCCGGACGGCACACCCGGGGCGTTGACCGCGCGAGGGCGCGAGGGTCAGCCCGAGCGGCCGAAGCCGATGGTCGGGACCGCTCGTTGCAGTGGCCAGGGTCTCGCCTCCGCCGGCAGGAGGCGTTGCAGGAAGGCGTACCGGCGCAGGGCTGCCGGGTCCTGGCCGTCGACCGACTGGACCTTGCGCCACCAGGCACCGATCTCCGACCAGCCGGGGGCCGACAGGGAGCCGCCGAACTCCTGGACCGACAGGGCCGCGGTCAGGCCGGCGAAGGCGAGCCGGTCGGCCAGCGGCCAGCCCGCCAGCGAGCCGGTGACGAAGCCGGCCACGAAGACGTCCCCGGCGCCGGTGGGGTCGAGGGCCTCCACGGCGATGGCGGGCACCTCCGCGCTCTCGCCGGTGCGCCGGTCCACCGCGTACGCGCCCTCCGCGCCGAGGGTGACGACGGCGACCGGCACGTACTCGGTGAGGGCGTGCGCGGCGGCGCGCGGGCAGCCGGTGCCGGTGTAGCGCATGGCCTCCTCCGCGTTCGGCAGGAACGCCTCGCAGTGCCGGAGGTCGGTCAGGCCGGCCAGGTCCCAGGCGCCGGTGTCGTCCCAGCCGACGTCGCCGAAGACGCGGGTGCCCTTGCGCGCGGCCTGCGCGATCCAGGGGGCGCTGCGGCCGGGGGTGAGGGAGGCGACGGCGGCGCGGGCGCGGGGCGGGCAGTCGGGGGCGGGTTCCTCCGGCGGCGGTTCGTGGCCGTGGGAGACCATCGTGCGTTCGCCCTCGTAGGCCATCGAGACGGTGACCGGGGAGTGCCAGCCGGGCACGGTGCGGGAGGGGGACAGGTCGATGCCCTCGCCCTGTTGCAGGACGTCCCAGCAGTACTCCCCGTAGTGGTCGTCGCCGAAGGCCGCCGCCAGGGAGGTGCGCAGGCCGAGGCGGGCCAGTGCGGTGGCCATGTTGGCGACGCCGCCGGGGCTGGAGCCCATCCCGCGCGCCCAGGACTCCGTGCCGCGGACCGGCGCGGAGTCGAGCCCGGTGAAGATGATGTCGAGGAAGACCGTGCCCGTCAGGTACACGTCCCAGGGCGGGTCGTCCGGTGTGCGCAGGGCGGCGAGGGGATCGAGATGGGCCCAGCTCTGCGTCGCCCGGGTGAGGGGCGAGGGTCCCTTTCCGTCGGTCGCGGTCACGGTGCACTCCCTGGCATGGTGCGGATCAGGACAGTGTGCACCACAGGACCGACAGCGAGGGCGCGCGCGCCACGCGGGGCCGGGCGGGCGCCGGCCCGGCCCGCGCCGGCGTCACCAGCGGGGGACGGACGGGGCGGCCCAGCCGGGCTCGGCGACGCGCATGGCGGCCGCGTCGTCGCGGTCGCGCAGTGCGCCGTCGTCGTCGAGCCAGCGCCGGTGCAGCGAGCGCAGCCGGTCGCGGTCGAGTTCCACGCCGAGGCCGGGCAGGTCCGGCACGGTGACCTTGCCGCCGTGGAAGGTCAGCCGCTCGGTGAGGACGTCCTCCGACTGCCAGGGGTAGTGGGTGTCGCAGGCGTGGCGCAGGCCGGGGACGGTCGAGGCGACGTGGGTCATCGCGGCCAGGCTGATGCCCAGGTGGGTGTTGGAGTGCATGGACACGCCGACGCCGAAGGCGTGGCAGACGGCGGCGAGCCTGCGGGTGGCGTGCAGGCCGCCCCAGTAGTGGTGGTCGGAGAGCAGCACCTGGACGGCGCCCGCGGTGAACGCCTCCTCGATCTCGTCGAACGTGGTCACGCACATGTTGGTGGCGAGCGGCACGCCGGTGCGGGCGGCGACCTCCGCCATGGCGGGCGTGCCGAGGACCGGGTCCTCCAGGTATTCGAGGACGCCGGCCAGTTCGTCCGCCACCCGCAGGGCCGTCGGCACGGACCAGGCGCCGTTGGGGTCGAGGCGCAGCGGGTGCCCGGGGAACGCCTCCGCCAGGGCGCGGACGGCGGCGGTCTCCTCGTCCGGCGGGAAGACGCCGCCCTTGAGCTTGAAGGAGGTGAACCCGTACCGCTCGGTGAACCGGCGGGCCTGTTCGACCACCCCGGCCGGGTCGACGGCGGCGCCCCAGTCGTCCTTCTCGCAGGGCACGCCGTCGGGGTGGGCGGCCCACCGGTAGAAGAGGTAGGCGCTGTACTCGACGGCGTCCCGCACCTTGCCGCCGAGCAGGGCGTGCACGGGCAGGCCGAGCGCCTTGCCGAGGGCGTCGAGGCAGGCGACCTCGAAGGCGGAGACGACGGACAGGCGCAGCTTGTCGGCGGTCTGGACGCCGCGCAGCCCGCCGACGTCGACCCGGCCGGAGACGCGGGAGGCGTCCACGGCGACCGCGTCGGCGACGGCGGGCAGGGCGTTGGTGTCGGTGATCCGGCGGCCGGTCAGCCGGGCGGCCAGCGGGCGGGCGAGTTCCAGGTACTTGGTGTCGCCGTAGGTCTCGCCGACGCCGGTGACCCCGTCGGCGGTCTCCACCTCGACGATCAGCCGGGGCGTGTACGGCTGGTGCACGCCCTGCGTGTTGAGCAGGGGCGGGTCGGCGACCAGGACCGGGGTGAGGCGGACGTCCGCGATGGTGAGGTTCACCGGGGCGCTTCATCTCCCTATGTAGACGACATCCACGTATGGAGATGAGGTTAGGCAGCCGGACACGGGGCGTCAACGGCGCGTCCGGCCCCGTACGATCGGCGCATGCCGGAGACAGCAGGCGGCGCGGGAGGCGCCGGAGGCGTCCGCGAGGTGAAGTCGGCGGCGCGGACGGTGGAGCTGCTGGAGCTGCTCGCCGCGCGCGGCGACCGGCCGGCGCGGCTGCAGGAGCTGGCGGACGCCCTGGAGGTGCCGCGCAGCTCCATGTACGCGCTGCTGCAGACGCTGGCCGGCCGGGGCTGGGTGCGCACCGACGTCACCGGCTCGCTCTACGGCATCGGCATCCGCGCCCTGCTCACCGGCACCAACTACCTCGACTCCGACCCGCGCGTGCGCGCCGTGCGCCCGTACCTCGACGAGGCGTCGGAGGCGCTCGGCGAGACCGTCCACCTGGGGCGGCTGGACGGCCGGGACGTGGCCTACCTGGCGACCCGGGAGTCGCACGAGTACCTCAGGACGATCAGCAGGGTCGGCCGCAGGCTGCCGGCGCACGCGGGCGCGCTGGGCAAGGCGCTGCTGGCCGAGCGCCCCGACGCCGAGCTGCCCCCGGGGCCGTACGAGGCGCTGACCGCGCGCACGCACACCGGCCGCGCGTCACTGGCCGCCGACCTCGCCGGGGTCCGCGCCCGCGGGTACGCGGTCGACCGCGAGGAGGGCGTGCCCGGCATCGTGGGCTTCGGGTTCGCCCTGCGCTACGACTCCCCCGCGCGGGACGCGGTCAGCTGCTCGGTGCCGGTGGCCCGGCTGACGCCGGAGCACGAGGAGCGGATCGTGGCGGTGATGCGGGAGATCCGGACGAAGATCGAGGCGACCGTCCCGGCCGGCGGCGGAACCGTGCAGTGGCGCTGAGCCCCGGCGGGTGAGGTCGCCACCGGGCTAGAACTCGTACGCCTCCACCTCGGCCAGGTAGCGTGCCCGGCGCTCCTCGTCGTCGTCCAGGAAGGACGCGAGGAAGGAGTTGCGGGCCAGTTCGCGCAGCTTCTCCTGCGGCAGGCCCAGGGTGGTGCGGACGGCGTCGAAGTTGTCGCCGGCGTAGCCGCCGAAGTAGGCCGGGTCGTCGGAGTTGACCGTGCACAGCAGGCCGGCGTCGAGCATGGCCGGCAGGGGGTGGTCGGCGAGGGTGTCCACGGTGCGCAGGCGGACGTTGGACAGCGGGCACAGGGTGAGCGGGACGCGGTCGCGCACCAGCCGCTCGACCAGCGCCGGGTCCTCCATGCAGCGCAGGCCGTGGTCGACGCGCTCCACGCCGAGCACGTCCAGCGCCTCGGTGATGTACTCCGGCGGTCCCTCCTCACCGGCGTGCGCGACGCGCCGCAGCCCCAGTTCGGCGGCGGCCCGGTACACCTCGCGGAACTTCGCCGGCGGGTGCCCGACCTCGGCGGAGTCCAGGCCGACGCCGGTGATCCGGTCGAGGTGGGGGCGGGCGGCCTCCAGGGTCTGCATGGCCGACTCGGCCGTCTCGTCGCGCAGGAAGCACATGATGAGCCGGGTCGACACGCCGTGCGCCGACTCGCCGGCGCCCAGCGCCCGCCACAGCCCCTCCACGACGGTGCCCATCTCCACGCCCCGGGCCAGGTGCGCCTGCGGGTCGAAGAAGATCTCCGCGTGCCGCACGCCCTGTGCCGCGGCGCGGGCCAGGTAGGCGTCGGCGAGGTCGGCGAAGTCCCGCTCGGTGCGCAGGACGGTCATGAGCTCGTAGTACAGGTTCAGGAAGGACTGCAGGTCCTGGAACCGGTACGCCTCGCGCAGTTCGCCGGTGTTCGCGTACGGCAGGTCGACGCCGTTGCGGGCGGCGAGCTCGAAGGCCAGCTCGGGCTCCAGGGTGCCTTCGATGTGAAGGTGCAGCTCTGCTTTCGGGAGGGGCATCAAAGCATCGTAAGGGTGCTTCATCTGCGCTTCGGAACCGGGACGCGCAGGAGATCGTGCGCCACCGTCAGTTCACCCTCGAAGCCGGCCTCGCGGGCCTGGCGTTCGAACTCCTCGGGTTCCGTGTAGCGCTGGCTGAAATGGGTGAGCACGAGGTGGCGCACCCCCGCGTCCCGCGCCACCCGGGCCGCCTGCCCGGCGGTCAGATGGCCGTGCTCGGCGGCGAGGGCGGTGTCCTCGTCGAGGAACGTCGACTCGATGACGAGCAGGTCGCACCCCTCGGCCAGGGCGGGCACGCCGTCGCACAGCCGGGTGTCCATGACGAACGCGAACCGCTGTCCGCGCCGCGTCTCGCTGACGTCCTCGACGCGGACGCCGTCGAGCACGCCTTCGCGCTGGAGGCGGCCGACGTCCGGGCCCTTGATGCCGTGCGCGGCCAGCCGGTCGGGCAGCATGCGGCGCGCGTCGGGCTCGACGAGCCGGTAGCCGTAGGACTCGACGGGGTGCGACAGCCTGCGGGCCTCGAGCGTGTACGCCGGTGTCGTCGCGAGGACGCCGTCCGCGTCCACGGGGGCCTCGGTCAGGGCGACGGTCTCGCGGTAGGCGGTGGCGTACCGCAGCCGGTCGAAGAAGCGTTGCCCGGAGCGCGGGTAGTGGGCAGTGATCCGGTGCGGGACCTTGTCGAGGTTGATCCGCTGGATGACGCCGGCCAGGCCGAGGGAGTGGTCGCCGTGGAAGTGCGTGACGCAGATCCGGTTCAGGTCGTGCGCCGCGACCCCGGCGCGCAGCATCTGGCGCTGGGTGCCCTCACCGGGGTCGAACAGGAGGCCCTCGCCGTCCCACCGCAGCAGGTAGCCGTTGTGGTTGCGGTGCCGGGTCGGGACCTGGCTCGCGGTGCCGAGGACCACCAGTTCACGGACGGACACGGCGCCTCACCCGGGCGGCCACTGCAGGCCACGGCCGCCGAGAACGTGGGCGTGGGCGTGCCAGACGGTCTGGCCGGCCCCGCTGCCGGTGTTGAAGACGACGCGGTAGCTGTCCAGCTTCTCCTCGTCGGCGACGGCCTGGGTCTCGCGCAGCACGTCCGCGGCGAGCTGCGGCGCACCGGCGGCGAGCGCGGCGGCGTCCCGGTAGTGCGCCTTGGGGATCACCAGGACGTGCGTGGGGGCCTGCGGGTTTATGTCCCGGAAGGCGACGGTCGTCTCCGTCTCGCGGACGACGGTCGACGGGACGGTCCCCGCGACGATCTTGCAGAACAGGCAGTCGTCCTGCGGCTCCCCTGCCATGGTCCCTCCGAGTGTCGGCGGCGCTTTACGTGAGGCATCGTATCGTCGCCCGCTGCGGGTGATCCGGGGCCCGTCGGGCGGTCGCCGCACCGTCAGGTCGGCAGGGCGGGCGGGGTCTTCGCCGGGCTGGTGTCCAGCGCCTGGAGCGCCGTCCGGATCGCCTCGTCGAGCTGGGCGTCCCGGCCCTCCTGCCAGTCCTGCGGGCGCTGCACCACCTCGATGTCGGGGTCGACGCCGCGGTTCTCCACCGACCAGTCGTAGCCCTCCAGCCACATCGCGTACTTGGGCTGCGTGATCAGTGTGCCGTCGACCAGCCGGTAGCGGCTGTCGATGCCGATGACGCCGCCCCAGGTGCGGGTGCCGACCACCGGGCCGATGCCGAGCGCCTTGATCGCCGCGTTGACGATGTCGCCGTCGGAGCCGGACCACTCGTCGGCGACGGCGACGACCGGGCCGCGGGGCGCGTCCATGGGATAGCTGTAGGGCCGCATACCGCGTGGCACGCCCCAGCCGACGACGCGCCGGGCCAGCTTCTCGACGACCAGTTGGGAGGTGTGACCGCCGGCGTTCTCCCTGAGGTCCACCACGAGCCCCTCCCGGGCGACCTCGACCCGCAGGTCGCGGTGGATCTGCGCCCAGCCCGGGGCCATCATGTCGGGGACGTGGAGGTAGCCGAGGCGGCCGTCGGAGCGTTCGTGGACGTGGGCGCGGCGGCCGGCCACCCAGGCGTGGTAGCGCAGCGGCGTCTCGTCCGCGATCGGCACGACGACCGCGTGCCGCAGCTCGCCCCCGCCGGCCGGGGAGACGGTCAGCTCCACGGGCTTGCCCGCGGTGCCGACCAGCAGCGGGCCGGGGCCGGTGACCGGGTCCACCGGGCGGCCGGCGACCGCGACGATCGCGTCGCCCGCGCGGATCGCGACGCCGGGCGCGGCGAGCGGGGACCGGGCGTCCGGGTCGGAGGTCTCCGCGGGCAGGACGCGGTCGACGCGCCAACTGCCGTCCTCGTGCCGGGAGAGGTCCGCTCCGAGCAGCCCCTGGCGGGCGCCGCCCGAACCGCCGCGGGGCACGACGTAGGCGTGCGAGGTGCCGAGTTCGCCGTGCACCTCCCACAGCAGGTCCACCAGGTCGCTGTGGGTGGCAACGCGGTCCAGGACGGGCCGGTAGCGGTCGAGGACGCCGTCCCAGTCGACGCCGCCCATGTCCGGCCGCCAGAAGTGGTCCCGCATGACGCGGCCGGTCTCCTCGTACATCTGCCGCCACTCGGCGGCCGGGTCGACGGTCTGCCGGACCCGGGTGAGGTCGACGGTGACGTTGCTGTCGCTGTCCTCGTCGCCCGAGGCGCGCCGGTCGCTGGGCACGACCCGCAGGCGGTCGCCGGTCCACAGCAGGACCCGCTTGCCGTCCCCGCTGACCTCGAAGTCCTCGACGTCGGAGGCGAGGTGCTCGACGCGCTGCTGGAGCAGGTCGTAGCGCTCCAGGTCGCTGCCGGGGTCGGTGTCGTCGGGCGTGGCGCGGGAGGCGCCGAGGACGCCCTGCACCGGGTGGCGCAGCCACAGCACGCCGTCCTTCGCCGCGCGCAGGCCGGAGTAGCGGGCGGCCTCGACCGGGAAGGGCACGATGCGGTCGGCGAGGCCCTCGAGGTCTATGCGGGTGGCGGGGACGCCCTCGCTGTCGGGGGTCTCGTCCTTGTCGGGCGCGTCGAAGGGGCGGCCGTGCCGCTGCGGGCCGAACGGCGAGGGCGTGGTCGCGGCCAGGGTGATCAGGTATGGGCGGGAGCCGACCACGAACGCCAGGTCGAAGACGTGCTCGTCGTAGACGGGGTCGAAGGAGCGGCTGGAGAGGAAGACGAGGTGCCTGCCGTCGAGGGTGAACGCGGGGGCGTAGTCCTGGAAGCGCAGCGGGGTGGCCTCGGTGACCGACAGGTCGGCGGTGTTGGCGAGCTTGAGCTGGGACAGCGGGCGCGGGCCGGGGTGGGACCAGGCGAGCCACGCCGAGTCGGGCGAGAAGACCAGCCCGGACACCTCGCCGTCCGCGCTGCGGTCGACCTCGCGCACCTCGCCGCTGTCGCGTTCGACGATGAGCAGCCGTCCGTCGTGCGAGGCGACCGCGGCGCGGCTGCCGTCGGGCGCCATCGCGAGCTCCAGGACCCGGCCGAGCTGCCCGGCAGCGAGCCGGCGCGGGGTGGCGCCGGGCGCGAGGCCGGTGGCCGGGGCGAACTCGAGGGCGTCGTCGCCCTCGGCGTCCGTCACCCACACCGCCCATTCCTCGCCGTCGGTGCGGAAGGCGCGCGGCAGCCGGGCCCGTACGCCGGGTTCGGCGGCCAGCGCGCGGGCCGGGCCGGAGCGGTGGGTGACCCAGTGCACGGCGCCGCGCACGCAGACGGCGCTGCCGCGCGCGGTGTGGTCGGGGGCGGCGGACCGGAAGCTGCGGGCGGCGTTGACCGGGTACGGCTGCAGGTCGGTGCGCTGCCCGCCGAGGCGGATGTCGAGCCGGCGCGGCTCGGCGCCGTCGAGGTCGTCCAGGATCCACAGCTCGCCGGCGGAGCAGTAGACGACGCGGGTGCCGTCGCCGGAGGCGTGCCGGGCGTAGAAGCCGTGCTCGACGGGGGTGTGGCGGCGCAGGTCGGAGCCGTCGGCGAGCGAGGAGTACAGCGCCCCGACGCCTTCGTGGTCGGACAGGAAGGCGATGCGCTCCCCGGCCCACACGGGGCACTCGATGTTGCCGTCCAGGTCCTCGTGCAGCCGTACGAAGAGGCCGTCGCCGTCGCGGTCGATCCACAGCTTGCCGGCCGTGCCGCCGCGGTAGCGCTTCCAGCGGGCGGCCTCCAGGCCCATGGGCGCCGACAGCAGCACGGTGCTCGGCCCGTACGCGACGTCGCCGACCGGCCCGTACGGGAGCGTGGTGGCCGGTCCGCCGTCGAGCGGGATCGCGCGGGCCCAGGTGCGGCGCGCGCTCGCCTGTCCCTCGGCGCTGATCGCGAGGACCCGCCCGTCGGGTGTCCAGCCGCGCACGGCGGTCCAACTGCCCCAGTACGTCAGGCGGGTGGCGGGGCCGCCGTCGACCGGCGCGACGTGCACCTCGGGGGCGCCGTCGCGGGTGGAGGTCCAGGCGACGGTGGTGCCGTCGGGCGAGATGCGTGGCTGGCCGACCGGCATGTTGTCGGCGCTGACCCGCCACGCCCGGCCGCCGCCGAGGGGGGCGAGCCACACGTCGTCCTCGGCGGTGAACGCGACCGAATCGCCGTGCAGATGCGGGTGGCGGAGATACGCGGGCGCTGCGGGCTGTGTCACCCGATCACTCTATGCAGCCGCGGCGCCGTGCGACAGGGGGTCGTTGGGTCGTTGGATCACTCGGCCGGCGCGCCCCGCGGGCCGTCACTTGCCCTCGACCGGCCGGCACTGCGGGTCGCTCTCGCACCAGACGGTCCGGGTGACCGTTACGGTGGCGGTGGGCCCGGGCTGCCCGCCCGCGGGGTTGTTGCCGACCGGCGACGGGGTGGCGTCGCAGTTGCCGAGCCCGCTCACGTGGAAGCGCACCTTGCCGCCCACCTTGGCGGTGAGGTCGCCGCGCACGCAGGAGCCGTTCACGGCGCGGGTGACGGTGCCGGTGACGGTGATCTCCCGGCCGTCCTTGGTCTTGCCCTGGCAGTCGACGTTCGCGACGCCGGTCTCGCTCGCCGTGGGCGTGGAACTCTTGGAGTCATTGCCGTAGTTGGCCGTGCAGCTCAGCCACTGCACGTCGAGTTTCTGCCGCTCCAGCGCCTTGGTCGCCGTCTGGTCGGTGGTGTAGGCGACCGCGGCGGAGCTCAGTCCGCCCGGGTCGCACGCCACGATCCCGCCGACGACCGCCACCACGATCCCGGCCACGGCGGCCGCCCGCGACCCGCGTGGCCGGCGCCAGTCACGCCTCAACGCCCCCATGAAGGGCAGCCTGCCACCGACCGGGCCGGCGCGGTAGAGCGCATACGGCCACGAAAGCGCCCCCGGGCGGCTCTTGCGGGGCGCTCACGCGCCGTCCGGGACCGGCAGGGGGTCCAGCCGTCAGGTGCGCAGCAGGAGCCATTCCTGCAGTTCCACCATGTTGCCCTCGGGGTCCTTGAGATGGGCGACGCGCATGCGGTCCGTCATGGCGGCCGGGCCGTGCAGCAGGGTCGCTCCGCGGAGGGTGATCTGCTCGCAGTAGGCGTTCAGGTCGTCGACGCGCAGCACCACCAGGGAGCGGTGTCCGTTGGCGGGTCCGCCCAGTTCGCCGAGGATCTCCGCCATCATCGCCCGGTCCTGCAGGGCGATGCCCGCGGAGCCGGCGGCCGGGCTGAACTTCTCGTACGGTCCCCGGGTCGCCCCCGACTGCGGCTTCAGCCCGAGGACGTCGGCGTAGAAGCGGTAGCAGGCGGGGAAGTCGCTGACGAGGAGCCGGACTTGGGCGAGTTCCACGGGGTCTCCCTGGGGCTGTCGCGAGGGGGCGGTCAGGACCAGCGGCCGGTGCGGCCGAGGAGCAGGGCGGTCGCCGCGGTGCCGGCGGTGGAGGTGCGCAGCACGCTGCGGCCGAGCCGGTACGCCTTCGCCCCCGCCTGCTCGAACAGCGCCAACTCCTCGGGGGACACGCCCCCTTCGGGGCCGACGACCAGCACGATCCCGCCCTCGGCGGGGAGTTCGGCGGTGGCGAGCGGCTCGCTGGGGTAGGCGCGGTCCTCGTGCAGCACGGCGGCGAAGTCGGCTTCGGCGAGAAGTGCGGCGACCTGCTTGCTCGTCGCCGCGTCCGCGACCTCGGGGAAGCGGACCCGGCGGGACTGCTTGCCGGCCTCCCGGGCGGTCGCCCGCCACTTGGCGAGGGACTTCAGGCCCCGCTCGCCCTTCCACTGGGTGACGCAGCGGGAGGCCGTCCACGGCACGATCGCGTCGACGCCGGTCTCGGTCATCGTCTCCACGGCCAGCTCGCCCCGGTCGCCCTTGGGCAGGGCCTGCACGACGGTGATGCGGGGCTGTGCCGGGGGTTCCTCGCGGACGCTCCCGAGGGCCGTGACGACGAGACGGTCCTTGCCCTCGGCGGCCTTGACGACGCCCTCCGTCCAGTGTCCGCGGCCGTCGGTGAGGACGACCTCCTCGCCGGGCCGCAGCCGCTTCACGGAGACGGCGTGCCGTCCCTCCGGGCCGTCGAGGACGTACTCCCCGCCGCGGTGGTCCGGCAGGACCAGCGGATCGATCACGAACACCGGGGCCGTCATCGCACACCGCCTTCCGACAGCGTCGCTCTCGCTTCCTCGAGTTCGGCGGTCAGCACCTCCACCAGCTGTCCCGCGGACAGCTCCCGGGCCATCCGGTGGCCCTGTCCGGCCCACAGCGCCATGCCCTGCGCGTCGCCCGCCTTCGCCGCCGCCTTCCGCAGCGGCGCGGTGAGGTGGTGGACGTCGGGGTAGGCGGCGGGCGCGTACGGGCCGTGTTCCCGCAGGAAGCGGTTGACCAGGCCGCGGGCCGGGCGGCCGGAGAACGCGCGGGTCAGCTCGGTGCGGACGAACAGCGGGTTGGTCAGCGCCTGCTTGTGCACGGCGCTCGCGCCGGACTCCGGGGTGGCCAGGAACGCGGTGCCGAGCTGGGCGGCGCTCGCGCCGGCGGCGAGGACGGCGGCGATCTGGCTGCCGCGCATGATGCCGCCGGCGGCGACGACCGGGATGCTCACGGTCTCGCGGATCTGGGCGACCAGGGACAGCAGGCCGATGCCGGCGCGGTCGTTCTCCGGGACGTCGCGGTGGGTGCCCTGGTGGCCGCCGGCCTCGACGCCCTGGGCTATGACCGCGTCGGCGCCGGCCCGCTGCACGGCGAGGGCCTCCTCCGCGGTGGTCGCGGTGGCCAGAGTGAAGGTGCCGGCGCGGCGCAGAGCGTCGAGGACGTCGCGGGTGGGGACGCCGAAGTGGAAGGAGACCACCGGCACCGGGTTGTCGAGCAGCACGGCGAGCTTGGCGTCGTAGCCGTCGTCGCGGCCGCTGTCGGGGTCGCCGAGCTCGGTGTCGTACCAGCTCGCCTCGCCGGCCAGCTGGTGGGCGTAGAGCTCCACCGTGGCCGGGTCGGAGTGGTCGGGCTGCGGCATGAAGAGGTTCACGCCGAAGGGCCGGTCGGTGATGCTCCGCAGCTGCTTGATGTCCTGGTACATGCCGTCGGCGGTCTTGTACCCGGCGGCGAGGAAACCGAGCCCGCCGGCCGCGCTGACGGCGGCGGCGAGGTGGGGCACGGAGACGCCGCCCGCCATGGGGGCCTGCACGATCGGATGGGGGCAGAGATCGGTCAGTGCGGAGGACATGACGGCATGTTGTCACGTCCCGTGAACAAGTCCGAATCGGGACGGGCCCCTGGCCGGGGCCAGGGGCGTCCCGTGTCGTCAGCGCCCGTTGAAGGCGTCCTTGAGCCGGGAGAACAGGCCCTGCTGGCCCGGCTGGAACTGGCCCTGCGGGCGTTCCTCGCCGCGCAGCTTGGCGAGCTCGCGCAGCAGACGTTCCTGCTCGACGTCGAGCTTGGTGGGGGTCTGCACCTCGACGTGGACGATGAGGTCGCCCCGGCCGCCGCCGCGCAGATGCGTGACGCCCCGGCCGTGCAGCGGGATCGACTGGCCCGACTGGGTGCCCGGGCGGATGTCGACCTCCTCCAGGCCGTCGAGGGTCTCCAGCGGGACCTTGGTGCCGAGGGCGGCCGCGGTCATCGGGATGGTGACCGTGCAGTGCAGGTCGTCGCCGCGCCGCTGGAACATCGCGTGCGGCAGCTCGTGGATCTCGACGTACAGGTCGCCGGCCGGGCCGCCGCCGGGGCCGACCTCGCCCTCGCCCGCGAGCTGGATGCGGGTGCCGTTGTCGACGCCGGCCGGGATCTTGACGGTCAGGGTGCGGCGGGAGCGGATCCGGCCGTCGCCCGCGCACTCCGGGCAGGGGGTGGGCACGACCGTGCCGAAGCCCTGGCACTGCGGGCAGGGGCGCGAGGTCATGACCTGGCCCAGGAAGGACCGGGTGACCTGGGAGACCTCGCCGCGGCCGCGGCACATGTCGCAGGTCTGGGCGGAGGTGCCCGGCGCGGCGCCCTCACCGTTGCAGGTGGAGCAGACGATCGCCGTGTCGACCTGGATGTCCTTGGTGGTGCCGAAGGCCGCCTCGTCGAGGTCGATCTCCAGCCGGATCATCGCGTCCTGGCCGCGCCGGGTGCGCGAGCGCGGGCCGCGCTGGGACGCCGTACCGAAGAAGGCGTCCATGATGTCCGAGAAGTTCCCGAAGCCGCCCGCGCCGAAGCCCGCGCCGGCGCCGCCGGACTGCGAGAGCGGGTCGCCGCCGAGGTCGTAGACCTGCTTCTTCTGCGGGTCCGACAGCACCTCGTAGGCGGCGTTGATCTCCTTGAACCGCTCCTGGGTCTTCGGATCGGGGTTGACGTCCGGGTGCAGCTCGCGTGCGAGCCGCCGGAAGGCCTTCTTGATCTCTTCCTGCGACGCGTCGCGGCGCACGCCGAGAACGGCGTAGTAGTCCGTGGCCACTTACGACTCCGCCAGGATCTGTCCGACGTACCGTGCCACTGCGCGTACCGCTCCCATCGTTCCCGGGTAATCCATGCGGGTCGGTCCGACCACGCCGAGCTTGGCGACTGCCTCGCCGCCCGAACCGTAGCCGACCGAGACCACGGACGTGGAGTTGAGTCCTTCATAGGCGTTCTCGTGCCCGATGCGCACGGTCATGCCCGAATCGCCTGCCTCGCCCAGGAGTTTGAGGAGGACGACCTGCTCCTCCAGGGCCTCCAGGACGGGCCGGATGGTGAGGGGGAAGTCGTGTCCGAAGCGGGTCAGATTGGCGGTGCCGCCGATCATCAGCCGCTCCTCGTTCTCCTCGACGAGCGTCTCCAGGAGGGTGGACAGGACCGTCGAGACGGTGCCGCGGTCCTCGACGTCGAAGCCCTCGGGGAGGTCTTCCACCAGCCGCGGGACGTCCGCGAACCGGCGGCCCGCGACCCGGCTGTTCAGCCGCGCCCGCAGGTCCGCGAGGGACGCCTCGCCGAACGGCGCCGGGCAGTCCACCATGCGCTGCTCGACCCGGCCGGTGTCGGTGATCAGCACGAGCATCACGCGCGCGGGGGCGAGCGACAGCAGTTCGACGTGCCGGACCGTGGACCGGGTGAGCGACGGGTACTGCACTACGGCGACCTGCCGGGTGAGCTGCGCGAGCAGCCGCACCGTGCGCGCCACGACGTCGTCGAGGTCGACGGCGCCGTCGAGGAAGTTCTGGATCGCGCGCCGCTCGGGCGGGGTCATCGGCTTGACGCCCGCGAGCTTGTCGACGAACAGCCGGTAGCCCTTGTCGGTGGGGATGCGCCCGGCGCTGGTGTGCGGCTGGGCGATGTACCCCTCGTCCTCGAGGGCCGCCATGTCGTTGCGCACGGTCGCCGGGGACACGCCGAGGTTGTGCCGCTCGGTCAGGGCCTTCGACCCGACCGGCTCCTCGGTGCCGACGTAGTCCTGGACGATGGCGCGCAACACCTGAAGCCGTCGTTCACTCAGCATGGCGCACACCTCCAGAAAGTCGTCCCCTGACGCCTGCCTGGCACTCTGCGCGTGCGAGTGCCAGCGTTCCCCGGCCCAGTGTACGGCGGTGGGGTACTGACTGGGCAAGGTCGGGCCTGCCGGGGCGGGTCCGTACGGCTAGCGTCGCGGTATGACGGTGACTTGGGAAGAGCTCGGGTGGGAGCGGCTGGCGGCCGGGGTCGGGCGGTGCCGGCTGCCGGGCTGGGACTGCACGGCCGGGCTGGTCGTCGGGGCGGACACGGCGCTGGTGGTCGACGCGGGGTCGAGCCTGGCGGAGGGGGCGCGGCTGCGGGCTCAGGCGCAGCGGCTGGCCGGTCGCCGTGTGACCCATCTCGCGCTCACCCACCCCCATTTCGACCATGTCTTCGGGGCGGCGGCGTTCGCGGGCGCGGAGGTGTTCGGGGCGGTGGGCGCCGAAGCGGTGTTCACCGGGCGGCACGGGCGCGAGGAACTGCGCGCGGACGCGGTGCGGTGCGGGCTGGACGCGCGGCTGGCCGAGGAGGCGGTGGACGCGCTCGCCGCGCCCCGCCATCACGTCAGCGGCGAGTGGACGCTCGACCTGGGCGGCGGCCGGCAGGTGCTGCTGGCGAACGTGGGTCCGGCGCACACCGCCCACGACCTGGTCGTGCTGGTGCCGGGCTCGCCGGAGGTGGTGTTCTGCGGGGACCTGGTCGAGGAGTCGGGCGAGCCGCAGGCGGGCCCGGACGCGGTGCCGTCGCGGTGGCCGGCCGCGCTGGACCGGCTGCTCGCCCTCGGTGGCGAGGACGCGCTGTACGTTCCCGGTCACGGTGCGGTGGTCGACGCGGCGTTCGTCCGGGCGCAGCGGGAGGCGCTGGCGGCCCGTTTCGGCGTGTCGCGGTGATCGGCGGGACGGTTCTCCTATCGTCGTTCGAATGCGCCAGTACTCTCCGGACCTGACCCCTCCGTGGAAGAAGCCGAAGCCCGTGCCGGAGGTGCCGGCGGAGCCGGGCCTGGTGGTGGAGGAGCCCGGGAGCGGCTTCTGCGGGGCGGTGATCCGCTGCGAGGCGGGCACGGTGACCCTGGAGGACCGCTTCGGCAAGCACCGGGTGTTCCCGCTGGAGCCGCGCGGGTTCCTGCTGGAGGGCCGCGTGGTGACCCTCGTCAGGCCGCCCTCCGCCCCGCTGCGGCCCACCCGTACGGCGTCCGGTTCGGTCGCCGTGCCCGGCGCACGCGCGCGCGTGGCCCGCGCCGGGCGCATCTACGTCGAGGGACGGCACGACGCGGAGCTGGTCGAGAAGGTGTGGGGCGACGACCTGCGCGTCGAGGGCGTGGTGGTGGAGTACCTGGAGGGCGTGGACGACCTGCCGTCGATCGTGGCCGGGTTCGCGCCGGGCCCGGACGCCCGGCTGGGCGTCCTGGTCGACCACCTGGTCCCCGGCTCGAAGGAGTGGCGGATCGCCGAGCAGGTGACCAGCGAGCACGCGCTGGTCGTCGGCCATCCGTACATCGACGTCTGGGAGGCGGTGAAACCGTCGTCCCTGGGCATCGCGGGCTGGCCGCGCGTCCCGCACGGGCAGGACTGGAAGACGGGCGTGTGCCGCGCGCTGGGCTGGCCGTCGGACAACACGGGCGCCGTGTGGCAGGCGATCCTGGCGCGGGTGACGTCCTACAAGGACCTGGAGCCGGAACTGCTGGGGCGGGTGGAGGAGCTGATCGACTTCGTCACGGCCCAGCCGTGAGCGGCGGCAGGGTGCCGAATCCGCCGGTGTCGAGGTCGACCCCCACGATCGGCAACGGCACCGGGTCGCCGAACTTGCGGGTGCGCTCGTACTGGTAGTCCGCCGCCAGGCCCCTCCCGGTCGGCTCCGCCAGCACCAGGCACTTGGCCCGGAAGGGATCGATGACCAGGTAGACCGGGATTCCGCCCGCGGCGTAGATCGACCGCTTCTCGACGTAGTCCCGGTGGACGCTGCTCTTGGAGACCACTTCGACCAGCATCGTCACGGCGTCCGCGGGGACCAGCCGGCCCGGGGTGTCGTCGGCGCCGATCTCCATGACCACGAGGTCCGGCTGGGGCTCGCTGTCCTCGTCCGGGAACGCGATGTCCTGCGTCTGCAGCCGCTCCCACCGCCCGGAGGGGATCTGGTCCTGCACCGACTGCACGATGCGGTTGTGGACCTTGTCGGGCACGGCCATCATCACGATTTCCCCCCGGATGAGCTCAGCCTTGAAGCCCTCGGGAACCTCCAGGTTCTCGAATGCCTCATGCACCCGGCGATCATCCACAGCGGTCATCTCCGTGGTCCTCCGCTCTCGCCGCCGCGTGTACGGCGGCAGCCTACGAACCAGGTTAGGGACCGGACCGGCGTTCCGCATTGATTCACCCCGCCGGGTGATCAGTCCACCAGGTCACGGACCACCGCGTCCGCCAGCAGCCGTCCGCGCAGGGTGAGGGCCGCCCGTCCCTCGTCGTACGGTCCGCTGTCCAGCAGTCCGTCCGCCAGCGCGCGCCGGGAGGCCGCCAGGCCGTCCGGCTTCAGCAGGGACAGCGGTACCCCCTCCCGCAGCCGCAGCTCCAGCAGGATCCGCTCCACGCGCCGGTCCTCGTCGGACAGCAGTTCGCGGCCGGCCCCCGGCGAGCGCCCGGCGGCGAGGGCGGCGGCGTAGGCGCCGGGGTGCTTGACGTTCCACCAGCGCACCCCGCCGACGTGCGAGTGCGCCCCGGGGCCCGCACCCCACCAGTCGGCGCCGCGCCAGTACAGCTCGTTGTGCAGGCAGCGGGCCTGCTCGGAGGTGGCCCAGTTGGAGACCTCGTACCAGCCGAAGCCGGCCGCCGACAGGGTCTCCTCGGCGATCAGGTAGCGGTCGGCGTGCACATCGTCGTCGGTCATCGGGACCTCGCCGCGGCGGATGCGGTGGGCGAGCCGCGTGCCCTCCTCGACGATCAGGGCGTACGCCGAGACGTGGTCGGGACCGGCACCGATCGCCGCGTCCAGCGAGGCCCGCCAGTCGTCGTCCGACTCGCCCGGGGTGCCGTAGATCAGGTCGAGGTTGACGTGCGCGAAGCCGGCCGCGCGGGCTTCGGCGACGCAGGCCTCCGGGCGGCCGGGGGTGTGGGTGCGGTCGAGGACCCGCAGGACGTGCTGCCGGGCGCTCTGCATGCCGAAGGAGACGCGGTTGAAGCCGCCCTCCCGCAGCGCGGCCAGGTACGCCGGGTCGACCGACTCCGGGTTCGCCTCCGTGGTGACCTCCGCGTCCGCCGCGAGGCCGAACTCGTCGCGGATCGCGCCCAGCATCCGTACCAGGTCGGCGGCGGCCAGCAGGGTCGGGGTGCCACCGCCGACGAAGACCGTGCGGACCTCCCGCGGGTCGTCGCCGAGCACCTTGCGGGCCAGCCGGATCTCGTCGGTCAGGGTGTCCGCGTAGTTGTCGCGGGAGGCGAGGACGCCGCCGGTGCCGCGCAACTCGGTCGCGGTGTAGGTGTTGAAGTCGCAGTAGCCGCAGCGGGTCGCGCAGTACGGGACGTGCAGGTAGAACCCGAGGGGGCGGTCGGCCGCCCCGGCGAGCGCGGGCGCGGGCAACGCGCCGTCGGCGGGGACGGGCTCGCCGTCGGGGAGTGCGGAAGGCATGTGCTCCATTGTCCCGCACCGGCGCGGGGCCCGGTCCGGGGCGCGGAGCCCGGTCCAGGGCCGCAGGCCGCGGGCCCGGGCCGGGCCGCAGGCCGCGGGCCATGGGCCCAGACCATGGGCCACACGTGGGCCACAGGCCCAGACCATGGGCCACAGGCCCAGACCGAGCCATGGGCCACGGGCCCGGGCCATGGGCCACGGGCCCGGGCCGTGGGCCGTGGCCGTGGGCGCGGGCCCATTGTCCCGCACCCGCGCGGGGCTCGGTCCGGGGCGGGGAGCCCGGTCCAGGGCCGCAGGCCGCAGGCCGCAGGCCGCAGGCCGCAGGCCGCAGGCCGCAGGCCGCAGGCCGCAGGCCCGGGCCGGGCCGCGGGCCCGGGCCGGGCCGCGGGCCCGGGCCGTGGGCCGTGGGCGCGGGCCCGGGCAGTGGGACGTGGCCGTGGGCGCGGGCCCATTGTCCCGCACCGGCGCGGGGCCCGGTCCGGGGCGCGGAGCCCGGTCCAGGGCCGCAGGCCGCGGGCCCGGGCCGGGCAGCAGGCCGCGGGCCATGGGCCACAGGCCCGGACCGAGCCATGGGCCGCGGGCCCGGGCCGGGCCGTGGGCGCGGGCCCGGTCACGGCGGGCGTCCGCTGTTCTGCCCTGGAGCACCGACAGCGCCGCCGGCTACTCCGCCTGGAGCACCAGCAGCGCCAGGTCGTCCTCCGCCGGGGCGTCGCCGCCGAACGCGTGCACCAGCCGCCGGATGCGCTCGGCGATGCGGCGGGCGCCCAGCCCGGCGCACCCGGCGAGCGCCGTCGCGAGCCCGTCGGCGTCGTCGAACTGGCGCGAGCCGCATCGCCGCTCGGTCACGCCGTCGGTGACGCACAGCAGGCTGTCGCCGGACCGCAGGTCGAACGTCTCGCTGGTGTACGTCTCGTCCTCGACGACGCCGATCAGCGTCTGCGGCCGGGCGACGGTGCGCACGCCGCCGTCGGGCGCGAGCACCAACGGCAGCGGGTGTCCTGCGGAGGCGAGGGTGCAGCGGACGCCGCCTTCGAAGGGAATCAGCTCGCCGTACAGGAGGGAGAGGAAGCGGGTCTGCGGGCCGTCGCCGGGGCCGGGCGGCCGCACCAGGGCCCGGGCGGCGGCGTCCGCGGCCTCCATCGCGTCGTCGAGGAGCAGCCGGTTGAGCCGGTCCAGTACGTCGGCGACGCGGCAGCCCTCCCGGGCGAGCAGCCGCAGCCAGGGCCGGACGAGACCGATGACGACGGCGGCCTCGGGGCCCTTGCCCTGCACGTCGCCGACCGCGAAGCACCAGCGGCCGTCGCCGGCCGGGAAGAGGTCGTAGAAGTCGCCGCTGGGCCCGCCCTTGTCGCAGGGCTCGTAGACGAGGGCGCTGCGCACGCCGGGGATCTCGGCGACGGCGGTGGGCAGCAGGCCGCGCTGCAGGACGCGGCTGATGGTGGCCTGGCGGGCGTACTGGCGGGCCGCGCCGACGGCCAGCGCCACCCGGCGGCTGAAGTCCTCGACGAGTCCGGTGATCTCGTCGGGGAAGCTGAGCAGTCCGGCGCGTCCGATCACGAGGGTGCCCAGCGGCCGGCCGCCCGCGATCAGCGGGTGGGCGAGCGCCGTGCCGGCCGCCTCGCCGGGGCCGAGCGCCTCGCCGGGCCAGGCGTAGGGCGCGGGGCCCGACCTCCCGGCGGCCTCCCGGCGGCGGGGCGGGGCCTTCTCCAGGACGCGGCGCAGTTCCTCGATGCGGTTCTCGCTGCTGTGCCAGACGCGGGCGAGCCGCGGTCCCGCGCCGGGGGTCCCGTCGGCCGCCCGGCCCGCGCGGCCGGTGATCTCGTCCTCCAGCCAGACCGCGCACCAGTCGGCGAGCCGCGGCACGATCAGCTGGCCGGCGAGCGCGACGACCAGGTTCTCGTCGAGCTGCCCGGCGAGCAGGTCGGAGGCCTCCGCGAGGAACGACAGGGCGCCGCGGCCCAGCCAGTCCCGGTCGCGCTCGGCGCGCCGGGCGTCCGCCGCCCGGAGCACGGCCGGGAGCGGGAGCTGGAGGGCCGTGGGGAGCGGGTTTTGGAGCGGTGCCTGGAGCGAGGTCTGGAGCGGTGCCTGGAGCAGGGGCGGCTCGGGGGCGAGGAACCCGGCGACGGCGAGATCGTGCTGCGGGACGGGCCGGTCGGCCGGCCCACCGGTCCGGCCCGCGGGGGTGCCGGCCTCGGCGGGCAGCCGCGCCCACACCGTCTTGGTGCCCCTGCGGAAGGTGACGCCCCAGGACTCGGCGAGCGTGGCGACCAGGTGCAGGCCGCGGCCGTACTCCGTCTCGTGCGCCGGTTCGGTGACCGGGTCGCGCGGGGCGCGGGAGGGATGGCGGTCGGAGACCTCCACGACGACGGCGCCGGGCGCCTCCTCCGCCCGGCAGATCACCTCGACCTCGGTGCCCGCGTGCACGACGGCGTTGGTGACCAGTTCGCTGACGACGACGAGGACGTCCTCGACGAGAAGCTCGGTGAGGTGCTCGGTGCCGGGCCGCCCGGCCCGGGCCGCCTCGGTGAGCGCGGCGCGCACGATCTCGCGGGCGGAGCGCGGCGTGTCGGGGCCGGGGGGCAGGGTCGCGCCCGCCGCGACGTCCTCGGCGGGCCGGGACCCGCCGCGGCGCGCCGGTGCTTCGGAGACACCGGGGACCCCGGTGACACCGGGTACATCGGGGACCCCGGGGACACCGGAGACCTCAGGGACACCGGCGACACCGGCGACACCGGAAACGGTCCCTCGTCGCCTCGGAACGACCTCCATGTCCAGCTCCCCGAGCGGTCAGTACGCATACGCCTCAGTCGATCGACACCCACAGGGTGACAGAGCGAATGCGCCCGTAAGCAGCGGGTTACCGAAGTAGGTCATGATGGGTGCGGAAACTGCTCCGCGGGTGCTCGAAGAGGTGCGCAATCCCGAGCGGGTCCGAGCATCCGAGCCGCGCCTTCTGACCACCGCGAACAGGTGCGCGACGTGTCACGGCGGGGCGGGTGGGACGGGCGGACCGGCCGAGTGATCCGCCCGCCCCGCCCGCCCGCCGCCCGCCCGCCGACCGCCGCCAGGCGTCCGCCGGCTCACGCCTCGCGCGCGCCGGCGTACATCTCGTCGATGAGGTGCTTGTACTCCCGCTCGACGACCGGCCGCTTCAGCTTCAGGCTCGGCGTGATCTCGCCGTGCTCGACGTCGAGGTCGCGCGGCAGCAGGCGGAACTTCTTGATCGTCTGCCAGCGCTGCAGCCCCTCGTTGAGCTGCGTGACGTAGCCCTGGACCATCTCGACGGTCGCCGGCGCGGCCACCACCTCGGCGTACGGCTTGCCCGCCAGCCCGTTGTCCTTCGCCCACTCCAGGATGGACGGCTCGTCCAGGGCGATGAGAGCCGTGCAGAAGTTCCGGTCGGCGCCGTGCACCAGGATGTTGGAGACGTACGGGCACACGGCCTTGAACTGACCCTCGACCTCGGCGGGCGCGATGTACTTGCCGCCGGACGTCTTGATGAGGTCCTTCTTGCGGTCGGTGATGCGCAGGTAGCCGTCGGGCGACAGCTCGCCGATGTCGCCGGTGTGGAACCAGCCGTCCGGCTCCAGCACCTCGGCGGTCTTCTCGGGCAGCCCGTGGTAGCCCTCCATGATGCCGGGGCCGCGCAGCAGGATCTCGCCGTCGTCCGCGATGCGCACCTGGGTGCCGGGCAGCGGCTTGCCGACCGTGCCGGTGCGGTAGGCCTCGCCGGGGTTGACGAAGGAGGCGGCCGAGGACTCCGTCAGGCCGTAGCCCTCCAGGATGTGGATGCCGGCGCCGGAGAAGAAGTAGCCGATCTCCGGGGCGAGGGCGGCGGAGCCGGAGACGCAGGCGCGCAGTCTGCCGCCGAAGGCCTCGCGGATCTTGGCGTAGACCAGGGCGTCGGCGGCCTTGTGCTTGGCGCCGAGCCCGAAGGGGACGGAGGCGGTGCCGGTGCGCCGGAAGTTGTCCTGGGCCGTCTTGGCGTACTCGCGGGCGACCTCGGCGGCCCACTGGAAGATCTTGTATTTGGCGCCGCCGCCCGCGCGGGCCTTGGCGGCGACCCCGTTGTAGACCTTCTCGAAGATGCGCGGCACGGCGGCCATGTACGTCGGCTGCACGACCGGCAGGTTCTCGATGATCTTGTCGACGCGGCCGTCGACGGCCGTGACGTGACCGGCCTCGATCTGGCCGGAGGTCAGCACCTTACCGAAGACGTGCGCGAGCGGCAGCCACAGGTACTGCACGTCCTCGGCGCTGATCAGCCCGGTCGCGGAGATCGCCTTGGCCATGTACGACCAGTTGTCGTGCGGGAGGCGGACGCCCTTGGGCCGGCCGGTGGTGCCGGAGGTGTAGATGAGCGTGGCGAGCTGATCCTTGGTGATCTTGCTGACGCGCTCCCGGATCAGGTCCGGGTTCTTCTCCAGGTACGCCACTCCGCGGCTCTCCAGCTCGGCGAGGCTGAGCACCCGGTCGCCGGTCTCGACGCCGTCCGCGTCGATCACCACGACGTGGGTCAGCTCGGGTAGCTCGGCACGCTTCTGCTCCGCCTTGGCCAGCTGCTCGGCGTTCTCCGCGATCAGCACCCGGCTCGCGGAGTCGGAGAGGATGAACGCCGACTCCTCGGCGTTGGTCTGCGGATAGATGGTGGTCGTGGCCGCCCCGGCGCACATGATGCCGAGGTCGGCGAGGATCCACTCGAGGCGGGTGGAGGAGGCGAGGGCGACGCGCTGCTCGGGCTGCACGCCGAGTTCGATCAGCCCGGCCGCGATGGCGTACACCCGCTCGGCGGACTGCGCCCAGGTCAGCGACTTCCAGTCGTCGGGACCCGTGCCGGACGCGGACGGAACGGGGTAGCGGTAGGCCTCGGCGTCCGGAGTGGCCGCCACACGCTCCAGGAAGAGGGCCGCCACGGACGGCGGACGGTTCTCGATCAGTGTCTGTGTGTCGCTCACGACATCCTCCGGGACCCGCGACGGTGCGGCTGGCTCAGTATGGCTGGCTCAGTACGGCTGGCTCGGTACGACTGACTCAGCGGGGCTGACTCAGTACGGCTGGTTCTTACCCGCGACACGTTGTTTAACTCGCGAGTAACTAACGAGCAGGGATCAGAGTACGGCCCGACCGCCCGGTTCGTAAGGGGCGGCGGACTGTCACTTCGCACAGAGAGCGACGCCGCGCACGCGCGGGGGCCCGCCGCGCTTTCGTGCGGCGGGCCCCGTTGCGCCCGGTTTGCCGTGCCGGCGACGGCGAGCGGCGGTTACTTCTTGCCCTTGGCCGGCCCCGCGCTGTCATCGCTGCTCAGGACCGCGATGAAGGCCTCCTGCGGAACTTCCACCGAACCCACCATCTTCATCCGCTTCTTGCCCTCCTTCTGCTTCTCCAGCAGCTTGCGCTTGCGGGAGATGTCGCCGCCGTAGCACTTGGCGAGGACGTCCTTGCGGATGGCGCGGATGGTCTCGCGGGCGATGACCCGCGAGCCGATGGCGGCCTGCACCGGCACCTCGAAGTTCTGCCGCGGGATGAGCTCCTTGAGCTTGGCGACGAGCCGGACGCCGTACGCGTACGCCTGGTCCTTGTGGGTGATCGCGGAGAAGGCGTCCACCTTGTCGCCGTGCAGCAGGATGTCGACCTTGACGAGCGAGCTGGACTGCTCGCCGGTGGGCTCGTAGTCGAGCGAGGCGTAACCGCGCGTCTTGGACTTCAGCTGGTCGAAGAAGTCGAAGACGATCTCGGCGAGCGGCAGGGTGTAGCGGATCTCGACGCGGTCCTCGGACAGGTAGTCCATGCCGAGCAGGGCGCCGCGCCGGGTCTGGCACAGCTCCATGATCGCGCCGATGAACTCGGTCGGCGCGAGGATCGTCGCCCGCACGACCGGCTCGAACACCTCGTCGATCTTGCCCTCGGGGAACTCGCTCGGGTTGGTGACGACCGTCTCGGTGCCGTCCTCCATGATCACGCGGTAGACCACGTTGGGCGCGGTGGCGATCAGGTCGAGACCGAACTCGCGCTCCAGGCGCTCCCGGATGACGTCGAGGTGGAGCAGACCGAGGAAGCCGACGCGGAAGCCGAAGCCGAGGGCGGCGGACGTCTCCGGCTCGTAGACCAGCGCGGCGTCGTTGAGCTGAAGCTTGTCCAGCGCCTCGCGCAGCTCGGGGTAGTCGGAGCCGTCCAGCGGATACAGGCCGGAGAAGACCATCGGCTTGGGATCCTTGTAGCCGCCGAGCGCCTCGGTGGCTCCCTTGTGCTGGCTGGTGACGGTGTCGCCGACCTTGGACTGGCGGACGTCCTTCACACCGGTGATCAGGTAGCCCACCTCGCCGACGCCGAGACCGTCGGCGGGCAGCATCTCCGGCGAGTTGGTGCCGATCTCCAGCAGCTCGTGGGTGGCGCCCGTCGACATCATCCGGATGCGCTCGCGCTTGTTGAGCTGTCCGTCGATGACACGGACGTACGTCACGACGCCGCGGTAGGAGTCGTACACGGAGTCGAAGATCATGGCGCGCGCGGGGGCGTCCTTGACGCCGACCGGGGCCGGGATCTCGGCGACGACCTTGTCGAGCAGCGCCTCGACGCCCAGACCGGTCTTGGCGGAGACCTTCAGCACGTCACCGGGCTCGCAGCCGACGAGGTTGGCGAGCTCCTCGGCGAACTTCTCCGGCTGCGCGGCCGGCAGGTCGATCTTGTTGAGCACCGGGATGATCGTGAGGTCGTTCTCCATCGCCAGGTAGAGGTTGGCGAGGGTCTGCGCCTCGATGCCCTGGGCGGCGTCGACGAGGAGGACGGTCCCCTCGCAGGCGGCGAGCGACCGCGAGACCTCGTACGTGAAGTCGACGTGCCCCGGGGTGTCGATCATGTTGAGGATGTGCGTGCTGCCCGGGTCGTCGGTGGGAGCCCAGGGCAGGCGCACGGCCTGGGACTTGATCGTGATGCCGCGCTCGCGCTCGATGTCCATGCGGTCGAGGTACTGGGCGCGCATCTGCCGCTGCTCGACGACGCCGGTCAGCTGGAGCATCCGGTCGGCGAGCGTGGACTTGCCGTGGTCGATGTGCGCGATGATGCAGAAATTGCGGATCAGAGCCGGGTCGGTACGGCTCGGCTCGGGCACATTGTTAGGGGTCGCGGGCACGCAGGGTCCTGTCTCTTGAGGCGCCTTATGCCTCGGGTCGGATCGATACGTAGCCTCCATGGTCCCACGCGCGCCGACCGGCGACCGGTTTGGGCCACTCGGGCGGCCGCTGGTAGCCTGGGTGGCTGTGTCTCATGCCCTCTCAGCGCGAGGCACACCCAAGAAATCACCTGGCACGGGACCCCTGCGGCCCCGTGCCTGAACCTGAGAAGGCTCATTCGTGGCGAACATCAAGTCCCAGATCAAGCGGATCAAGACCAACGAGAAGGCCCGGCTGCGCAACAAGGCCGTCAAGTCCTCCCTGAAGACCGCGATCCGCAAGGCCCGCGAGGCCGCTGCCGCGGGTGACGTCGAGAAGGCCACCGAGTACCAGCGCGCTGCCGCGCGTCAGCTCGACAAGGCCGTCGCGAAGGGCGTCATCCACAAGAACCAGGCCGCCAACAAGAAGTCGGCGCTGGCTGCCAAGGTCGCGTCCCTCCAGGGCTGACACCATCTCTTGATCTGACCGCCGGAGGGAATCGAGCGGGCCCTCTCTCATCCGCTCCCGTCCGGCATCCCGAGTCCGTACGCGGCCTGCGTTCGCCACGCGGGTACGGACTCACCGGCTTCACCGAAGGCCCCGCCTCCTCTCCCCTTCCCCAGGGGCAGGGAGGCGGGGCCTTCGTCCTTGCCCGGGGACGGGGCCGGGGCCGGGGCTCCTAGCGTCGGCTGCGCGCGGCGCGGGCGATGGTGACCACGGCCTTCTCCAGGGCGTAGCCGGGGTCGTCCCCGCCGCCCTTGACTCCGGCGTCGGCGTCGGCGACCGCGCGCAGGGCGACCGCGACCCCGTCCGGGGTCCACCCGCGCATCTGCTGCCGCACCCGGTCGATCTTCCACGGCGGCATGCCCAGCTCCCGCGCCAGATCGGCGGGCCGCCCCCCGCGCGCGGAGGACAGCTTGCCGATCGCCCGCACGCCCTGCGCCAGGGCGCTGGTGATCAGCACCGGCGCGACGCCCGTGGCCAGCGCCCAGCGCAGCGCCTCCAGCGCCTCGGCCGCCCGCCCTTCCACGGCGCGGTCGGCGACCGTGAAGCTCGACGCCTCGGCCCGCCCGGTGTAGTACCGCCCGACGATCGCCTCGTCGATGGTCCCCTCGACGTCGGCGACCAGTTGGGAGACCGCGGACGCCAGCTCCCGCAGGTCGCTTCCGATGGCGTCGACGAGCGCCTGGCACGCCTCGGGGGTGGCGGACCTCCCGGTGGCCCGGAACTCCCCCCGCACGAAGGCCAGCCGGTCGGCGGGCTTCGTCATCTTCGGGCACGCCACCTCCCGCGCCCCCGCCTTGCGGGCCGCGTCGAGCAGTCCCTTGCCCTTGGCGCCGCCCGCGTGCAGCAGCACGAGGGTGATCTCCTCGGCGGGCGCTCCGAGGTAACCCTTCACGTCCTTGACCGTGTCGGCGGACAGGTCCTGCGCGTTGCGCACGACCACGACCTTGCGCTCGGCGAACAGCGAGGGGCTGGTCAGCTCGGCGAGCGTGCCGGGCTGCAGCTGGTCCGAGGTGAGGTCTCGTACGTCCGTGTCGGCGTCGGCGGCCCGCGCGGCGGCCACCACCTCCTGCACAGCACGGTCGAGCAGGAGGTCCTCCTGGCCCACGGCAAGGGTCACCGGGGCGAGAGGGTCGTCGTTCGCAGTCTTCCTGGCCATCGCGACAAGCATGGCACGCGGCACCGACATCGGGTCCCGGGCACCACCCCGCCGCCCCTGCCCACCCGACGGCCCCTCGTCCCGGGGTTCCTGCCCCAGGTTTCCTGTCACCCCAGGTTTCCTGTCACCCCAGGTTTCCTGTCACCCCAGGTTTCCTGTCACCCCAGGGTTCCCCGGGGCCGGGTCCGCCTGCGGCCCGCGCCACCCTCGGCACGGCCGCCCTGCGGACCGGCGGACCGGCGGACCGGCGGACCGGCGGACCGGCGGACCGGCGGACCGGCGGACCGGCGGACCGGCGGACCGGCGGCCTACGGTTCCTCGCGCCAGCCGTCCCACTCCCCGGCGAACGCGTCCAGCTCCGCCGCGTCCAGCCGCGACTCCGCGTCCCGCAGAACGACGAGCCACTGCGCGTCCTCGGCGTCGTCCTCACCGGCCAGGGCGTCGCGCACCAGTTCCGGCTCCTCGTCTGTCCCGAACCGCTCTCCCAACGCCCGGGCCGCCTCCTGCGCGGCGTCGCGGTCGGGCAGCACCAGCACATGTCTCACGTCGCTCACGAGCCCATTGTCCGCCACCCCGCCCGGCGCGCGGTCGGACTCGGCACATGGGCGGGAGGGACACGCCGTCAGCCTCCGTCGGTCTCCGCGACATGCCGTCAGTCTCCCGCGACCCGCAGCTCGGTGCCGGCCCCGGCCACCGCGAGCGCCCCGTCCCGGTCCGTCCGCACCACCACCGCGCCGCCTGCCCGCAACGCGGCCACGGTGCTGGGCGCCGGATGCCCGTAGGGGTTGTCCGCGCCGCAGGAGATGAGCGCCAGCCGCGGTGCGACCCGGCGTATCAGCTCCGGGTCCTGGTACGCCGAACCGTGGTGCGCGACCTTCAGTACGTCCACCCCGTCCAGCAGCGCGCCCTCCGGCGACCTCGACAGCGCCTGCTGTGCCGGGGGTTCGAGATCCCCGAGCAGCAGCAGACGCAGCCCCGCAGAACGGACCAGCAGGGTGACGCTGGAATCGTTCGGCCCGTCCGGGGCGGGCGTCGGGCCGGCCGGGGGCCACAGCACCTGCCAGGTCAGCGGACCCGTGCGCCGCTGTTCCCCGGCGACGGCGCGGCTCAGCGGGACGTGCCCGGCGTCCGCCTCCTTCCGCACGAACTCCACCTGATCGGCGGGCTGTTCCAGGCCGGTCGTCTCGATCCCGCCCACCGACCGCCCGCGCAGCACGCCGGGCAGCCCGGCGACGTGGTCGGCGTGAAAGTGGGTCAGCACCACCAACGGGATCCTCGTGATGCCGAGCGTGCGCAGGCAGCGGTCGACCAGCGTGGGGTCGGGCCCGGCGTCCACCACGACGCCGCTGCCCGCCCCCGCCGCGAGCACCATCGCGTCCCCCTGCCCCACGTCGCACATCACCAGCCGCCATCCCGGCGGCGGCCAGCCCGTGATCACCCTGGTCAGCGGCGGCGGCTGCACCACCACCAAGGCGAGCAGCACCCCCAGGGCGCCGCACCACCACGGATGCCTCAGCAGCCGCCTGCCGAGGACCAGGACGACAAGCGTGACCAGGCCGAGCAGTGCGGCGCCGCCCCAGGTCCCCGGCCAGTCCACTCCCCCGCCGGGCAGCGCGGCCCCCGCACGGGCCACGCCCGCGATCCACTCGACGGGCCAACTCGCGCACCGAGCGAGCGCCTTGGCGACGGGCAACGCCACCGGCGCCGTCGCCAGCGCGGCGAACCCCAGCACCGTGGCCGGCGCCACCGCGAGCTCCGCGATCAGGTTGCACGGCACCGCCACCAGACTCACGCGCGCCGACAGCACGGCGACGACCGGTGCGCACAGGGCCTGCGCGGCGCCCGCCGCGGCCAGCGCCTCGGCCGCTCTCGGCGGGAGTCCGCGCCGCCGCAGCGCCTCGCTCCAGCGCGGCGCGAGGGTGAGCAGGGCGCCGGTGGCCAGCACGGAGAGCAGGAAGCCGTAACTGCGGGCCAGCCACGGGTCGTACAGCACCAGCAGCACAACGGCCGTCGCCAGCGCGGGGATCAGGGATCTGCGGCGGCCGGTCGCCAGCGCGAGCAGCGCGACCGCTCCGCAGGCCGCCGCCCGCAGCACGCTCGGGTCCGGCCGGCACACGACGACGAATGCGAGTGTGAGAGCCCCGCCGAGCAGCGCGGTCGTCCTCAGTGGGATGCCGAGGCGGGGTGCGAGCCCGCGCCGCTCCGCCAGCCGGGCCAGGCCGGGCGGCCCGACGAGCAGGGCGAGGATGATCGTGAGGTTGCTCCCGGACACGGCGAGCATGTGCGCCAGGTCGGTCTCCTTGAACGCCTCGTCCAGTTCCGGGGTGATCCGCGAGGTGTCCCCGACGACCAGGCCCGGCAGCAGCGCCCGGGCGTCCGCGGGCAGCGCGTCGGTCGCCTCGCGCAATCCGGCGCGCAGCCGCCCGGCGAACCGCTGCGCCCGCGACGGCTCCGCCACCACGTCCGGCACGGCCTGTCCCCGTACCCGCAGCACACCCGCGACGCTGCCGCCACCCGCCAGCGGGGGCACCACCCGCGCCATGACCCGGACGTGGGTGGAGGGCAGCAGCCCCAGCCACGGCGACGCGCGAGCGGCGTCGGCCGGGCCCGTGCCTCTGGTGCGGACGTCAACGACGAGCAGCACCGGTGTCCGCGTCGTCGCCGCCGTCCCGTCCGCCTCGGTCACCCGCCGCACGTCGGCCCGGATCAGCACGGCGGCCGGAGCCGCGCGGTCCCCCGTGATCCGGGGCCGGGTGAGCCGCGGATCCGAGGCGACTTCCACCTCGGCGGTCACCCTGGCGTACTGCCGCGCCAGCGCGGGCACCGGGCCGCGCCGCAGATCGGCGCCGTGCAACCCGGCCGAGACGGCGGCCGCGGCGGCACAGAGCAGCACGGCGGCGAGCGAGACGCGCGGCCAGGCGCCACGCGAGGTCCGGGCATGGGCACGGACAGCCGCGCGCATCGGCAGCAGCAGACCGGCCCCCACGAGGCAGCCGGCCACGACGCCGACGACCCACCCCCACCGGGCGTCCAGCGTCAGCGCGGCCGTGGCCCAGACCGCGACCGCGGGCGGCACCAGCCGCAGGTCCGCAGGCCCTTCCTGGCGCGGGTGGGCGTCCCCGAGCCGCCGCCCGGACCCGGCGTGAACGGCTCGACGGGACACCGGGCGGCGGCGGCCGCCCACCCCGGCGCCGGAAGCCTGCCCGGGCGGGTTGTCGTGGGCGGGTGGGTTGTCGTGGCCGGGGCTCATGGCCGTACGAAATCGCGCAGGTCGGCGAAGCGGCGGTCGCCGATGCCGTTGACCTCGCGCAGTTCGTCGACCGAGCGGAAGCCGCCGTGCCGGGTGCGGTAGTCGACGATGTGCCGGGCCAGCACCGGTCCCACGCCGGGCAGGGTATCGAGTTGGTCCGCCGTGGCCGTGTTGAGGGACACCGGCGCACCGGCCGCCCCAGCCCCTGCCCCCACCACCGCTCCCGCTCCCGCTCCCGCCGCCGATCCGGCCGGTCCGCCGTCCGGCCCCGGCGCGGGGGCCGGTCCGCCGACGACGACCTGCTCACCGTCGGCCAGGAAGCGGGCCTGGTTGAGCCCTTCGGTCTTCGTGCCAGGGCGCACCCCGCCCGCCGCCCGCAGGGCGTCGACGACCCGCGCACCAGCGGGCAGGCGGTGGATTCCCGGGTCGCGCACCTTGCCGCTGACGTCCACCACGATCTCGGCCCCAGCCGATCCCCCGGCACTCGGCGCCGCCCCCGCCGGGCCGTCGGACGGGCGTGCGCCGCCCGTGGCCCGTGCCCCGGCGGCAGCCACCGCCCGCACCACCTCGGGCGCCCGCACGGACTGCGTGCGGCCGGCCCAGAAGTGCTGGACGGCGAACACGGCCGTCAGGACGAGCAGCGCCGCGAGGGCGACCACGCCCCGCCGCTCCAGCCCACACCGCGCCTGCACCCACAACGGCATCCGCTCCCGCAGCGCCGCCCCGGCCCGCCCCCGCCAGTCCCCGTCCGCGTACTCGGCGTCTGCCCTTGTCTCCACTGTCTCCACCTCCGTCTCCGAAGACGCGACCGGCGGCGGATCATCCTCGGACGGCACGTCCGAGGACAGGCCCCTGCTCGACGCGTCCGCGGACGGGCCGATGCTCCCGGTGTTCCCGGTGTTCCCGGTGGCCCCTCCCCACCACCGCGCGCCCGGCGGTCCGGTCCCCGGCTCCCCCGCCGGGAGGGCGCGTTCGGGGAAGAGCGCCCCGGCACGCCGGCGGAGTTCGTCCGCCGAGGCGCGCCGGTGCCGGGCGGCGCCCAGGGCGGGCGCGCGGCGATGGCGGACCCGGCCGTCTGAGGCAGGGCCCCGCCCCGGGCCACTGGTCGCGGTCGCTGTGCGTGAACGTGATCGAAGTGCCATGCGTCGAGGATCTGGCACCTCGCCCACCGCGCGATGATCTTGCCCGGAATCCGTGGACTACTGCCCGGTTGTGGACAACTCGGCCACCCACACGGGTGAAAGGGAGCCGGCAGCGGCAGCGGCGTCGGCGGAGACGGGGACGGGGACGCGCCCCGGTCACCGGGGTGAGACCACGGCCCCCAGCAGTCCGGGCCCCGTGTGCGCCCCGATCACCGCGCCGACCTCGCTCACGTGCAGGTCGGCCAGGCCGGGCACCCGCGCCCGGAGACGGTCCGCCAGGGCCTCCGCCCGGTCGTGGGCGGCGAGGTGGTGGACGGCGATGTCGACCTCGGCGCCGCCGGCCCGGTCGGCCACGATCTCTTCCAGCCGGGCGATCGCCCTCGACGCCGTCCGCACCTTCTCCAGGGGCTCGATGCGGCCGTCCTGCAGCTGGAGCAGCGGTTTCACGGCGAGCGCGGAGCCGAGCAGGGCGCGGGCGGCGCCGATCCGCCCACCGCGGCGCAGGTAGTCGAGGGTGTCGACGTAGAAGAAGGCGGACGTGCCCGAGGCCCGCTTCTCGGCGGCCGTGACCGCCTCGTCCACCGTGCCGCCCCCTTCCGCGGTCTTCGCCGCGGCGAGCGCGCAGAAGCCCAGCGCCATCGCGATCATGCCGGTGTCCACCACCCGCACCGGGACCGGGGCCTCGCGCGCCGCGAGGACGGCCGCGTCGTAGGTGCCGGAGAGTTCGGCGGACAGGTGGAGGGAGACGATGCCGGCGGCCCCGGACTCGGCGACCCTGCGGTAGGTCTCGGCGAAGACCTGCGGGCTGGGCCTGGAGGTGGTGACGGGGCGTCGCTTCTGCAGCGCCTGGGCCAGGGAGCGGGTGGAGATCTCCGTGCCCTCCTCCAGCGCCCGGTCGCCCAGGACCACCGTCAGGGGGACCGCTGTGATGCCGTGGCGCTCCATCGTCCGCGGCGGCAGGTAGGCCGTTGAATCGGTGACGATCGCGACATGGCGGGACATGAGCTGGAGGTTACCTGGCGTACTGCCCGGACGGCAGCACGACCCTTCTCACCTGGGCATACCTTGACCGGATCACGTCGTCGTCTCCGGGCGGGCCTTCTTCTGCCAGGGGTGGACGGGAGGCCGTACCGGAGGGGTGATGGCGGGCCGGGACGGCTCCTGGGCCTGGCCCGGGGCGGGCGGCTCGGGAGAGGTCTGCCGGGCCGTCGGGCCGTCGGCGGCCGCGGTGCGGGGCCGTGCGGCAGGGGCGGAGGCGGGAGTGTGTTCCGGCTCGGTCCAGTGGCGCAGGGCGCCCGCCTCGAGGTCGATCTGCGTGCTCAGCGCGTCCAGTTCGTCGTCGGCGAAGCGGCGGGCCCGGTCGCGGGCCGCCCAGCGCAGCGAGTCCGCCGAGCCGATGACGCGTTCGGCGCGTTCGCGCAGGGCGGGCAGCCGCTCGGCGAGCCGTTTGCGGTCCGGCTCGGACTCCAGGCGCCTGAGTTCGTCGTCCAGTTCGTGCCCGTGCGCGCTGAGACGCTCGAAGAGGCCCAGGGCCTCCTTGAGTGACGCGTCCTCGGGCACGCCCGCGTGCAGCGCGTCCCGGGTGGCCCGCATCGACGCCCGCAGCTTCAGCCGGAGTTGCGCCAGCTCGCCGGCCGGACCGGGCTGGGCAAAGGATTTGGCCCGCAGCGCGTGGTCCTCGACCGTGCGCCGGGCCTGGCCGAGGGTGCGATCCACGCCCCGTTTGGCCGCGCCGACCGCTTTCACCGTGACGTAGGCGCCGAGCACCACGAAGAGCACGAAAAGCAGGGCGAAGACTGCGATCACTGCTTCCACTGCGCTCCTCCTCCGGCGTCACGGCGCGCACCGCGCCGCTCTTCCACGGTAAACGCAAAGGGCAGGCCCGGAGTTCCAGAAAAACCCCGAACCTGCCCGTAGGGGACCACCCGGATGAGGCGGTCGGCCGATCACGCAGGGACGATCACACGGATCGGCACGCCGGATCGGTCACGCGAGAGGGCGATCACGCGGGAACGATGTTCACCAGCTTCGGCGCCCGCACGATGACCTTGCGGATCCCGGCGCCGCCCAGCGCCGCCACGACCTTGTCGTCGGCCAGCGCGACCTTCTCCAGCTCCTCCTCGGAGATGGCCGGCGAGACCTCCAGACGCGCCTTGACCTTGCCCTTGATCTGCACCACACAGGTCACGGTCTCGTCGACGACGTACGCCGGGTCGGCCACCGGGAAGTCCCGGTGGACCACCGAGTCGGTGTGGCCCAGGCGGCGCCACAGCTCCTCGGCGATGTGCGGGGCCAGCGGGGCCACCATCAGCACCAGCGGCTCGGCGACCGAGCGGGGCACGGCGGCACCGGCCTTGGTCAGGTGGTTGTTCAGCTCGGTGACCTTGGCGATGGCGGTGTTGAAGCGCAGGCCCTCCAGGTCCTGGCGCACGCCGTCGATCGCCTTGTGCAGGGCGCGCAGCGTCTCCTCGTCGGCCTCTGCGTCGACGACCGTGGTCTCGCCGGTGGTCTCGTCGACGATGTTGCGCCACAGCCGCTGCAGCAGCCGGAACTGGCCGACCACCGCGCGCGTGTCCCACGGCCGGGAGACGTCCAGCGGGCCCATCGCCATCTCGTACAGGCGCAGCGTGTCGGCGCCGTACTCGGCGCAGATCTCGTCCGGGGTGACCGCGTTCTTCAGGGACTTGCCCATCTTGCCCAGCAGCCGGGAGACCTGCTCGCCCTGGTAGTAGTAGGCGCCGTCGCGCTCCTCCACCTCGGCCGCCGGCACCGCGATGCCGCGGCTGTCGCGGTAGACGTAGGCCTGGATCATGCCCTGGTTGAACAGCTTGTGGAACGGCTCCGCGGAGGAGACGTGCCCCAGGTCGTACAGCACCTTGGACCAGAAGCGGGCGTACAGCAGGTGCAGCACGGCGTGCTCGGCGCCGCCGACGTACAGGTCGACGCCGCCGTGCGGCTGCCCGTCCCGCGGGCCCATCCAGTACCGCTCGATCTCGGGGTCGACCAGCTGGTGCTCGTTGTGCGGGTCCAGGTAGCGCAGCTCGTACCAGCAGGAGCCGGCCCAGTTGGGCATGGTGTTGGTTTCGCGGCGGTACTCGCGCGGGCCGCGCCCGTCGCCCAGGTCCAGGGTGACGTGGACCCATTCGTCGTTGCGCGACAGCGGGGTCTCGGGCTGGGTGTCGGCGTCGTCCGGGTCGAAGGTGCGCGGGCTGTAGTCCTCGACCTCGGGCAGCTCCAGCGGCAGCATCGACTCGGGCAGCGCGTGCGCGACACCGTCCTCGTCGTAGACGATCGGGAAGGGCTCGCCCCAGTAGCGCTGGCGGCTGAACAGCCAGTCGCGCAGCCGGAAGTTGACGGTGCCCTCGCCGATGCCGCGGCGCTCCAGCCACTCGGTGACGCGCGCCTTGGCGTCGGCGACGCCCAGGCCGTTCAGGGAGATCTCGTCGTTGGACGAGTTGATGATCTTGGCGTCGTAGGAGGCGAAGGCGTCCTCCCACGTCGAGGTGTCGGTGCCGCGGCCGTCGGTCGGCTCGACGATGCAGTGGACCGGCAGTTCGAAGGCGCGCGCGAACTCGAAGTCGCGCTGGTCGCCCGCGGGCACGGCCATGATCGCGCCGGTGCCGTAGCCCATCAGGACGTAGTCGGCGATGAAGACGGGGATCCGCTCGCCGTTGACCGGGTTGGTCGCGTACGCGCCGATGAAGACGCCGGTCTTGTCCTTGGCCTCGGCCTGCCGCTCCACGTCCGACTTGGAGGCGGCCTGCGCGCGGTAGGCGGCGACGGCCTCGGCGGGCGTGGCGTGGCCGCCCGTCCACACCTGGTGGGTGCCCTCGGGCCAGGCCTCCGGGGTGAACTTCTCCACCAGCGGGTGCTCGGGCGCCAGGACCATGTAGGTCGCGCCGAACAGGGTGTCGGGGCGGGTGGTGAAGACGGTGATCCGCTCGCCGTCGATGGGGAAGTCGACGCGGGCGCCCTCGGAGCGGCCGATCCAGTTGCGCTGCTGCAGCTTGATGGCCTCGGGCCAGTCCAGCTCCTCCAGGTCGTCCAGCAGCCGGTCGGCGTACGCGGTGATCCGCATGTTCCACTGGCGCAGCTTGGCCTTGAAGACCGGGTAGTTGCCGCGCTCGGAGCGGCCGTCGGCGGTGACCTCCTCGTTGGCCAGCACGGTGCCCAGGCCGGGGCACCAGTTGACCGGCGCGTCGGAGGCGTAGGCCAGGCGGAACTCGCCCAGCACGTCGGCGCGCTCGGCGGCGCTCAGTTCGTGCCACGCGCGCGTGTGGCCGGGCACGGTGCGCTCACCGGTCTCGAACTGGGCGATCAGCTCGGAGATCGGACGGGCCTTGGCCGCCTCGTCGTCGTACCAGGAGTTGTAGATCTGCAGGAAGATCCACTGGGTCCACTTGTAGTAGTCCGGGTCGATCGTGGCGAACGAGCGGCGCTTGTCGTGGCCC
The DNA here is from genome assembly GCF_055569945.1 of Streptomyces sp. NPDC031340. NCBI lineage: Bacteria > Bacillati > Actinomycetota > Actinomycetes > Kitasatosporales > Streptomycetaceae > Streptomyces > Streptomyces sp. NPDC031340. Next base: position 166,942 of record NZ_JBVIIE010000012.1, read on the forward strand.
AGGCCCAGCCGGCGCAGCTGGGCCTTCATGTTCTCGATGTTGGCCTCGGTGGACACGCGCGGGTGCGTGCCGGTCTGTACGGCGTACTGCTCGGCGGGCAGGCCGAAGGCGTCGAAGCCCAGGGTGTGCAGGACGTTGTGGCCGGTCATCCGCTGGAAGCGGGCGAAGACGTCGGTGGCGATGTAGCCCAGGGGGTGGCCGACGTGCAGGCCGGCGCCGGACGGGTAGGGGAACATGTCCATGATGAACTTCTTGGGCCGGGCGACGACCTCGGGGTCGCCGGCCAGGTCGCCCTTGGGGTTCGGCGCCGCGTAGGTGCCCTCGGCGTCCCAGAAGTCCTGCCAGCGTGCCTCGATCTCCGCGGCCACGGCGGCCGTGTAGCGGTGTGGCGCGACCTCCGCCGGCGTCGCAGCGGTGGCAGCTGGGTTCGTCTCGCTCATGGTCCTCAAAGCTCCATCGATCGTCTCTGCCGGCGGCTGCGCTTCCCAGGAAACGAAAAATCCCCTCGCACAGGAGGGGACGCCGCGCCGATGCCGACCATCCGATTCGCCCGGCGGTCGGGACTGATCAGCGCGGCTCGCTAAGCAGAAGGCGTACGGCACGCATGGCGTTAGAGTACCGCAGCCCTTGAGCAGACCGCGACGCACATACGTATGCCTCCTTGGCCCCCGGTGTCTCTCGGAGCCGGAGCCAGAAGTTACTTCGCGTAACGACAACTACAGGACATCACAGCGACCGCGCACCGCCCGCGCGACAACTCAATAGCCCAAACCTCGTACCCACCGGTATGGCGCCACTTAAAGTTCGGCAGCGGGACCGCTTTCCCGAAACTGCTCGGAGTTGCCCCCATGAACCCTCGTCGTAGCAACAGCTCCCTCCCCAAACCGGGCCGGTCGGCCTACGGGGTGGCGTCGGCTGTCGTACTGCTGCTCATACCCGTCGTCGTGCTGTTCGGAGGCGGCTGGCTCCAGGACTTCCTCAACTTCGGCGCGGGCGTCCTGTCCCTGGTGAGCCTGACCTGCTCGGTGATCTGGGGGCTGGTGGCCCAGGACCGGCTCGTGCTGAACATCCGCCAGCGCATCGTGGCGCAGGGCATCCACCGGGTGACCGCCGTCGCCTCCATCGCGTTCCTGCTGGTGCACATCACCATCAAGCTGGCGCTCGACCACACCCAGCTGATCGCCGCGCTGATCCCCTTCAGCCTCGGCGTCCAGGGCAGCGCCGGACTCATCGGCCTCGGCTCCCTGGCCGGCCTGCTCATGATCTTCGTGGGCGTCACCGGTGCCCTGCGCAACCAGTTCGCCTCCCCGGCACCGGTGGCCGCACGCTGGCGCGCGATGCACATGCTGGCCTATCCCGCCTGGTGCGCGGCCCTGGTGCACGGCCTGTTCGCGGGACGCCCGGCCAAGACGTTCTTCATGGTGTCCTACGAGCTGTGCCTGGTCGCCGTCGCCGCGGCGCTCGCCCTGCGCGCGGCCCCGCGCCCGTTCAAGCGCAAGGTCGCCGACCGGATCGCCGCCTTCCTGGGCACGGAGGAGCGCGCGGGCCGCGACGAGCTGGACGCGAGCCGGGCCCGGATGGCCGAGGCGGCCTCCGCGCTGCCGGGCTACGGCAACGCCCGCGGGCCGAGGTCGTCCTCCCGCGCGGAGACGGCGTCCGCCGCGGCCCCCCGGTACGAGGCTTCCCAGTTCGATGCGCCGGCCTCGCGCACCATGACCCCGGAGCCCTCGAACGGCTTCGCGGCCGCCTATCGCGCCGTCGCGACCCCGCGCGGGGCGCAGTCCTTCCCGGCCGACCAGACCGCCCGCATGGACCTGTCGATGGACATGCAGCCGACGCAGGCGATGCCCCGCGCGGACACCGGCGGCAGCACCTCGGGCAGCTGGCCGGTCCCGTCGCCGCCGCCGGTCGGCGAGGCGCCGCCGTCGGCCTACGACCCGCTCCAGGACACCGGATTCAACATCCCCGCCTACGGCAGCGCGGGCGCGGCCGCCTACCAGGGCAGTGATGTGTACGACACCGGTGAGACGAACGCCCGGTACGACACGTACAACAGCAACAACACGTACAACAGCGGTCCCGCGGGCGAACCGGCTCCCGGCGCGTCGTTCGACGCACCGGGTTCGGGCGAACCCTGGAACACGCCTTCCGGAGGCTATAGGTGAACGAGGCCCTGCCCGACGTCCCGGAAGTCCGCGTGGTCGGCCTTCCGCAGCTCACTTCGGGCTTCGACCTTGTCGAGCGGCTCGACCTGCCCATGCACCTGAAGGTGCACGGGCCGCTCGAACCGCTGGGCGGCGAGCAGCTCGCGCAGCTCTCCGAGAGCATCAACCTCAAGGGCCGCGGCGGCGCCGGCTTCCCGTTCCACAAGAAGCTGCGCTCGGTCGCCGAGGCGGCGATCAAGCGCGGCGTACGGCCGGTCGTCGTCGTCAACGGAAGCGAGGACGAACCCGCCTGCCGCAAGGACACGGTGCTCATCAACCGTGCCCCGCACCTCATCCTGGACGGCGCGCTGCTGTGCGCCGAGGCCCTGGGCGCCCGCACGCTCGTGGTGGGGGTCACCCGGGAGTCCACCCAGCGCTCGATGGAGGCCGCGCTCGCCGAACGCGGGCTGAGCAACAGCCGCCGCTCGGCGCTGCGCGCGTTCGTGCAGCGCAACCCGGTGCGAATGGTCACCGGCGCCGCCGCGTCGCTGATCCGCTCCGTCGACGGCGGCCCGGCGATCCCGCCCGGCCGCAAGGTCAGCGCCTCGCAGAACGGCGTCGGCGGAGCACCCACCCTGCTGTCGAACGCCGAAACGTTCGCGCAGCTCGCCATCGCCGCCCGCATCGGCCCGGAGCGCTACGGCAACACCGGCCTGTACGACGAGCCGGGCACCGTCATGCTGACGGTCTCCGGCGCGGTCGCCCGCCCTATGGTGATCGAGGTCCCCACCGGCGTGCCCCTGCGCTACGTGCTGCAGCTGGCCGGCGCCCCGCCGGTGCCGCAGGGGGTGCTGACCGGCGGCTACCACGGCAAGTGGATCGACGCGGCCACCGTCGACGAGGCGATCGTCTCCCGCAACTCCCTGGACGCGGTGGGCGGCTCGCTGGGCGCCGGGGCGATCCTGCCGATCAGCCAGGAGACCTGCCCGCTGGGCGAGTCGCTGCGCGTGGCGCAGTGGCTGGCGGAGGAGAGCGCGGGCCAGTGCGGCCCCTGCTACCTCGGCCTGCCCGCCGCCGCGCGCGGCATGGAGGACATCATCAACGGCGGCGGCCCGGCCGCGCTGGAGGCGCTGAAGCAGGTCGCCAAGAACGTCAAGCGGCGCGGCGCGTGCTCGCACCCCGACGGCTCCGCGATGTTCCTGGAGTCGACCATCAAGGCTTTCACCGACGACCTCGCCGCGCACGTCCTCGGCAACGGCTGCGGACGGCCCGTGGAGGGCGTCCTGCCGCTGTTCGAGGGGGGCAGGGCCCCCACGGGCATCCCGGGCGGCGCCGAGGCGCCGCAGGACACCGGTGCCAGCCGCCAGAAGATCTACGTCGACTGGACGCTGTGTCGCGGACACGGCCTGTGCGCGGACATCCTCCCGGAGGTGTTCGAGCTGGGCGCCGACGGCTTCCCCACCGTGGCGCAGGCCCAGGTGCCGCGCTACGCGGAGGCCAAGGCACTGCGCGCGGTGCGCCGCTGCCCCGCGCTCGCCCTGCGCATCGAGGAGGAGGCCCCGCGCGACCGGGCCCCCTCCCGCAACCTGCCGGTGCTGTCGCAGGGCCGGGGACGGCGGGCGCTGGGCCGCTGAGACGGACGCGAACGGGACGGCGGGCCGCCCCTGCTGGGGGGTGGCCCGCCGTCCCGTCTCGCTGTCCGCACGCGCGGAGACGCGCTGAGACGCACCGAGGGCGGGCCATCCATCGGATGACCCGCCCTCGATCGCTGTGGAGCTAAGGAGAATTGAACTCCTGACCTCCTGCATGCCATGCAGGCGCTCTACCAACTGAGCTATAGCCCCTTGCCGGTGTCCCACCGGGTTTCCCCGGCGGCGACGCCAACATTACACGGTCGACCCCGGCCAACACCAAATCGATTTCGTCGGCGCCCTTTGGGGCGCCCGCCGGGGTCAGGCGGTGACGAACGAGTAGAAGCGTTTGAGGGTGCAGTGCTCCTCCAGGAGCCGGCCGTAGATCGGCTCGCCCTCGAGTTCGCGGTACGTCTCGATCGGGTCGCCCTTTATGATCAGCGCCCGCGCGCACTCCTCGCACCAGTACTGGTAGTCGGGGTTGACCGGCTCCATGTCGCGGACGATCGGCGTACCGCTGCCGCACCAGTCGCACTTCCGTCGGTGTGCACCCATCGCTCAGCTCCAGCTGTGGCCGCAGGCCGTGCACACGTAGGAGATCCCGCCGTTGTCGCCGAGGACCTGGGCGACGTGCACGGAACCGCAGGAAGGGCAGCTCAGCCGGGTGATCGTGTCCTGGGTCGACGCCGCTTCGAGAAGGTGACCGACCTCCTCGAGGATGCTCGCAGGCATCACTGCTCCCTCCCGTCGGGTCGCGCCCCCTTCCGGCCGTTTGATTCTGCCACGGCCGGACCGATACGGTCAGCGACGCCTCAGTACCAGTCCGGACACGGCACCCGCCGCGGCCGTCCCGGCCAGCGCGAACATGCACGCCAGAAGCGCCTCCGCAGAGGTATACGCCTTGAAGGCCCCGAGTGACTCAAGCCGGTTCAGGAACAGTGTGCCGAACGCGGCCACTCCGGTCAGCTGTCCGAGCTGGGTGACCGTCGCCAGCAGTCCGCTGGCGTCCGCCGCGTCCTCCTGCCGTACGGTCGCGAGCGCGCGGGTCAGGGTGGGACTGAAGCCGAGCGCGAGTCCCGCGCCGACGCCGGCGTACGCGACGTACAGCGGCGCGCCGCCGTCGTCGCCGCCCTTGAGCACCAGCCCCACGGCCGCCACCGACAGCGCGGTGACCACGAACCCGGCGGGGATCAGCAGGCGTTGCCAGGGCGCCGGCCAGGACCGCCAGGTCAGACCGACCAGCCCGAAGACCACCGCGGTCGGCGCGAAGGTGAGACCGGAGCGCAGGGCGCTGTAGCCGAGGCCGCCCTGGACGTGCAGGGTGACCGCGAACAGGAAGCCGCCGTTGACGGCCATGACGGCGAAGGCGCGGAAGACCGCCAGGCTCATGCCGGGGTGGCGCAGCACCCGGGGCGCGATCAGCGGGGCGCCGCCGCGCCGGGCGAGCCGGGACTCGTAGCGGCAGAACGCGGCGAACAGAACGACTGCGGCGGCCAGCGACAGCCAGGACCACAGCGGCCAGTCCTCCTCCTGGCCGAGCACCAGCGGCACCGTGAACAGCGACACGGCCGCGCCGAGCAGCACCAGGCCGGGCAGGTCCAGCCCGCGTGCCCGCTCGGCTCCCGCGCCGCGCGGCAGGACACGCCTGCCTACGGCGATCAGAACGAGGCCCACCGGCACGTTGACGAGGAACACCGGCCGCCAGCCGGTGCCGAAAAGGTCGGCGCTGACCAGGATCCCGCCGACCACCTGCCCGGCGGCGGCGCCGACCGCGAGGACCGCCGAGTACGCGCCGAGCGCCCGGGCCCGGGCCTCGCCGGTGAAGGTGCGCTGGATGAGGCTGAGCACCTGCGGGATCATCAGCGCCGAGCCGGCGCCCTGCACCAGCCGGAAGACGATCAGTTCGGTGGCTCCCTGGGCCAGCCCGCAGGCGAGCGAGGCGGCGGTGAAGAGGGCGAGCCCGGCGAGGTGCACCCGGCCGTGCCCGAGCCGGTCGCCGAGCCGGGCGCCGGTGATCAGCAGGACCGAGTAGGTGACGGCGTATCCGGCGATCACCAGCTGCAGGTCGGCTCCGGACGCCCGCAGTTCCGTGCCGATGGTGGGGGCCGCGACGTTCACGATGAACACGTCGAGCAGCGCCATGAACTGGGCCGCGAGCACGAGCGCGAGCACCGCCCGGGGCCGGTTGTCAGTGGCGGGGGCTTTACTGGATGCGGGACGGGGAGCCGGCCGCGTACCGGCATCCGTCCCGGAGGTGGTCCTGGGAATGGTCGTCATGCCGCTGAGCCTGGCGAGACTCCGGTACGGGTGCCGAGAGCCCGCCGATGCTGGTACTGACAGCACCTGGCAGGCGACGCGGCGGACACCGACGATGGTCGTGACGAGGGGGGCGTGACGATGGGGACGGTACAGCGACGGCGGCCCGAGCTGGCCGCGTTCCTGCGCAGCAGGCGGGCCCGGGTGACACCGGCGGACGTGGGCATGCCGCCGGGGCTGCGGCGGCGCACTCCGGGGCTGCGCCGCGAGGAGGTCGCCCAGCTCTCGGGCGTCGGCGTCACCTGGTACACGTGGCTGGAGCAGGGCCGGCCGATCAACGCCTCCGGGCAGGTCCTGGACGCCGTGGCGCGCACCCTGCGGCTGGACCCGCCGGAGCGCGAGCACCTCTACCACCTGGCGGAGGTGCCGTACACGCCCGCGCCGGAGGAGCTCGCGCAGACGGTGGGCCCGGAGATCCAGGGCATCATCGACGCCCTGGCCCCGCGCCCGGCGGTGGTCTACAACTCCCGGTACGACATCCTGGCCGCCAACTCCGTTTACCGGGACCTGTTCTATCCGGCGCCGATACCGGCCGGCCATCCTCCCAACGCGTTGTGGAGGCTGTTCACGGCGGACGAGGAGAACTGCCCGCTGCTGTTCCGGGAGCGGGAGCTGCCGGTGATGGTGGCGACCCTGCGCGCCGCCTACGGGCTGCACGCCGGGGAGCCGGCCTGGGAGTGCTTCATACGCGATCTGTCCGCGGCGAGCCCGCTGTTCGCGGCTCTGTGGGAGGCCGGCGACGTGGCGCAGCCGGGGCGGCGGGTGAAGGTGTTCCGGCACGCGGACTTGGGCGAGCTGCGGATGACCTCGGTGTCGCTGTCGGTCAACGGCATGCCGGAGTGCCGGATCGTCGTCTACACGCCGGACGACGAGGAGACGGCGCGGCGCACGGCGGTGCTGCTGGAGCGCAGGGAGGCCCTGTGGCCGCCCACGGCGCCGACGACAGCGACAGCAACGACGACGGCGCGGGCGCAGCCGCGGGGGCAGACGCAGGTGGTGCGGGCGCGGGGCAATGAGCGGGGGCAATGAAAAGATCCCGCCCCCTGAGGGGACGGGATCTCATCGACGATCTTTGACAACTCGACAGTGTGTCGACCACGGAGTTGCCGGTCCGTGGAGCTAAGGAGAATTGAACTCCTGACCTCCTGCATGCCATGCAGGCGCTCTACCAACTGAGCTATAGCCCCTCATTGTTCTTCCCGCTCGGCGGGGCGAACAAGAAGAACTTTAGCCTGCGACCTGCCGGAAAGTGAAATCCGGGTCCGGGCCGGGGGCGACGGCCCGGGCCGTGGCTCAGTCGTCGTCGCCGAGGACCGGCTCAGGCAGGGTGCCGGCGTTGTGTTCCAGCAGACGCCAGCCGCGGACGCCCTCGCCGAGCACGGACCAGCAGCAGTTGGACAGACCGCCGAGGCTCTCCCAGTGGCGGGCCTCCAGGCCGAGGAGGCGTCCGATGGTGGTGCGGATCGTGCCGCCGTGGCTGACCACGACGAGCGTGCCGTCGTCGGGGAGCTTCTCGGCGTGCCGCAGCACGACGGGGGCGGCACGCTCGGCCACCTCTGTCTCCAGTTCGCCGCCGCCACGGCGGATCGGCTCGCCGCGCTTCCACGCGGCGTACTCCTCGCCGTGCCGCTCGATGATCTCCTCGTGCGTCAGGCCCTGCCACTTGCCCGCGTAGGTCTCGCGCAGCCCCTCGTCGTGGGTGACCTCCAGGCCGGTGAGCGCGGCGAGTTCACCGGCCGTCCGGGCGGCCCGCTGGAGGTCGGAGGCGACGATCGCGTCGGGCCTGAGGGAGACCAGCAGCCGGGCGGCGCGGCGGGCCTGGGCGACGCCGGTCTCGGTGAGCGGGACGTCCGTGGTGCCCTGGAACCGCCGCTCCACGTTCCAGGAGGTCTGGCCGTGCCGCCACAGGATCAGGCGGCGGCCCCGGCCCGCGGAGCCGGGCACCTGGTCGGTGGTGCTCATCACCACTCACCGCCCGGTTCCGCAGCCTCCTCTGCCGCCTTCAGCTTGGCGTGCTCCTCGGCCTTGCCGCGGGTGGCCTTGGCGTCCTCGGGCAGTTCGATCTCGGGGCAGTCCTTCCACAGCCGCTCCAAGGCGTAGAAGACGCGCTCCTCGCTGTGCTGCACGTGGACGACGATGTCGACGTAGTCGAGCAGCACCCAGCGGGCCTCGCGGTCGCCCTCGCGGCGCACCGGCTTGGCGCCGAGCTCCTTCAGGAGCCGCTCCTCGATCTCGTCGACGATCGACTTGACCTGGCGGTCGCTGGGGGCGGAGGCCAGCAGGAAGGCGTCCGTGATCGACAGCACGTCGCTGACGTCGTAGGCGATGATGTCGTGCGCCAGCTTGTCGGCGGCCGCCTGCGCGGCGGTGTTGATGAGCTCCAGGGAGCGGTCAGTGGCGGTCACTAGGCGGCTTTCGGTCGGCGGTCACTTGGCGTCAAGGGTCTCACGGACCGGCCTCGGCGCCCCACGTGATATGTACGCATCACGTGGGGCGCCCGCGGACCTGGCACAGCCGGCCAGAGCCTGTGTGATGTCGCGATCAACCGGCTGCCGGCCGGAGACCTCCGAGCCGGATCGCCGGGGCGCGGAGTCCGGGGCCGGCGAGGTGGCTCTCGGACGTCTCGTCGAAGCGGGTGGCGATGCCGCGCCGCTTCCTCGGCCGACCGACCGATGTTCGGCGGTGCTGCGGTCACGGTGGTCACCATCGTCGAGGGTGGGAAGGCCTCCGCGGCTGTCGTTCCCCCGGTGGTCGGCGTGGGGCCACGCCTGCGTCACACGGGCCCTGGCGATATCGAAGCCGGGTTGCTGGCCCAGTCGTTCCAGACCCGACGCGGCCGTAACGCCCCGGATGGGGGGGAGTGCCCCGGGCGCTGCACCGACAGCGGCACGCGGCGGTGAGCACCGAGCCGCCCGGCGCGGCACCTGCCTGGCAGATCCACAGGTGCTGCGCCGACCCGGGGGCAGGGCAGGTGCACGGCCACGGGCCCGGGGCCTGCGGCACCCGTTCCCCGGATCAGTCGCCGGTGGTGGCGAAGACCGCTTCGAGGCCGGCCCACCGGTCCGCGGTCGCGAACACGGGGATGACATCCAGCGGGGTGGCCCGCTCCACGACCTGCCCGCCCTTATGCCGTTGGCCGGTCCAGACGTCGACCCACTCGCCGTCGGGCAGATACACGGTCCTGCTGCCGGCGCCGGGTGTGGTGACCGGCGCCACCAGCAGGGCCGAGCCGAGCCGGAACTGGTCGGGGAAGTCCCAGATCCGGTCGTCCGCGGCGTCGTCGAAGAAGAGCCCCCGCATCAGCGGCCTGCCCTGTGCCAGGCCGGTGCGCGTCTCCTGCGCCAGGTACGGCACCAAGCGCTCGCGCAGGCGGGCGTACTTGCGGGAGATCTCCAGGACGCGCGGGTCGCCGGAGCGGTCCGCAATGTTCCACGGGGTGCGGTCGCGCAGCGGCAGCCGGTGGTGGTTGAACTCCGAGTGGTATTGCATGATCGGCATGAAGCACGACGCCGCCATGGCCCGGACGTACAGTTCGGCGTCCGGGACGTCGCCGGAGAAGCCCGCGATGTCCCAGCCCCAGTAGACGATCCCGCAGGCCGAGGCGGTGATGCCGGCGTTGAGGGAATGCCGGTAGGCGTCCCAGGTGGAGTCCTCGTCGCCGGCCCAGAAAGCGCCCGCGTTCTGCGAGCCGGTGAACCCGGCACGGCTGAAGGTGACCGGGGCCTTGCCGCTGTCGCGCAACAACTCGCCGTAGGCACGCGGGTATTCGACGGTGAACAGGTTGTTGGTCTGCGCGCCGGTGGTCCCGTCGGCGTAGCGCAGGTCCTCGCCCCAGGCGTGCTCGCCGCCGTCCGTCTTGAAGCCGTCGATGCCGACCTCCTCGACCAGGTAGCGGCGCTTGGAGAGCCACCACTGGCGCGCCTCGGGGTTGGTGAGGTCCGGCATCAGCGCTTGGGGAAACCACCAGCCCCGGTTGCGGTAGGGCCGCTTGCCGCCCTCTTCCATGACGGTGTATCCATGGTCGATCATCGCGCGGGCGTCCGCGGCGGCCTGGCCGCGGGGCGCCGGGCGCATCTTCATCAGCGGGATCTGCCAGAGCAGCACCTTGATGCCGCGCTGGTGCAGTTCGTCGACCATGCCCTTGGGGTCGGGCCAGGCGCCGTCCGCGGGGAAGGTGAAGTCGGCCAGGCGGTGCGGAGCGCCGTCCTCGGTGACCGTGTACCGGGCGTCCCGGAAGACGGTGAAGGTCGACTCATCGCTCCATGCTTCGATGACCAGCACGCCGACGGGGATGTCCTCATCGCGATGGCGGTCCATCTCGGCGATCACACGCGCTTGCGTGTTCCACTCGTTGCCGCTGGCCCACAGGCGGAAGATCCAGTCGGGTAGTTCCTCGGGCCGGCCGATTTCGTCAAGGAAGGCGGACAGCAACTCGTGCGGGGCGCCGCTGAAGCAGACCGTCTCGAGTGAGCCGTCCGGCGGGGTCTGCGCCTCGACCCACAGCAGGTCCGGGTCGCTCGCGCCGACGTCGTACCAGGTGCGGCGGGATGTGCGGACGTGGAAGGCCCAGTTGTCCCCGCCCAGCACCATCGCGAAGGGCATCGGCAGGTAGGTACGGTGGGTGAAGCCCTGTCCCTTGTACTGCTCGAAGACCTGGGCGTCCAGGGTGCGCCCGCGCTGGTCGACGGCGTTGTAGCGTTCACCGAAGCCGACCACGTGTGCGCCGGGCGCCAGCCGCAGCGCGAAGCGGATCCGCAACACCGTGCCGTCGGCGGCCACCAGGCTGGAATCCGAACCTTCGACCAGGCGGTCGGCTTGTGAATGCGCGATGACCCGCAGTCGTCCGGCCCCCGCGCGCCACACGGCCGGGGCGACGGTGTGCCAGGACGTTCTGCGGATACGGCCGTCACGGTGCCGGGCGACGAAGCGATAGCGGGCGCTCGCGCCTTCGGCGAGCGGGGCGGGGCGTACCACCCAGCGGTGGCGGTCTCCGCGGCGGCCCGCGGCCGCCGCGGCGAGATGGCTGTCGTCATCGCCACCGCTGTCGCCGATGCGCTGGGCGGCCTTTTCGGTGACGGCGGTCAGTTCGACGACGCCGTCGCCGTCGTCCCACTCGCAGACCACGGCCTCGACGTCGTACCCCGTGGAGGCGCGTACCTCGAAGGGCTCGCCGGCGAGGGGGATCACGGGCACGCGCTGATCGTCGGTCGGCTCGTAGGCGTGGCCGGAGCCGTGCGGACGGTGGCGGATCATACGAGGACTCCCAATTCGTGGGCGAGGATCAGGTACATCGCGTGGGACCACAGCAGCGGGGTGGCGTTGGGCCCCCAGCGTTCCTCCCACCGGGCAAGGTGTTCCGGCGCCAGCAGGCGCACGCCGGGGGCCTGTTCGGGCAGCAGCCCGTCGGCTGCCCGGGAGGCGATCCAATCCAGCTCGCGGCGGGCGTCGTCGACGCGGCCGACGCGTGCGTAGTGCCAGCCGAGCAGCCCCGCGAGGACGGGCCACTGCCCGCCACCGTAGAAGACGTCCTGCAGGTATCGGTGCACTCCGCCTTCGGGCTCCACCAGGTCGCGTTCGATCGCGGCGAGTGTCGCCCTTGCGATCGGTCCGGCCGGGTCGACGGAGGCAAACGGGGTCAGGCAGGCCAGCAGGCTGGCGTCCACCGTGTCGCCGCCCAGCCACTTGGCCAGACCACCGTCGTACAGGCCGTCGTCGCGTACGAGTGTGTCGATCTGCGCGACCGTACGTTCGCACAGCCCGGTGTCGTCGAGCCCCGCCGCGTGGATGGCGGCGAGCCCGCCGCGGATCGCGCCGAGCGTCGCCCCGTGCCGGTGTTCCCTGTACTCCTCCCACCAGTCGTAACAAGGAAGGTCCCAGGTTGCGGCGAGATAGCCGACGGTCAGGCGGACCGCCTCGCGGTAGGGGGCCGGATCGCTGCCGTGTCGGCGCAGATGCTCGGTGAGCGCCCACAGCCAGGTGCCGTAGCCGTCGGTCTGGAAGTCCCACCAGCCGACGTCACCGGTGTCCGCGCCTTCCAGGGTGTAGCGGGTGGGCAGCAGGTCGGCCTCCGCGGGCTGTTCACCGGCCGCCCTCGCGGCGACGATCCGCCCGATGCGGTCGGCGCGGTCGGTGACCACGTTGGCGCACCACCGGTGGAAGGCGTCGGCGGAGTCGACGGCGCCGCCGCGCGAGGCGGCCTCAGCGATGAAGGAGCCGTCACGGAACCACGAATAGCGGTAGACCTCGTAGTCCGGACAGGCCGGGTAGGCCCCGGAGGGCGCCTGCTCGGTGGTGATCACCTCCAGGCTGCGGCGAGCGAGGCGCGCATGACCGGGCGACTGCGTAGCAGGGGTGGGCAAGGTGTGTCTCTCCTGTGCGGATGGCGCGGATGTGGGGGGATGTCCGGTACGGCGGCAGGGGTTCGGGCTGCCCGCGGGACGGTCAGGTGTCCAGCGGGCAACCCGAAGCATCACTTCAGCAGCGCGGTGACCTGCTGGGCAGCCTGGGACAGCGCCTTGGTGACATCCGTCCGGCCGGCGGCGGCGTTGCTGAGAGCGTTGTTGACGATGTCCTGCATCTGCTGCTGCCTGGCTATGACGGGCGCCGTGGCCTGGTGCTCGAGTGAGTCGAAGACGGCCTGGCGGTTGGCCGGCTTGCCCGCGTCCAGGTAGCCGGCGACCTTGCTGGTGTCGGCCAGCGGCGGGAGCTCCCAGGAGGAGTCGACGCGGGTCTTGGCGGTGACGTCGGAGGCGGTGAGGTAAGCCAGCCACTTGAAGGCGGCATCGGCGTGCCCGGTGGTCTTGGAGATGCCGACCGAGTTCTGGAAGACCGCACTGGCCTTGTGGGTGTCACCGGGCTCGACGGCCACGTCCCAGTCGAAGGGGACGTCCTGCAGGGCGCTGAACTGCCAGTTGCCGTTGTGCCACATGGCGAGCTTGCCGGCCTTGAAGAGGTTGGTGTCGTAGTCCGGAGTGTTCGCGGTCTTCGCCACGTCGGGCATGGTCGTCTTGTTCTTGTCGATCAGCCATTTCGCGGCGGTGACGCCCTGGGGGCTGTCGAAGGTCGCCTTGGTGCCGTCGGCGGACAGGAAGGAGCCGCCCGCCTGGTCGAGGGCCTTGGAGAACTCGTTGTAGGTGATGAGCTGGTAGTCGCCCCACACGCCCTTGCCCCGGTCGGTGAGCTTGCGCGCGGCGGCCTGCTCGTCCTTCCAGGTCCAGCTCGCGGTGGGAGCGGGGACGCCGGCCTTGGCGAAGAGCGTCTTGTTGTAGATGAGGACCACGGTGGAGAAGGACTCCGGCAGCGCGTACTGCTTGCCCTTGTACTGTGCGGCCTTCAGGTTGGCCGGGGCGTACACGGAGGAGCGGTAGGCGGGGTCCTTGGCGGCCGGTCCGGCCAGATCGAGGAGGGCGCCGGAGGATGCGTAGGTGGCCAGGCTCTGCTGGTCGAGTTCGAAGGTGTCCGGCGCGGTGCCGCCGGAGATCGCGGTCTGCAGGGTGGTGGCGTAGTTCGCGTAGGGCACGGACTGCACCTGGACCTTGATGGCCGGGTTCTGCTTCTCGAACGCCTTGACGATGGCGTCGAGATCCTTGGCGTGGTCGGTGCCGGCGGAGAAGGTCATGTAGCGGACGGTGGTCACGCCGTCGGCAGAGGAGGATCTCGTCGCGGAGCCTTGGGAGCAGGCGGTGGTGAGAGCCAGTGCCGCGATGCCGGCGGCGAGGGTGAATCGGGTGGTTTGCATGAGCTTCTCCTGAATGGCGGGGCGTGAGGCAGTGAGAAGTGGGGGGTCGAATGGGGTCCGGCGGCTACTTCAGCCCTGACCGGGCGACGCTCTGCACCACGTACTTCTGGGTGAAGAGGTAGAGGACCACGATCGGGAGGGTGCCGAGGACCGAGCCGGCCATGGCCACGTTCCACTGAGTGCTGAACTGGCCCTGGAGGCCGGCCAGCGCCAGCGGCAGAGTCATGAACTCCGGCGACCGGATGATGACCAACGGCCACAGGAAGCTGTTCCAGCTGGCCATGAAGGCGAAGACGGAGAAGGTCGCCAGCGCCGGGCGCACCAGCGGGAGCACTACCCAGCCGAAGATCCACAGGTGTCCGGCGCCGTCGAGACGGGCCGCTTCGTCCAGTTCCCGCGGCACGCCGTCCATCGCCTGGCGCAGCAGGAAGACTCCGAAACCGGAGGCGAGGGTCGGGGCAAGAACGGCGGCGTAGGTGTCGACCAGGTTCAGCGCCTTCATCTCCGCGAAGAGCGGGACGATGAGGACCTGCAGCGGGATCATCATGGTGGCGAGGTAACAGCCGAACACGAGGCCGCGGCCGCGGAAGCGCAATCGGGAGAAGGCGTACGCGGCCATGGAGCTGGTGACGATCTGGACGACGGTCGAGACCAGTGCCAGCCACAGGCTGTTGACGGCGACCCGGGTGAAGGGCAGGGCGTGAAGGAGGGTGCGGTAGCCGTCCCCGCTGACGGTGCCTGGCACCAGCGAGGGGGCCGAGATGCCGCTGCCGTTCGGCTGCAGCGAGGTGATCAGGGTCCACAGGAACGGGAAGAGCATCCCGGCCGCCCCGAGGACGACCATGATGGTGACCAACCCTGGCTTCAGGCGTCGGCGGGACGGTGAGAGACGGCTCCGGGCAGTCCCGCGGCGCAGGGGAGCGCCCGAGGGGACAGGCGCGGCGGCGGGGCGCCGGGTGTGGGTCTCGCTCAGCTCAGGCATGGGTCACCCACCGTCGCTGTATGCGGGCCATGACTGCGGTGACGGCCATCATCACCGCGAACAGCAGCCACGACAGAGCGGAGCCGCTGCCGACCTGCCCGTAGCGGAAGGACAGGTCGTACACCTCCTCGACGACAGGCCGGGAGGATCCGGCAGGGCCGCCGCCGGTCATCACGAAGACCTGGTCGAACACCTGGAAGCCGTTGATCAGGGAGATGAGCACGATGAAGTAGGTGGAGGGCGAAAGCAGCGGCAGTGTGATGCGCCTGAACCGCTGCCAGGCGCCGGCCCCGTCGATCGTGGCCGCCTCGTACAGTTCCCGGGGAATCTCCTGCAGTCCCGCCAGCAGGACGACCATGACGAATCCGAGGTCCTTCCAAGCCGACGCGAGGATCACCGACGGCAGGGCCCATGTCGGGGATGCCCACCAGTCGGGGGCCGGCAGGCCCACAGCGCCGAGCACCTGGTTAACCAGGCCCCCATTGGGGCTGAGGATCCACTTCCACGTCAGCGACACCGCAACCCAACTGGTGACGACAGGGAGGAAGTAGACGGCCCTCAGGATGCTCCGCCCGCGCATGCGGCGGTTGAGGGCGAGCGCCAGCGCCAGGCCACCCACGTACACGAGCGGCAGATAGCCGGTGATGAAGTAGACGGTATGGGCGAAGGCGGCACGGGTGTCGCCGTCGCCGAGCAGGTGCGTGTAGTTGGCCAGACCCACCCAGTGCATCGGGGACACCAGGTCCCAGGAGTGAAAGCTGATCCACAGGGAGGAGATCATCGGGCAAAGGGTGAACAGGACAAGCGGAACGGCACTCGGCGCCAGAAAGAACAGCACCGCGCCGCGGTTGCGCCACCTGTCACGGCGAGCCGCGCCGGGCACCTGGCCCTTGCCGGAGCGCGCGGACATCCCGGTGACCGTCATGGCAGCCGCCTTCCGGCCTTCTCGCCGCCGAGCGAGGGGACCAGACGATGCGGACGGACATCGCCCACTCCCCCGTCCAAGCAGGCAGCGAGTACGAGAGCGGCGGCCCCCTGCGCCCAGATGGTGTCCGTATACGGCTCTACGGTGATCGCCAGTTCCCGGGCGCGACGGGGCCCGTGGCGTTCGAAGGCCGCGCGGACCCCCGGCTCCCACCAGGACCAGGAGCGCGTCCCCTCCCCCATGACCACGATCTCCTCCGGGTCCAGGACCGCGGTCAGCCCGGCAAGCTGGCGGCCCAGGAGTTCTCCCGCATCACGCAGGACGGCGCGGGCCCGCTCGGCCCGGTCATCGGCTCCGTTCGCGATGTCGGCAAGATCAGCGGGCGTGGCGTCCACGGAGACCAGACCGGCCGCGCATGCGGTGCGCAGCAGGGCGTCATCACTGATCAGGGCTTCCAGGCATCCCTTGTTGCCACACGTGCACAGTGGACCGTCCGGTCGGACCGGGACGTGGCCGAGTTCCCCGGCGCCCCCGTGGGCACCGCGATAGACACGGCCACCTGCGACGACTGCCAGCCCGATGCCGCGGCCGACGGTGACCACCAGGAAGTCGTTCAGACTGCGCCCCCGCCCGTAGAGCCGCTCCGCGCTGCCCAGAGCGTTGACGTCGTTCTCCACCAGGACCGGAAGCCGCAGAGCCGCGCCGAGCATGGGCCCCAGGGGCACCTGCCGCCAGTCCAGCATCGCGGCGTCGACGATCCCGCTGTCCGGACGGTCGACGGTGCCGGGCACGCCCACCCCGATCCCCAGCAGTGGCGGCACGTCGTCGGCCGGCTCGGTGAACGGACGCAGCAGTTCCACGACAGCGGGCACCGCCTCCAGGGCCGTGGCATCGAGGGGAACCGCCACGGTGTCCGTGACCTGCCCGTCCAGACGCATGTCGACCAGCACGACGTGGTCGGCCGCCACCTTGACCCCGAGCGCCCGACCGGCATTGCCGACCAGGCCGATCAGTCGACCGCGCCGGCCTCCCCTGGAGGGCTCCTGTTCGTCGAGCTCTTCGATCACGCCTTGCGTCAGCAGACGCCGCGTCACCTGAGTCACCGTCGCCGGGCTCATACCCAGCTCCCGGGCGAGTGCGGCCCGCGACATCGGCCCGGTCCTGCCCAGTAGCGCCAGCACAGCCGTGCTGGTGAGATCCTCGCCCGCCAACCCGTTCATTCGCCCTCTTTCTTTATCAACTAAAGAAACTTGTCGAAGGTTAGAGGGCGGAAATCAGCCACGTCAACCCCCTGTTTCCGTCAGGTTTCCGATGTGCGCTCAGGGCGCGACGAAGCGCCGGAAGCCTTCTTCAGCTGGGACGGCCTTCCCGCCGCGTGCGGGAGCCCCCGAAGCTGCTTCTGTGAGGCGGCCCGAGGCTTGCGGGTAGGCCCCGGGGGCGGCGCGGGACCGAAGGCGGGCCGTGAGCGCCGTGGTGGACGCGCCGCTTCACCGCGCCGATCCCGCGGGCGGGGCGCACGGCCGGATCGGGCACTGCGTCCGGTGGGCGCGAGCAGCTCGGCGAGGGACCGGCCAGGAACCCACGGGCGATCCGGAGCCTGTGTGACGTCGTGGTCAATGGGCGGCTTGCAGAAGATCTGCGAGCCGGATCGCCGAGACGCGGAGTCCGAGGCCGGCAACGGGGCTCCCGGACGTCTCGCCGAAGCGTGCGGCGATGCCGCGCCAGCCCTTCAGCCGGCCGACCGTGCGCTCGACGGTGCGATCACGATGGGGACCGGCGTCGAAAACGACGGGACGGCCGCCCCGGCCGCCCTGCTCCCGAAGGCCGGCAGCCTGGTCCCCGTTCTCCGGAACGACTCCGTCGATGCGGCGTCTTCACAGCGACGCGTGGTCGGCGCGGGGCACACGGGCCCTAGGACGACGACGGGCGGTAGTCCTGGCCGAGGACGACCAGGACGTCCGCGCTCGAGGTGATCTTGCCCTTGGTGACGGAGCCGGTGGACAGGCCCAGCGTCTTGGCGACCTCGGTGGCGTTCTCCTTGTCGGCGGCGTCCGTGTAGAGCACCTTCGAGGCGGCCGCGGCGGAGGCGGTGCCGCCGTCCAGGAAGGTGAAGCCGCCGTTGAGCAGGACGACGCGGGCCTTCTGGGTGTTGTCCTTCACACCGGTGGCGTTCTGGACGGAGACCCGGACGGCGGCGTCCTTGGCGGGGCTCTTCGCGGTGCCGCCGAGCACGTCCTTGACCACACCGGCGCCGGTCTGCGCGCTGAGGGTGCCGTCGGCCTGGACGGGCAGCAGGGTGGTCTTGTAGTCGCCGCCCTTGGCGAGGTCGGCGAGCTTGGCGAGGAAGGTTCCGAGGTCCTTGTCGGTCAGCGACGGGTCCAGGATCTGCGCCAGGGTCTGCACGGTGGTCGTCGCGGCCGTCGGATCGGAGGACAGCTTGCGCAGCACGCTCTGCATGACCTGCCCGAACCGCTCCAGCTGGGCGTTCTGGGTCTCGCCGGAGGCGCGGTAGGTGGCGTAGGCGACGGCCATCTTGCCGCTGAGGGTCTGGTTCTCGCCGCGGTGCACCAGGAGCGAGGCGCCCTTCTTGCCGGCGGCCGGGTCGGGCACGTCGGTGTCGGTGTCGACCTCGATGTTGCCGACGATGTCGACGAGGTTCTGCAGGTAGGGGGTGTCCAGCCGCCAGGTGCCCTGGATCTCGGTGCCGAGGACGGTGTCGAGGGCGTCGCGGGTGCCGGAGGAGCCGTCGTCCGCGACCGACTTGGCGAGGGTGGTGGTGGAGCCGTCGTCGTCGGTGACGGCGAGCGAGTTGGGCAGCAGGACGGTGGTGCCCCGCTCGGTGGTGGTGTTGTCGACGAGCAGCGCCGTGGAGGTGCCGCCCTTCTTGGTGTTGTGCAGGTGGACGACGATCACGTCGCGGTTCTGCGCCCCCGTGGCCGTCGTCCCGCCGGTCTTGGTGTCCGGGTCGGACAGGCCGGGCAGCTTCCCGGCGGCCCAGAGGTAGCCCACTCCGCCGACCGCGACCAGGGCCAGCACCACGACGAGGGCGATCAGGCGGCTGCGGGCGCGGCGCTTGGCCTCCTCGCGGCGCTCGGTGCGGTTCTCGGTGAAGTTCAGCCAGTCGATGACGTCCTCGGCGTCGCCTTCGGGCTCCTCGACGAACGCGAACTGCTCGGTGCGGTAGTCGCGTTCGGGCGGGGCCGCGGGCTCGTCGACATCGGCGGGGCCGGGCTGCTGCGGGATGTGGGCGGTCTGCTCGGCGACCCGCGGCTGCCGGCCGGTGACCGCGCCGCCCGGCCCCTGTTCCTGTCCCTGCGTCCGGGTCCGGCCCTGTCCCTGTCCTTGGCCCTGGCCCTGGCCCTGCCCGTAGGGGTCGTATCCGCCGTCATGAGGCGTGCCGTAGGGGTCGTAGGAAGGCTCGGGCGGCTGCTGAGCGGTGCCGTAGGGGTCGTACTGCGGCGCCGGCTGCTGGACGCCCGTGGCGTAGGGGTCGTAGCCGTAGCCCTGCTGCGGGGCCTGCGGCTGCGCCTGCCCGTACGGGTCGTAGGCGCCGTACTCCTGCTGCGGAGCCTGCTGGGGGTAGGTCTGCTGCGGAGCCTGCTGGGGCGGGACCTGGCGGTACACAGGCTGCCCGTATTCGTCGTATCCGACGAGCTCGTACTGGTCGCCCCCGTACCCAGCGTCGTATCGGTCGTTCACCGGTAGCCCCTCTCGGCTCACTCGCCGCGGTACAGCTTGCGCTTGTGGATGTAGCGCACGACTCCGTCCGGCACCATGTACCAGATGGGGTCGCCCTTGGCGACTCTCGCACGGCAGTCCGTGGAGGAGATGGCGAGCGCGGGCACCTCGACGAGCGAGACACCGCCCTCGGGCAGCCCGTGGTCCGACAGGTGGTGGCCGGGCCGGGTGCAGCCGATGAAGTGCGCGAGGGAGAACAGTTCCTCGGAGTCCCGCCAGGTCAGGATCTGGCCGAGCGCGTCGGCGCCGGTGATGAAGAACAGGTCCGTGTCGGGGTTGAGGGCGCGCAGGTCGCGCAGCGTGTCCACGGTGTAGGTGGGGCCGCCGCGGTCGATGTCGATGCGGCTCACGGAGAACTGCGGGTTCTCGGCGGTCGCGATGACCGTCATCAGGTAGCGGTCCTCGGCCGGGGAGACGTGACGGTGGGTCTTCTGCCACGGCTGGCCGGTCGGTACGAACACCACCTCGTCGAGGTCGAACTGCGCGGCGACCTCGCTGGCCGCCACCAGGTGCCCGTGGTGGATCGGGTCGAACGTTCCGCCCATGACCCCGAGGCGGCGCTTGCCCGGCTCGGAGCGGCCGTTGCCGTTGCCGGACGGACGGGGTCCGGTGCCGTCGGCCGGGCGGGGTCCGGTGCCGCCCGCCGGGCGGGTCTGCGTGCCGTCGGCCGTGTCGTTCGCCGGACCGGTAGGCGTGTCCTGCTCTCCCATGCGTGCAGACCCTACCGGCCCGGCCCGATGGCTCCGGCCGCCAGTTCCCCGTCAGCGGCCCGCGACGGTGTCAGCGGTCGCGGTTGAAGCGGGTGGTGACCCACAGCAGGAGCAGCAGGATGAGCAGGGCGCTGCCGCCGGTGACATAGGGGCTGAGGCTCTCGTGGTTGCCGCCGTGCTCCTCACCCTCCGCGGCGAGGGTGACCAACTGGGCAGCGGTGCTGTGGAAGCTCATCTCGGCAGGACCTATCGCGTGTGGGCGGGATAAAGACGTCGGCCCATGGTAAGCGGGGGTCCCGCCGGCGATCACGCCGACTCCACCGTTGGGGAGCGTCGGGGAACCCCGGGCGGTGTTCAGTCGTCTTTCCGCTTGTAGCCCCGCAGCAGGAACCAGGCGGTCAGCACGCATCCCACGATCATCACGATCAGTACGACCCGGAGCAGGTTGCCCGCCCCCTGCCGCTGGGCGGCGCTCGTGGCCTCGGCCAGCCAGACGGCCGCGGGCGTGTGCTCCATGAAGACGGACTCCTTCGGTGTGGTGCCGTCCACGGTAACTCCGCCTAGGCTGGGCCCTGCTTCGGGGGCGCGAAGGACCGCACGAGGGACCGTACAGGGCCACTCACACGTACATGGGGGACCAATGTCCGACGACCGCCACCAGAACGACGGGCACGAGAAAGCACCGAGCAGGCAGCGCACACGTTTTCCGGGCATCTCCTCACGCGCCTACGAGCACCCGGCGGACCGCTCCGCGCTGGTGGCGCTGCGCAAGCTGAGCGGCTTCGACACGGTGTTCAAGGCGCTCAGCGGCCTGCTTCCGGAGCGCAGCCTGCGGCTGCTGTTCCTGTCCGACTCGGTGCGCGTGTCCGACCAGCAGTTCGCGCACCTCCACGACATGCTGCGGGACGCCTGTTACATCCTGGACCTGGAGAAGGTCCCGCCGATGTACGTCAACCAGGACCCGCAGCCGAACGCGATGTGCATCGGCCTGGACGAGCCGATCATCGTGGTCACCACGGGCCTCGTCGAGCTGCTGGACGAGGAGGAGATGCGGGCCGTCATCGGGCACGAGGTGGGCCACGCGCTGTCCGGCCACGCCGTGTACCGCACCATCCTGCTGTTCCTGACCAGCCTGGCGGTCCGGGTCGCCTGGATCCCGCTGGGCAACCTCGCGATCATGGCGATCGTGACGGCGCTGCGCGAGTGGTTCCGCAAGTCGGAGCTGTCCGCCGACCGGGCGGGCCTCCTGGTCGGCCAGGACCTGCAGGCGTCGATGCGCGGCCTGATGAAGATCGCGGGCGGCAACCACCTGCACCAGATGAACGTGGACGCGTTCCTGCAGCAGGCCGAGGAGTACGAGGCGGGCGGCGACCTGCGCGACTCCGTGCTGAAGATCCTGAACCTGATGCCGCGCTCCCACCCGTTCACCACCATCCGGGCGGCCGAGCTGAAGAAGTGGGCGGCGTCCCGCGACCACCAGCGGATCATGGACGGCCACTACCCGCGGCGCGACGAGGACAAGGACACGTCGGTCACGGACTCGCTCCGCGAGTCGGCGGCGCACTACTCGAGCAGCGTCAAGAACTCCAAGGACCCGCTGATGAAGCTGGTCAGCGACATCGCCGGCGGGGCGGGGGACCTGGGCGACCGGGTCCGGCGCGGCTTCGGCGGGTTCACGTCCGCTCCCCCGCAGGACCAGCCGCCGAAGGACGGGTCGCCGAAGGACCAGCCGCCGGCCGACGGCCCCGCACAGGACGACGACTGACCCCGAACAGCCGACGACGGCCCGGCCGACCCCGGCAGCCGGCGGGGACGCGGTCCGGCCCGGACGGCCGACCTACGGTCGCGACGGCCTGCGCCTGCGCCTGCCTCTGCGCCTGCCGGAGGCGGTCCGGGCCGCCGGGTCACACCCTCGGCTGGGCGCTCCTCGCCAGGGAGCCGCACAGCGCCGTCGCGCCGTCCGTGGCGTACGGGTCGGTGCCCGCCGGGCCGCCCGCCTTGGCCGTCTGGCCGGCCAGCAGCGGGCGCAGGTGGTTGGCCGAGTCCTCGGCGCAGGACAGCGGCCCGGCCTGCACGTAGGAGACCAGGAGCTGGGCCTGGTGCAGGCGCAGGTCGTCGCGGTCGAAGCGGAAGTGCAGCTCGCGCCGCACGGTGAACAGTGAGGCGTCGGCCTTCGCGCCGGCTCCGGTGGGCCGCAGCGCGTAGACGAAGGTGTGGTCCGCGGTGACCTCGAGGGTGGCGGAGTCGGTCTCGGCGGCCTGCAGCGAGCCCTGCACCCGGATCCTGCCGTCGGCGAGCTCGGCGCCGGTCGGGTCGAAGCGGACCAGCCATCCGGTCGGCTCGTGCCGCCCGTCGGCCGTCGGCCGCGCGAAGCTCTGGTCGAACTGGTCGAGCTGGTCGGCGTCGAGCATGATGCGCACGGGGCGGACGCTCTGCCCGTTGAGCACCTCGGGGTAGAGCGAGGACCGCACGATGTAGTCCTTGGCCGTGGTCAGGGCGGCCACGACCTGGCTGTCGGAGAAGTGCGCGGTGCGCCGCGAGGCGGGCAGCGGTATTCCCTCGGCGCCGACGCGGAACTGCGCGGCGGGGCTGTGCTCGTACAGGTACTCGGGATCGGCGGCTCCGGGCACCTTGCCCTGCGGGGACAGCGGGATCACGGTCATCCGCAGCGGCTCGACGGGCTGCCGCGCGCCCGGGGCCTGGTACGGATGCCGTACGCCCATGTAGATCGCCGTGCCGAAGGCGACGGCGATCAGCATGACGAGGACCAGGGCCTGCCGGGACAGTCCCCGGCGTATGGGCGGTCGGCGGCGTACCGCGGGGGCGTGGTCGGCCATGCGCTCCCGCGCGGAGTACTCCTGCAGGCGGGCAGCACGGACGAACGATTCGTCGAAGACGACGGACCGGTACTCGTCCTCCCCACCCCCGGGGGCGCCCTCGGGTGTCCCCTCAGGTGGGTCTCCAGGCCCTCCCATACCTTTCAGGGTAGGTCTCCCGGCGCTCCGGTAAACGCCCTGGTACACGACAAGTTGTGACGGATTCGGGGGCCAGGACCCTTCCGCCGAGCCCCTGACCGACCCCGGTGGCCCCTAGGGGCTGCGCGGGATGACCGGGACCGCCGGCTGGGAGTGGTCGGCCGACGCCGAGGGAGGCGCCGCGCCGCTCTGCTCCAGGCCGGTCGAGGCGGGCGACGGCACCTGGTCCTCACGGCTGGAGGAGGCGCCCCGGTAGACGGCCGCGAAGGCCAGGGCGACCATGCCGATCCCCATCACCAGGGCGAGCATCCAGGCGACCGGGCGATGCCAGCGGACCTGCCTGCCGTACGGCCCGTAGCGGCCCTCGAAGGCGTCAGGGTCGTCCAGATCGTCGAATTCCGGATCATGACCGAAACCGGCGCGGCCGTAGCCGTCCTGGTAGCGCTCGCCTCTGCCGTGGGTCCGGCGGGCCTCCGCCTCGGAGGCCTCCGCTCTCGCCTGGGCGGCGGCCAGGAGGCGCTCCACGGCGGTCGGCTCGTGCACCGCGGCCGCTCGTACGAAGGCCTCGTCGAAGACCACGGAGGCGAACTCTTCGTCCGACACCCCGCGGTCGTGGTCGTCGTCGGGCTCCCAGCCGTCAGGGAACGGCGTGCCCCCCACGTCCTCCGGCACGGATCCAGAGTAGACCTGGGGGGTCATTTTGGGCAGACGGTATGGAAATTCATCCGCCTGATGAGACGCCTGCCCGGGGTGAGGGCGCGTACCGGACGCGCGTGCCGACCGCATATGCGCCCCCGTCGACGCGCCCCTGCCGGGGCCCTTCTCAGCGCCGCACGTGACCGTCCCCGGTGACGATGTACTTGGTGCTGGTCAGCTCCGGCAGGCCCATCGGGCCGCGCGCGTGCAGCTTCTGCGTGGAGATGCCGATCTCGGCGCCGAAGCCGAACTGGCCGCCGTCGGTGAAGCGGGTGGAGGCGTTCACGGCGACCGTGGTGGAGTCGACCAGCTGGGTGAAGCGGCGGGCGGCCTGCTGCGAGGTGGTGACGATCGCCTCGGTGTGGCCGGAGGTCCACAGCCGGATGTGCTCGACGGCCTTGTCCAGCGAGTCCACCACCGCGGCGGCGATGTCGTAGGAGAGGTACTCGGTCTCCCAGTCCTCGGCCGTGGCCTCGACGACGGTCGCCGAGGAGTCCTTGGCGTAGGCCATCACGCGCTCGTCGGCGTGGACCGTGACCCCGGCGTCCGCGAGGGCGTCGAGGGCGCGCGGCAGGAACTCGGCGGCGATGTCCTGGTGGACGAGGAGGGTCTCGGCGGCGTTGCAGACGCTGACCCGCTGCGCCTTGGAGTTGATCAGGATGTCGACGGCCATGTCGATGTCGGCGTGGGCGTCGACGTAGACGTGGCAGTTGCCGGTGCCGGTCTCGATGACGGGGACGGTGGACTCGTTGACCACCGTCCGGATCAGCGAGGCGCCGCCGCGCGGGATGAGGACGTCGACCAGGCCGCGGGCGCGCATCAGCTCGCGCACGCTCTCCCGGCTCTCGCCGGGCACCAGTTGCACGGCGTCGGCGGGCAGACCAGCGCCGCCGACGGCGTCGCGGAGGACCCGCACCAGGGCGGTGTTCGACTCGTAGGCGGAGGCCGAGCCGCGCAGCAGGACGGCGTTGCCGGACTTCAGGCACAGGGCGGCGGCGTCGACGGTGACGTTCGGGCGGGCCTCGTAGATGATGCCGACGACGCCGAGCGGGACCCGGACCTGGCGCAGGTCGATGCCGTTGGGGAGGGTGGAGCCGCGGACCACCTCGCCGACCGGGTCGGGCAGCGCCACGACGTCCCGGACGTCGGAGGCGATGGCGCGCACCCGCTCGGGGGTGAGCGTGAGCCGGTCGACGATCGCCTCGCTGGTGCCGGCCTCGCGCGCCTTGGCCACGTCCTTGGCGTTGGCCTCGATGATCTCGCTCGTACGGACCTCCAGCGCGTCCGCGATGGCGAGCAGCGCGTCGTCCTTCACCGCGCGCGGCAGCGGGGCGAGGTCGGCGGCGGCGGCTTTGGCGCGGTAGGCGGCCTGGGTGACCGGGGACATGGAGTCGTACGGCGAAAGCGTGGTCATGCCCGCAGCGTAGTGCTCCGCACGCGCGCGTTCACGGCTCATCCCACGCATCGAGACGGGTTCAAAAGGGATGAACTCCCACCGACGACGCGGGCGGCGGGCCGTAGCCCTCGGCGACGCGCTGGTGGTAGGTCTCGCGGTCGACGACCTCCAGGCCGACGATCTCCCAGGGCGGCAGCTTGGCGGTCTGCCGGTGCTCGCCCCACAGGCGCAGGGCCACGGCGGCGGCGTCGTGCAGGTCGCGGGCCTCCTCCCAGTAGCGGATCTCGGCGTGGTCGCCCGCGTACCTGCTGGTGAGCAGGAAGGGGTGGTCGTGGGCGAGCTGTTCGAGGCCGCGCCGCACCTCGGTCAGGGGCGCCTGGGCGCCGGAGACGCTGAGGGTGACGTGCCACAGGCGCGGCAGGTCCGCCGGTTCCTCGTAGCGGCCGCCCGCGGCGACGCTGGTCAGAGCGCGTTCGCCGGCGGCCGTGCGGAAGGGGGCGCCGCCGGCGCCGGCACTGCGGGACGCCGTCCCAGGGCGCACTCGTCTCACGACGGCCTCCTTTACGCAGGGTCGAGCAGTGCTCGTGCGGAATGTGTCCCTGGGTCAAAGTTGAGCAGGCCGCAGACCGTCGTGTGGCACTTTTGCGGAACGTCCACCACCGGGAGCGGACGTTTCGGGCGTTTACGGGTGCAGGACCACCAGGTCGTCCCTGTGTACGACCTCCCGCTCGTAGGCCGGGCCGAGTTCCCGGGCCAGTTCGCGTGTCGAGCGGCCGAGCAGCTGGGGGATCTCCTTGGCGTCAAAGTTGACCAGCCCACGCGCCACCGCACGCCCCTCGGTGTCGCGCAGTTCGACCGGGTCACCGGCGCTGAAGTCGCCCTCGACGGCGGCGATCCCGGCCGGCAGCAGCGACTTGCGCCGGTCCACGACCGCGCGCACCGCGCCGTCGTCCAGGGTCAGCGCACCCTGCGGGGTGGACGCGTGCTGCAGCCACAGCAGCCGGTCGGCGGAGCGCCTGCCGGTGGGGTGGAAGTAGGTGCCGGTGTCGCCGCCGGACAGCGCCTCGGCTGCGTGGACGGCGCTGGTCAGCACGACGGGGATGCCGGCGGCGGCGGCGATCCCGGCGGCCTCGACCTTGGTGACCATGCCGCCGGTGCCGACGCCCGCCTTGCCGGCGCTGCCGATCTCGACGCCCGCGAGGTCGGCGGGCCCGCGCACCTCGGCTATCCGCGAGGTGCCCGGCCGGGACGGGTCGCCGTCGTACACGCCGTCCACGTCGGACAGCAGCACCAGCAGGTCGGCGTGGACCAGGTGGGCGACGAGGGCGGCGAGGCGGTCGTTGTCGCCGAAGCGGATCTCGTCGGTGGCGACGGTGTCGTTCTCGTTCACCACCGGGAAGGCGCCCATGGCGAGCAGCTTGTCGAGGGTGCGGGAGGCGTTGCGGTGGTGGGCGCGCCGGCTCATGTCGTCGGAGGTGAGCAGGACCTGGCCAACGCGGACGCCGTAGCGGGCGAAGGAGGCGGTGTAGCGGGCGACGAGCAGGCCCTGTCCGACGCTGGCGGCGGCCTGCTGGCGGGCCAGGTCCCGGGGGCGGCGGCGCAGGCCGAGCGGGGCGAGCCCGGCGGCGATGGCGCCGGAGGAGACCAGGACGATCTCCCGCTCCCCCTGGTCGCGGCTCTTGGCGAGCACGTTGACGAGCGCGTCCACACGGTCGGCGTCCAGGCCGCCCGACGCCGTGGTGAGCGACGAGGACCCCACCTTGACGACGACCCTGCGGGCCTCGCGCACGCCCTGCCTTGCCGTGCTCACCTCGGTTGTCATCCCCTCGCGTTCGCGCACTCCACCACCAGGCAATCTACGCGAAGGGGGCCGCTCGCCGCGCGGCGGTCCAGTCCCCGGACAGGCGTCGGGTGACGGCTCGTTCACACGCCGTGAAGGGCAAAAAGGTTGCGCTGGTTGCTTATAGAAGTTAAAGACCTGACCAACATATTTTGAACACCGTGCCACAGAAGACAGTTCGCCCCGCCAAGCGCATCCTCATCCGCTCGGGCAAGAGCCCGTACGACGCCGTGCCCGTGGAGGAGGCCCTCCATCGGGACGTGATCGCCACCAACGCCGGAAACCTGATCTTCAGTGACGCGGCTCACAAGATCCTCGAGGCGCCGGGGACCGAGGTCGTCTCGAACGGCATACAGGCGCACGCGGCCGAGGCGGCCCGCATCAACGAGGAGTACGACGTCTTCGTGGTGCCCCTCGCCAACGCCTTCCGGCCGTCGTTCGAGGCCGGGTTGCAGCGGCTCACCCGGCTGATCAGCCGACTGCGGATCCCGGTGGTGGTGCTGGGCATCGGCGCGCAGGCCGGGCTGAACTACAACGCGGCACGGCTGAAGCCGATGGAGCAGACCGTGCGGGCGTTCGTCTCCGCGGTGCTCGACCGCAGCGCCTCGATCGGGGTGCGCGGCGAGTTCACCGAGAAATACCTCAAGGACCTGGGCTACCGGAACGTCGAGGTCATCGGCTGCCCGTCGCTGTTCCTGCACGGCAAGGAACTCGCCGTGGACAAGCGGGTGGCGGAGCTGACCGCCGACTCCCGCATCGCGGTCAACGGCTCGCACAACGCGGTGCAGAAGCAGGGACTGGGCAAGGTCATCACCCGTACCCACGCCCGCTACCCGAACCTGCGCTTCATCGGGCAGAACCTCAGCGACGCACGGCAGTTGCACTGGCGGGACCTGTCGGACCCGAACGCGGCGGTGACGGCGATGCCGACCCACCCCGACCACCCGATGTACCGGGAGGACAAGGTCCGCGTCTACGTCGACCCGGTCACCTGGATCGAGGACCTGCGCGGCTTCGACTTCTCCTTCGGCTCCCGCATCCACGGCAACATCGCCGCGCTGCTCGCGGGCACGCCGGCGACCGTGCTGTGCGGCGACTCACGGACGCTGGAGCTGTGCCGCTACTTCGGCATCCCGCACCACCGGATGGACCGGCTGCCCGACGACGTCGACCCCGCAAGGCTCTACGCGGAGGCCGACTTCACCGCGCTGACCGGCGGCCACCTGGAGCGCTTCGAGCGGTTCACCGCGTTCCTGGAGCGCAACGGCCTGGAGAACACCTTCACGCACGGCGACGGCGGCGCCGCCTTCGAGACCCGCATGCGCTCCCTGAGCTTCCCGCCCGGCATCCGGCCGTGGAACGAGACCGACGTCACCTCGCTCGCCTCGCGGTTCGGCTGGCTGCACCACCGGGTCGCCGAACTGACCGCGGAGAACGACCGCTTGCAGCGCGAGCTGAAGCGCGCGGAGAGCGGCCGACCGGCCACCGCGACGGGGGCGACGTCCGTGTACCGCAAGGCCCGGAGGGTGGTCGGCCGTCCCATCCGCCGGGCCCTGCAGTCCGGTCGCCAGTAGCGGCTACGCCGCAGCGGCCGTCCCGCCGGGGGTCGTGAGTACCCGGCGGGCCTTCCGTACGGCCCTGCGCAGCACGGAGTCGGCGGAACCCTCCCGGTAGCCGGGGAAGGCGCGGGCCTCGCGGGGGGCGGCGAGGTAGACGGAGTCCGGGACGCCCGCGCGCTCGTCGCGGAAGTGCGGGTAGGCGAGGTAGAGGCGGCGGCCCTTCTTCTCCAGCAGGGCCGCCGCCTGCTTCTTGTCCTT
Source organism: Streptomyces sp. NPDC031340 (assembly GCF_055569945.1). Classification (NCBI taxonomy): domain Bacteria; kingdom Bacillati; phylum Actinomycetota; class Actinomycetes; order Kitasatosporales; family Streptomycetaceae; genus Streptomyces; species Streptomyces sp. NPDC031340. Next base: position 195,850 of record NZ_JBVIIE010000012.1, read on the forward strand.
GACGAACCGCACCACCTCGGTGAGGAGTTCGGGACGCTGCTCGGCCACCAGGTGGAGCCGGAGGCGTTCCTCGACCTTGAGGCGGCGGGCGACGCCTTCGGTCCAGTACTTCTCGGTCAGCGGCCGCGCCAGCTCGAGCTTGTGCCGTCGTACCTCCTCGCTGTCCTTGAGGTACTTGGGCCCGAACTGCGGCAGCAGGGTGACCAGGAAGGGCCGGATCATGAGCGCGTCGCGCCGTTCGCCGGCCGGGACGTGCTCGGCTATCAGGTTCATCAGGGCGCGGGCGGAGTCGAAGCGCAGGGTGTAACTCCCGCTCTTGGTCACGTGCTTGCCGTCCGCGCGGCCCACCAGGTAGTAGCAGGTGTGGTCGGCCACCACCGAGACGCCGTTCGCCCGCAGGTAGGCCTCCATCGTGAACAGCGCGTCCTCGCCGGTCCACAGGGACTCGTCGAAGCGCATGCCGTGCCGCTCCAGGAAGTCGCGGCGGAACAGCTTCTGCGCGCTGAGCGTGAACTTGATGTTGGAGGAGAAGACGTCCGTACGGTCCAGGGTCCTGCCCCACATCGACTGCGGCGGCTTGCGGTTGACGCCCTCGACCCGGCCGAGCACCACGTCGGTGCCATTGCGGTCGGCCATCGCCACCATGCGCTCCAGCGCCTCGGCGCCGAGCCGGTCGTCGGCGTCGAGGAAGAAGACGTAGCGCCCGGCCGCCTTCCCGAGACCGACGTTGCGCGGGCCGCTGGGCCCGCCGGAGTTGTCCTGCCGGATCACCGTCACCGGCATGGGCGCGCGGCCGGCGAACTCCTCCAGGTACTCCCCCGTACCGTCCGTCGAGCCGTCGTCGACCGCGATGACCTCCATGCGTGCCGGGTCGATGGTCTGCGACTCGACGGAGGCCAGGCAGTCGATCAGATAAGGCATCGCCTCGTACGCCCCGATGATCACACTGACATCAGGCTGCGCGACGCTCACGGTTCCCCCTTGGTCAAAGGTGTATTTCCCCCGTATCGGCATATTCGCAACCTGTTAGACGGCGGACCGCCCGAGGAGGTTGCCTCACGACTCGGAATGAGTGACGCACGTCACCTGACACGCGGACTTGACGCGCGGTCCGTGACGGCCCCACCAGGCCGGACACCCTGACAGTACGGACGGCGGGTGAGAGCCGCTCAGCGAGCGGTACGAGGAAGCGGTAAGAGAAGCGGCAAGAGAGAAGCGGCAAGAGACGGGAAAGGGCCCGGGGGGGGGGGGGGGGGGGGGGGGGGGGGGGGGGGGGGGTGTGTGGGGGGGGGGGGGGGGGGGGGGGGGGGGGGGGGGGGGGGGTGTCGGGGGGGGGGGGGGGGGGGTGGGGGCCCCCCCCCCGCGGGGAAGAACGACCCCGGGCCGGCCGCTCGCGGGGCCGTCCTC
>NZ_JBVIIE010000013.1:0-115223 GCF_055569945.1 Streptomyces sp. NPDC031340
CTCTTCCCCCTTCTTTTCTCCAGGAGGGAGGACAGACACACACCCCAACCCCCCCCCCCCCCCCCCCCCCCCCCCCCCCCCCCCCCCCCCCCCCCCCCCCCCCCCCCCCCCCCCCCCCCCCAGGACGGCTACCAGTTCGGGGGGCTGGTGATCGCCCGCGCCAGCACCTCGTCCAGCACGTGGGCGGTCTGTGCCACGTCCAGCTGGGAGTTGTCGATGATCGGCAGTCCCGAGCCGTACCAGCCCGCCATGCGGCCGTGGATGCGGGCGACCTCCTCGTCGCTGAGGCGGCGGTTGCCGGTGCGCTCGGCGTTGCGCTCCAGGACGACCTCCAGGCCGGGCAGCAGCACCACCGGGAGCAGGCCGGGGCCCACGTGGCGCTTCCAGCCGCCGAGGCCGACGACCGGGCGGTCGGGGAAGACGGCGTCGTCGAGGATGCACGAGATGCCGTTGGCCAGGAAGTTGCGCGCGGCGAACCCGCAGGTGCGGCGGGCCAGGCGGTACTGCGCCTCGGAGTTGTCGTTCCAGCCGGACTGCGGGTCGGCGAAGCCGGAGCGGACCCATTCGCGCACGTCGTCGAGGCTGATGTGGGCGGTGGGGACCCGGCGGTGGTCGGCCCAGTACTTGGCGACGCTGGTCTTGCCGGCGCCCGCGGGGCCGATCAGCAGCACCGCGAGGATCGTGGTGGTCGGATCGGGCGCGGCGGTGGCGGGCGGGACGCTGGGCATGCCGACCGGGCCGCCGGGCGGCAGCGGCACGTGCCCCGTGGTCTCGGGGACCGGCGGGGCCGGGGCCTGGTGCGCGGCGGGCGGTGCCGCGGGCGGCGCGGCGGGGAAGCCCGGTGCCGGGGGCACGGGGGCCGAGCCCTGCTGGGGGGCCGGGGGGTGCTGGCCCGGGTGATGTGCGGCCGACGACCAGCCGGCGGCCGGTCCGTGCCCCGGCTGGTGGGGCGGCGGCAGCGGAGAACCCACTGCGTGCTGCATCCGGTGCCACTCCGTCTCGTACAGGCAATTGGCGCTCGCCGCGGGGCACGCGTTGCGCGGACCCCGCTCGCTACCGAACGGTACCGTCCCCCGCCGTCGTTCGGTGAAACGGCCGGGGACGGTGCGAAGTGCCCGTCGGGGACAGGGGATTTCGGGTGGCCGGTGTTCCGGCCGGGCCTACTGGCCCACTTCGCCGTACGCGGCGACGAGCACGGCCGGGTCGGGGCCCTCCAGAACGGTGGGCTTGGCCAGTCCGTCCAGCACGACGAAGCGCAGCAGGTCGCCGCGGGACTTCTTGTCGACCCTCATGTTCTCCAGCAGCTTGGGCCACTGGTCGTGGCGGTAGTGCAGCGGGAGCCCGACGGCCTGGAGGATCGTGCGGTGGCGGTCGGCGGTGGCGTCGTCCAGACGGCCCGCGAGCCGCCCGAGTTCGGCGGCGAAGTGCATGCCGACGGCGACGGCCGCGCCGTGCCGCCACTTGTAGCGCTCGTTCTTCTCGATGGCGTGGCCGAGGGTGTGGCCGTAGTTGAGGATCTCCCGCAGCCCCGACTCCTTCAGGTCGGCGGAGACGACCTCCGCCTTGACCCGGATGGAGCGCTCGATGAGTTCCGCGGTGTGCGGGCCGGACGGGCTGCGGGCGGCCTGCGGATCGGACTCGATCAGGTCGAGGATCACCGGGTCGGCGATGAAGCCGGCCTTGATGATCTCGGCGAGGCCGGAGACGTAGTCGTTGACCGGGAGGGACTCCAGCGCGGCCAGGTCGCACAGCACGCCCGCCGGCGGGTGGAAGGAGCCGACGAGGTTCTTGCCCTCGGCGGTGTTGATGCCGGTCTTGCCGCCGACCGCCGCGTCCACCATGGCCAGCACGGTCGTCGGGACCGCGATCCAGCGCACCCCGCGCAGCCAGGTGGCGGCCACGAAGCCGGCCAGGTCGGTGGTCGAGCCGCCGCCGACGCCGACGACGACGTCGGTGCGGGTGAAGCCGGACTGACCGAGCGCCTTCCAGCAGTAGGCGGCGACCTCGGCGGTCTTGGCCTCCTCGGCGTTGGGCACCTGGATGGCGACGGCGTCGTAGCCCTGCCCGGCGAGATCGGCGCGCAGCGCCTCGCCGGTCTCGGCGAGCGCCTCCGGGTGGATCACCGCGACCCGCTTGGCCTTGGTCCCGATCAACCCGGCCAGCTCTCCCAGGAGCTGACGGCCCACCAGGACCTCGTAGGGGTCGCTGCCCGCGCTGCCGCCGACCTGGATCCTTGTCACTTCGTTCGCCACAGCGTCCTCCGGCCGGGGGTCCGGGGGTTGCCCCCCGGGAGATGCAGTCAACTCCATTGCGTCCAGGGCGGCTTGGGTGACCTCTTCGGGCGTGCGGCCGTCCGTGGGCACGACGGCCGTGGCGACCTCCTCGTACAGGTGCCGCCGCGCCTCCATCAGCTCCCGCCACTGCTTGCGCGGGTTGACGGCGAGCAGCGGGCGGGCCGCGTTCAGGCCGGTGCGCCGGACCGCCTCCTCGACGTCCATCGAGAGGTAGACGACGCGCCGTCCGGCCAGCAGTTCGCGGGTGTCGGCGTCGAGGACGGCGCCGCCGCCGAGCGCGAGGACGCCGTCGTGCGCGGCCAGCGCGGTGCGCACGGCCTGCTTCTCGAGCGCGCGGAAGGCCTGCTCGCCCTCGTCGACGAAGATCTCGGCGATGGCGCGGCCCTGCTCGGCCACGATGTCGTCGTCGGTGTCCCGGTAGGCCACGCCGAGCCGCTCGGCGAGCATCCGGCCGACGGTGGACTTGCCCACGCCCATCGGCCCGACCAGGACGACCAGCGGCCCGCTCATCGGATCGGCAGGTGGTCGAGGTACGACCGCACGTTGCGGCGGGTCTCGGCCACGCTGTCGCCGCCGAACTTCTCCGCCACGGCGTCCGCGAGGACGAGCGCGACCATGGCCTCCGCCACGATCCCGGCCGCCGGCACCGCGCACACGTCGGAGCGCTGGTGGTGGGCCTGCGCCTGCTCGCCGGTGGCGACGTCGACGGTCTGCAGGGCCCGCGGCACGGTCGCGATCGGCTTCATCGCGGCGCGCACCCGCAGCAGCTCACCGGTGGTCAGCCCGCCCTCGGTGCCGCCGGAACGACCGGACGTCCGCCTGATGCCCTCGGGTGTGGTGACGATCTCGTCGTGCGCCTTCGAGCCCGGCACCCGCGCCAGCTCGAACCCGTCGCCGACCTCGACGCCCTTGATCGCCTGGATGCCCATCAGGGCCGCCGCCAGCCGCGCGTCCAGCCGGCGGTCCCAGTGCACGTGCGAGCCCAGGCCGACCGGCACGCCGTAGGCCAGCACCTCCACCACGCCGCCGAGCGTGTCGCCGTCCTTGTGCGCCTGGTCGATCTCCGCGACCATCGCCTTCGACGCGTCGGCGTCCAGGCAGCGCACCGGGTCGGCGTCCAGCTTCGTGACGTCCGCGGGGGTCGGGTACACGCCGCGCGGCGCCTTCGCCGCCGCCAGCTCCACCACGTGCGAGACCACCTCGATGCCGGCCGTCTCCTTCAGGTAGGAGCGGGCCACCGCCCCCAGCGCCACCCGCGCCGCGGTCTCCCGGGCGGAGGCGCGCTCCAGGATCGGCCGGGCCTCGTCGAAGCCGTACTTCTGCATGCCCGCCAGGTCGGCGTGGCCGGGCCGCGGGCGGGTCAGCGGGGCGTTGCGGGCGAGCCCGGCGAGCACCTCGGGGTCGATCGGGTCGGCGGCCATCACCTGCTCCCACTTCGGCCACTCGGTGTTGCCGACCATGATCGCCACCGGGGAGCCGAGGGTCAGGCCGTGCCGGACGCCGCCGAGGAAGGTGACCTCGTCCCGCTCGAACTTCATCCGCGCACCGCGGCCGTAGCCGAGCCGCCGCCGCGCGAGGTGGTCGGCGACCAGCTCGGTGGTGATCGGCACGCCGGCGGGGAGGCCCTCCAGCGTCGCGACAAGGGCGGGACCGTGGGACTCCCCCGCGGTCAGCCAACGCAGCCTGCTCAACGATGCTCCTCAGTGCTCGCGCCCTGGTACTGCCTTGCGTACGCGCGTCCTCGCGTACGGCGACGGCGCGACCAGGTGCGCGGTCCCGGCCCGCCTTCTCCGATCCTCCCACGTCCGGGCCCCGGACCCGGCCGACGGTCCACAAAGCGGACGCGAGCCGGTCAGGTCACGACCGGGCGGAGCCGTCCTGCGGGCGGGGCCGGGGCGCGTACGCGCCCAGATGATCGGCGCCGCTGCCCTGCTGCCCCGGTGCCGGCGCGTACGCGCCCAGGTGGTCCGCGCCGCTGCCCTGCTGCCCCGGTGCCGGCGCGTACGCGCCCAGGTAGTCGGCGCCCCGCCCCTGCCCGTACTGCGCCGCGGCGTGGATCGGCCGTCCCTCGCGCACCGCGCGCCGGAAGGCGAGCTTCCGTGTGAGCTTGACGACCCACGACGCGACGACCGCGAGCAGGACCAGGCCGATCACGGTGAACTGCACCCAGTCGGGCAGGAACCCGAGCAGGGCCTCGAAGATCTGGCTCTTGGCCGACGCGACGGACATGCCTGCGGACACGGAACGCTTCCCCTCCCCGGCTGCGCCCCCTGCGCGGCCGAGCGGATCCTAGCGGGCGGCCAGGGCCTGCTCGCCGGCTTTTCGCATGGCGGCGACGGGAGCCGGGCTGCGGCCCGTCATCTGCTCGACCTGCAGCACCGCCTGGTGCACCAGCAGGTCGAGGCCGCTGACGACCGCTCCGCCGTACGCCGACCAGCGGGCCGCCAGCTCGGTCGGCCACGGGTCGTAGAGCACGTCGAAGAGGGTGGCGGGCCGCTCGGGGACGGCGGCGGCGAGGGCGTCGGTGGTGCCGGCCGGGGTGGTGGCGACGACCAGCGGGGCGCGCAGCGCGGAGGCGGCGTCCGTCCAGTCCGCGATGCGCACCTGGACGTCGAGCCGCTTCCCCCACTGCCGCATCTCGGCGGCCCGCGCCTCGCTGCGGACGTGGACGACGACCTCGCCGGTGCAGATCCGGGCCAGCGCGGCCAGGGCGGAGGAGGCGGTGGCGCCGGCGCCGAGGATCGCCGCCGAGTCGACCTGCTCGATGCCGCGCTCGCGCAGGGCGGCGACCATGCCGGGGATGTCGGTGTTGTCGCCGAAACGGCGGCCGTCCCCGGTGAGGACGACCGTGTTGACGGCCTCCACGGACGCCGCCGTGTCGCTGATCCCGTCGAGCAGCGGGATGACGGCCCGCTTCAGCGGCATGGTCAGCGACAGTCCGGCCCACTCCGGCCCGAGGGTGTCCAGGAACCCGGGGAGGGCGGCCTCGTCGATCTCGAAGCGGTCGTACGACCAGCCGACCAGACCCAGTTCCCGGTACGCGGCGCGGTGCAGCACCGGGGAGAGGGAGTGGGAGATGGGCGAACCGAGCACGGCGGCCCGGCGGGCGTCACTGGCCCGTGCTGTCATTGAACTTTTCCTTGAGTTTCAGGAATTCCGCGTGGGTCCTGGCGAATTCCGTCTTGTTCACGCCGTCGGTCGCGACGAAGTAGTACCAGCCCTGGTGGGTCGGATTCATTGCGGCCTTCAGCGCGAGGTCGCCCGGATTGTCGATCGGACCCGGCGGCAGACCCTTGTTCGTATACGTGTTGTACGGGTCCTTGTTGCTGTTGATCTCCGACTCGGAGATGTTGATGTTGCTCTGACCCTTCGCGTAATTGAAGGTCGAGTCGAACTGCAAAAGCCCGTACGTCTCGGGGTTGGCGCGATCGAGGCGGTTGTAGACCACCTCCGCCATCTTGCGGTAGTCGTCCTCGGTCTTGCCCTCGGCCTCGACGAGGCTGGCCACGGTGATGAGCTGCAGCGGACTGTCCAGCTTGAGGGCCTCGGCCTTGGCGGCCAGGTCGTACGCGCGGTACTTCCGCGCGGCCTGGGTGACCATCGCCTTGAGGACCGTCTCGGGCTTCATTCCCTTTGCGGCCGGATAGGTGCCCGGGGAGAGGAAGCCTTCGAGCGGGTCCTTTATCTTGCTGTTGTCGTTCGCCCAGTCCGGCAGACCGAGGCTCTTGTACTTCTTCTGCGCGGCCTTTCTGGTGGTGCCGGATTTCAGCTCGAGTTTCTCGTCGATCGCCTTGTAGACGGCCACGTTCCGGTCACCCGGTCTGACCAGGACGTTGTTCTGGCTCTTGGGGTCGAGCATCAATTCCACGGCGCTCGCGGCGGACATCTGCTTCTTCAGCAGATAGGCGCCGGCCTGGATCTTGTTGCCCTCGGGGTTCTTCTGCTGCGCGGACACGAAGGCGTCGACGCTCTTGACGACGCCGGCGTCCTTCAGTCGCCGTCCGATCTCGTAACCGCCCGCGCCCTTGGGGATCTGGACGGTCACCTGCCCGCCGCTGCCGTCTCCGGCGTAGTCCGGCGCCGCGCCGAAACGATCCTGGTAGAACTGGTACCCGAAATATCCGACACCACCGACGCCGCCGCCGAACACCAGCAGCACCACCAGGCAGGCGCATCCGCTGCGGCGCTTCTTGGGCTTGCCGCCGCGGCCCCTCCGGTCGCCGCGGCCGTCCCGCGGGTCGTCGGCCTCGTCGTCAGCGTCATCGTCATCGTCGCCGCCGGCGAAGAACGCGTGCTCGCCCTGGTCGGGGCCGGGGTCCCAGTCGGTCTGCGGCTGGGCTTCGGCCTGCCTGCGGGCGGGCGGCTCCGGCGGCGGGTAGGCGTCCGGAGTGCCGTAGTGGTCGGGCTGGTCACCGCCGTACGCGGCGGGCTGATGACCATAGGCGTCCGCGGGGTCCGCCGGGTAGGGGACCTGCGGCTGCGCCGCACCCCAGCCGCCCTCAGCATACGGCTGCTGTCCCTGGCCGTTGTCGTATCCCTGCTGACCCTGACCGTCGCCGTACGCCTGCTGTCCCTGGTCCGGGTAGTACGGCTGCTGCCCCTGGTGCGGGTAGTGCTGCTGCTGGTCCTGGCCCGGGTAGTGCTGCTGGTTCTGGCCCGGGTAGTGCTGCGGTTCCTGGCCGTCGTACTGCTGTGGCTCCTGCCCTGCGTACTGCTGCTGGTCGTACTGCTGGTCGTACTGCGGGTAGTACTGCTGCGGCGGGTGACCGTATACGGCCTGCCCGCCGTCGTCCCAGTGGCCGTACTGCGTCTGCTGCGGCTGCTGCGGGTAGTGCTGCGGCTGGCCGCCGTGCGCAGCGTGGTGGCCCACCTGGGCCTGCTGCCCTTCCCATCCGCCGTCCCCGTACAGCGGGTCCTCGGGATGCCACGGTTCGGAGCCTGGGCCCCGGCCATACTCAGTCATCGATCCCCTAGAGCCGCGAGGCGGCGGTCAACGCGGCCCGGGAAGATCGGGTTCCCGTCCCGCCTCTCTCTGTGCTCCGGCTGTTCGAACACCGGCGCATCGCGCGGAACGTTACCGTATCGCGATCAGATGACCACTTCGACGCCCTCGCCGGGTGCTTTACCTGACACCCGTTCGGATTCCAGCGCCTGCTGAAGGATGATCACCGCGGCCGCCTGGTCGATGACGGCCCGGCCCTTCTTGGACTTCACGCCGGAGGCGCGCAGTCCTTGGCCGGCCGTCACCGTCGTCATGCGTTCATCGACGAGCCTGACCGGAACGGGCGCGATCATGCGCGCCAGTTCCTGGGCGAAGCCGCGGACCTTGACGGCCGCCGGCCCCTCGCCCCCCTTGAGGGAGCGCGGGAGGCCGACGACGACCTCGATCGGCTCGTACTCCTCCACCAGTTGCTTCAACCGGCGGTGAGCCGCGGGAACGTCCCGGCCGGGGACGGTCTCCACGGGGGTGGCGAGGATCCCGTCGGGGTCGCACGAGGCGACCCCGATACGGGCGTCCCCGACGTCGATCGCGAGTCGGCGGCCCCTGCGCATCGCTGGGCTCACTTGGCGGTTTCCGCCACGAGTCGCTCGACCGCGTCGACGGCCTCGCCGATCGCGGCCGGGTTCTGGCCGCCTCCCTGGGCGACGTCCGGCTTGCCGCCACCGCCGCCGCCGAGCGTCTTGGCGGCGGCGCGGACCAGGTCGCCGGCCTTGAGGCCCCGCTCGCGGGCGGCCTCGTTGGTGGCGATGACGGTGAGCGGCTTGCCGTTGTTGACCGTGAACAGGGCGACCACGGCGGCCCGTCCGCCCTGGATGCGGCCGCGCACGTCGAGGACCAGCTTGCGCAGGTCGTCGGGGGTGGTGCCGTCCGGGACCTGCCCGGTGACGACGGCGACCCCGCGGACGTCCTTGGCGGACTCGGCGAGACCGGCGGCGGCCTGGAGCACCTTCTCCGCGCGGAACTTCTCGATCTCCTTCTCGGCGTCCTTCAGCTTGCCGAGCATGGCGGAGACCTTCTCCGGCAGCTCCTCCGGGCGGCCCTTGAGCAGTTCGGTGAGCTGGTTGACGACCGTGTGCTCACGGGCGAGGAAGCTGTAGGCGTCGACGCCGACCAGGGCCTCGATACGGCGCACGCCGGAGCCGATGGAGGACTCGCCGAGCAGCTTCACCAGACCCAGCTGGGCGGTGTTGTGCACGTGCGTGCCGCCGCACAGCTCCTTGGAGAAGTCGCCGATGGTCACCACGCGGACGCGCTCGCCGTACTTCTCGCCGAACTCGGCGATGGCGCCCTGCTTCTTGGCCTCGTCGATGCCCATGACGTCGGCACGGACGTCGAGGTCGCGGGCGAGCACCTCGTTGATCTTCTGCTCGACGTCGGTCATCACGGCCGTCGGGACGGCGGAGGGCGAGCCGAAGTCGAAGCGGAAGCGGCCGGGCTGGTTCTCGGAGCCGGCCTGGGCGGCCGTCGGGCCGAGGGCGTCACGCAGGGCCTGGTGGGTGAGGTGGGTGGCCGAGTGGGCGCGGGCGATGGCCTTGCGGCGGCGGTTGTCGATGGCGGCGTGCGCCTTGGCGCCCACCGTCACCTCGCCGACCTGGACGACGCCCTTGTGGACGTAGACGCCCGGCACCGGCTTCTGGCAGTCGCGGACCTCGATGACGGCGCCGGAGTCGGTCCTGATGCGGCCGGTGTCGCCGATCTGGCCGCCGCCCTCGGCGTAGAACGGGGTGCGGTCGAGGACGATCTCGACCTCGTCGCCCTCGGTGGCGGCCGGGGAGGACAGGCCGTCGACGAGGATGCCGACGACCGTGGACTCGCCCTCGGTGTCGGTGTAGCCGATGAACTCGGTCGCGCCGGCGGCGTCGGCGATCTCGCGGTAGGCGCCCAGGTCGGCGTGGCCGGTCTTCTTGGCCTGGGCGTCGGCCTTGGCGCGCTCCCGCTGCTCCTTCATCAGGCGGCGGAAGCCGTCCTCGTCCACGGAGAGGCCCTGCTCGGCGGCCATCTCCAGGGTGAGGTCGATCGGGAAGCCCCAGGTGTCGTGCAGCAGGAACGCCTTGTCGCCGGGCAGCACGGTCTGGCCGGCGGCCTTGGTCTCGGTGACGGCGGTGTCGAGGATGTTGGTGCCGGCCTTCAGCGTCTTGAGGAAGGCGTTCTCCTCGGCGAGGGCGACCTTCTCGATGCGCTCGCGGTCGGTGACCAGCTCCGGGTACTGCTGCCCCATCATGCCGATGACGACGTCGATGAGATCCTTGACGACCGGGCCGGTGGCGCCGAGCAGGCGCATGTTGCGGATGGCGCGGCGCATGATGCGGCGCAGGACGTAGCCGCGGCCCTCGTTGCCGGGGGTGACGCCGTCGCCGATGAGCATGGTGGCGGTGCGCATGTGGTCGGTGACCACGCGCAGGGAGACGTCCGAGCCGTGGGCGTCGCCGTAGGCCACACCGGTCAGCTCGGTGGCCTTGTCGATCACGGCCATGGAGGTGTCGATCTCGTACATGTTCTGCACGCCCTGCAGAATCATGGCGAGCCGCTCCAGGCCGAGGCCCGTGTCGATGTTCTTGCTCGGCAGGTCGCCGAGGATCTCGAAGTTGTCCTTGCCGGTGCCCTCGCCGCGCTCGTACTGCATGAAGACGAGGTTCCAGATCTCCACGTACCGCTCGTCGTTGACGGCGGGACCGCCCTCGGCGCCGAACTCGGGGCCGCGGTCGTAGTTGATCTCGGAGCAGGGGCCGCACGGGCCGGGGACGCCCATGGACCAGAAGTTGTCCTTCATGCCCAGGCGCTGGATGCGCTCCTTGGGCACGCCGACGACCTCGTGCCAGATCCGCTCGGCCTCGTCGTCGTCCTGGTAGACGGTGATCCAGAGCTTCTCCGGCTCCAGGCCGTAACCACCCTTGCCCTGGGGCGTGGTGAGCAGCTCCCAGGCGAGCTTGATGGCGCCTTCCTTGAAGTAGTCGCCGAAGGAGAAGTTGCCGCACATCTGGAAGAAGGTGCCGTGCCGCGTGGTCTTGCCGACCTCTTCGATGTCGGGCGTGCGCACGCACTTCTGCACGCTCGTCGCGCGCGGGAAGGGCGGCTTGACCTCACCCAGGAAGTAGGGCTTGAAGGGAACCATGCCGGCCGGGACGAGGAGCAGAGTCGGGTCGTCCGCGATGAGCGACGCCGAAGGGACGACGGTGTGCCCGCGCTCCTCGAAGAAGCTCAGCCAGCGGCGGCGAATCTCGGCCGACTCCATCAGTGGTCCTCATTCCGGTTGTACGAGTACGTCTGGTACGTCGTGTCGTCGACGTGCTTCGGATTGCTGCGGTTCTCGATGGCGGGGTAGCGCCGGGGCGCCGGCAGTTCGGGATTCGCGTCGATCCCGAGCGCGTCGCCCAGTTCGGCCTCCCGCTGCGCCATGTTGTCGCGGACGTCGAGCGCGAAGCCGACCGCGCGGTCCTTGATGCGGTGACCCGCGTCGAGCGCCTTGTTGGCCGCGGTCACGGCGAGGCTCTCCGGGCTCAACTGCTTCAGCTTGCGGTTGACCTTGGTGGTGGCCCACACCCCGGCGGCCACGCCTGTGGTGAACCAGAACGTACGGCGGAACATCCCTGACCTAGTCCTTCTTTCCGCGGAGATTCTCACGGAGGTTCTCGCGGACGTTTCGTCTGCCCCGCCGCGCGGCCGGGACGGTGCGGCCCACGATCACGGTACGCCTCGACGTCCTGGCGGGCACGTCCTCCTTGCCGCCGCCCAGGGCCCGGCGCACCCCGTAGCCGAAGGCCGCGACCTTGACCAGCGGGCCGCCGAAGGTGGAGGCGACGGTGGTCGACAGCGCCGAGGCGTTCGCCGTGACCTCCTGGACGTCGGAGGCGATCGCGTCGACCCGGTCGATCTGGGTCTGCGCGGAACGCACCGCCGCGGAGGCGTCGGCCAGCAGCGGGACCGCCTGATCGGTCACGTCCGCCACGAGCTTGGTGGTCGCCTTCAGCGTCTGGGCCAGCCTCACCAGTGCGGCGGCGAGGAAGGAGACCAGGATCGCCCAGAAGACGGCCACCAGGATCCCGGCCACCTCGCCACCGGACACCGTGTGCACCTGCTCCCTGAAACGTGCCTGAACATCGGGAAAGTCGTACCGAGCCTATCGCGCCGGGGGCGCCGCTCCGTACCGGTTTCCCGCTCGCGGGAGGGCAAGTTGCGCGGCGTGCGGCGGCCCGCGGGCGGGCCGGCCCGGGAGACGCGGGAACCTGCGGTCGCGGGGGCCCTGGAGACGCAGGAACCCGCCGCCTCGCCCACCCGGAGAGGTGGGGAGACGGCGGGCTGAGGTGCTACGGCCTGCCGGTGATCAGCGGGCGTAGTACTCGACGACGAGCTGCTCGTCGCAGATCACCGGGATCTCCTTGCGGTTCGGCTCGCGGTCCAGGCGGAACGCCAGGGCCTTGAGGTTCACCTGGAGGTAGCGCGGGGTCTCGCCGTCGGGGGCGAAGCCGCCCTCGCGGGCGATCGCGAAGAGGGTCTTCTCGCGGCTGCGCTCGCGGACCATCACGACGTCGTCGGGACGGACGCGGAACGAGGGCTTGTCGACCTTCTGGCCGTTGACCTCGATGTGGCCGTGGACGACCATCTGGCGGGCCTGGTAGATGGTGCGGGCGATGCCCGAACGCAGGACCAGGGCGTCGAGACGGCGCTCGAGCTCGATGATCAGGGCCTCACCGGTCTTGCCCTGAACCTTGGAGGCACGCTCGTAGGCGCGGACGAGCTGGCGCTCGGACACGTCGTACTGCGCGCGCAGACGCTGCTTCTCGAGCAGACGGACCTTGTAGTCCGAGTTCTGCTTGCGGCCACGGCCGTGCTCACCCGGCGGGTAGGGGCGGGCCTCGAAGTACTTGACGGCCTTCGGGGTCAGCGCGATGCCGAGCGCACGCGACTTCTTGACCTTGGGGCGGGACTGGTTCGCCACTGTCTCTCTTTTCCTGGTGTTCGGCTTGTCAGAGTCGAGGGAGGTCGCATCCGCAGCCGGGGAGACCCGTCAGGTCCGCGTGGGACCTTGCGGGCAGCCGCTCCCCTGGTCTGGGCACTATGTGCAGCACGCGAGTGGCCCACCGCCCCTCCCGGGATCCCGGGTGGTGGTGGGCTGCCCGCGACACCGTTCGACGGTGCGCGACGCTCCTGGAGCCCGCCCCCGAAGGACCGGGGCTCCGGCTGACTGTCCCGCTCTGACTGCGCGGGACTCAGCGCTACGGCGAATCCTACAGGGCGTTCAGGACCGCTTTCGACCCAGGTGCTTGCGGGTCCACTCGACCGCGTCCGCGTACCGTGCCTCGGCGCCGTGCCGGGTCGGGGTGTAGTACTCGCGGTCCTTGAGGGCGTCCGGGGCGTACTGCTGCTGGGCGATGCCCTCGGGCAGGTCGTGCGGGTACACGTAGCCCTGCGCGTGCCCCAGTTCGGCGGCGCCCTTGTAGTGGCCGTCGCGCAGGTGGCGCGGCACCGGGCCCGCCAGTCCCTTGCGCACGTCGCCCATGGCGGCGCCGATCGCGGTCGTCGCGGAGTTGGACTTGGGGGCCAGGGCGAGGGCGATGGTGGCGTGGCTGAGGGTGAGGGCGGCCTCGGGGAACCCGATCATGGCGACGGCCTGGGCGGCGGCGACCGCGATCGGCAGGGCGTTCGGGTCGGCCAGGCCGATGTCCTCACTCGCGGAGATCATCAGGCGGCGGGCGATGAAGCGGGGGTCCTCGCCGGCCTCGATCATGCGGGCGAGGTAGTGCAGCGCCGCGTCGACGTCGGAGCCGCGAATGGACTTGATGAGGGCGCTGGCGACGTCGTAGTGCTGGTCGCCGTCGCGGTCGTACTTCACCGCCGCCCGGTCGACCGTCTCCTCCAGGGTGCGCAGGCCGATCTCCGTCTCGCCCTTGTCGAGCGTGGCCCCGGCGGCGGCCTCGAGTGCGGTCAGGGCGCGGCGGGCGTCGCCGCCGGCGATGCGCAGCAGGTGCTCCTCGGTGTCCTCGGGGAGCGCGACGGCGCCCTTCAGGCCGCGCTCGTCGCCGACGGCGCGGCGCAGCAGGCCGCGCAGGTCGTCGTCGGTGAGCGGTTCGAGGGTCAGCAGCAGGGAGCGGGACAGCAGCGGGGAGATCACCGAGAAGTACGGGTTCTCGGTGGTCGCCGCGATCAGCGTCACCCAGCGGTTCTCGACCGCGGGCAGCAGGGAGTCCTGCTGGGCCTTGGAGAAGCGGTGGATCTCGTCGAGGAAGAGGACGGTCTCCTTGCCGTAGCCGCCGGTGGCGCGGCGGGCGCCGTCGATGACCGCGCGGACCTCCTTGACGCCCGCGGTGATGGCCGACAGTTCCACGAAGCGCTTGTCGGTGGCCTTGGAGACGACGTAGGCCAGGGTCGTCTTGCCGGTGCCGGGCGGGCCCCAGAGGATCACCGAGGAGGGCCCCGCGGGTCCCACCCGTCCCTCGCCACCGCCCTCGCCGACCAGTCTGCGCAGCGGCGAGCCCGGCTTCAGCAGGTGCTGCTGACCCACCACCTCGTCGAGGGTGCGCGGACGCATCCGCACGGCCAGCGGGCTCGCTGCCGGATCCTTCTCCTGGCGTTCTTCTGCTGCGGCGGTGAACAGGTCGGGCTCCACGTCCCAAACCCTAAATCACCGCACCGACAATCCCTTCGGGCCGGTCAGCTGGTCCAGAAGTCCCACCAGCGGGTCAGGATCAGCATGCCGATGATGCCGATGTGCAGCACCGGCAGGACCCAGGTGAACTCGCCGAAGAAGCCCTTGAGCCATTTCGGCGCGGGCAGGAAGCCGTTGCGCACGTTGAACGAGGTCACGTACCAGAACATGATGATCGTCGCGACCCAGGCCAGGTTGCACCACAGGCACAGGGCGTTGATCCGGTACAGCGACTGGAACATCAGCCAGGCGCAGAAGCCGACGCCGAAGAGGGTGCCGGCGTTGAAGGTGAGCCAGTACCAGCGCGGGAAGCGGGCGCGGGCGAACAGGCTCATGGCGACGCAGATCACGATGCCGTAGCAGACCAGGCCGAGCATCGGGTTGGGGAACCCGAAGGCGGCGGCCTGCTTGCTCTCCATGACGCTGCCGCAGGAGACGACGGGGTTGAGGCTGCAGCCGGGGGTGAAGGTCTTGCCCGCGACCTTGGCCTCGAGGAGCTTGAACTTGTCGATCGTGATGACCCACGAGGCGAGCAGGCCGGCCGCGCCGGTGATCAGCAGCAGGACGGCGAAGGCACGGCTGCCGCCCGCCGTCCGCGGTTCCGCCGCGCTGCGCTCCGCCGGCGGCTCGGGCTCGGGCTCCGTGGAGACGTCTTTGACTGTCGTCTTGCTCATCACGCCGATTCCGTCTGCTCGGGGACTGGACCTTCTTCGGGCAGGGCCATTGTGCCGTACCGCACGCCCCGTTCACCGTTCGGTGGGCATAAGGACGTGCGCGGGCAGGCCCCCGACCGTTCGGTTCCGGCCGATGCCGCAGGGCATCCGGCGCCCGCGCGCGGAATCGGCGGGACCGGCGGGATCATCAGCACGGACGAACCGGCACCCGCGGAGTTGACGTCCGCGGATGCCGCCGTCGCGCCGGAGGGGTCCGTGCTAGCCGAGCCTGGACTCCAGCTCGGCCACGATCTCGTTGACCCCGATCGCCGCCTGCTCGCCGGACTCCATGTCCTTGAGCTGGACGACGCCCTCGGCGAGGTCGCGTTCGCCGGCCACGATCGTGTAGCGGGCGCCGCTGCGGTTGGCGTTCTTCATCGCGCCCTTGAGGCCCTTGTGGCCGTAGGAGAAGTCGGCGGCGATGCCGACCTTGCGCAGCTCGGTGACCTTGCCGAACAGCACGCGGCGGGCGTCCTCGCCGAGCGGGACGGCGAACACGCTGGTGGTGGAGGGCAGCGCGAGTTCCACGCCCTCGGCCTCCAGGGCGAGCACGGTGCGGTCGACGCCGAGTGCCCAGCCGACGGACGGCAGGGCGGGGCCGCCGATCATCTCCGACAGTCCGTCGTAGCGGCCGCCGCCGCCCACCGCGGACTGCGAGCCGAGACCGTCGTGGACGAACTCGAAGGTGGTGCGCGTGTAGTAGTCCAGGCCGCGCACCAGCTTGGGGTCGTCCTCGAAGGCGACGCCCGCGGCGGTGATCAGCTCGCGGACCTCCTCGTGGTACGCCTTGCAGGCGTCGCAGAGGTAGTCGCGCAGCAGCGGGGCGTCGGTCAGCTGCTTCTGCACGTCCGGGCGCTTGTCGTCCAGGACGCGCAGCGGGTTGATCTCCGCGCGGCGCAGGGTGTCCTCGTCGAGGTCCAGTCCGCGCAGGAAGTCCTGCAGCGCGGCCCGGTACACCGGCCGGCACTCCTTGTCGCCCAGGCTGTTGAGCAGGATGCGGAAGTGGCTCAGGCCCAGCGAGCGGTACGCCTGGTCGGCGAGGATGATCAGCTCGGCGTCCAGCGCCGGGTCCTCCGCGCCGATCGCCTCGGCGCCGACCTGGGAGAAGTGCCGGTAGCGGCCCTTCTGCGGGCGCTCGTAGCGGTAGTAGGAGCCGGAGTACCAGAGCTTGACCGGGAGGTTGCCCGCCTTGTGCAGGTTCGCCTCCAGCGCGGCGCGCAGCACGGAGGCCGTGCCCTCGGGACGCAGGGCGAGCTTGTCGCCGCCCTTGGTCTCGAAGGCGTACATCTCCTTGGTCACGATGTCGGTCGACTCGCCGACACCGCGTGCGAAGAGCTCCACGCTCTCGAAGCCGGGCGTCTCGATGTATCCGTAACCGGCGCCGCGCAGGGGCGCGGCGATCGCCTCGCGGACGGCCAGGTACTTGGCGCTGTCCGGCGGGATCAGGTCGTACGTGCCCTTGGGGGCCTTGAAGGTGCTCACGGAAGGTCTCTCGTCACATTCCTCGTCGGGGAGCGGGCTGGGCACCGGGGCCCCGGCTGCCCGCGGCCAGTTGCCGCAGGTACGGGTTGGTGGCGCGCTCCTGGCCGATGGTCGTCTGGGGGCCGTGGCCGGACAGCACCACGGTCGAGTCGTCGAGCGGCAGGCACACGCGGGCCAGCGAGTCGAGCATCTCGGCCATGTCGCCGCCGGGCAGGTCGGTGCGTCCGATGGAGCCGGCGAAGAGCAGATCGCCCGAGAAGAAGACCTGCGGGACGTCCGCGGTCTCGGGCATCCGGAAGGTCACCGACCCCTTGGTATGGCCCGGGGCGTGCGCGACGGAGAAGCCCATCCCGGCGAGCGAGAGCTCCGCGCCGTCGGCCAGCTCCCTGACGTCGTCCGGCTCCCCCACCGTCAGCTCGCCCATCAGCGGCATTCCGATGGAACGGCCGAGCGCCTTCTCGGGGTCGCTCATCATGTAGCGATCCGCGGGGTGGATCCAGGCGGGCACGTCGTGCGCGCCGCACACCGGGACGACCGAGGCCACGTGGTCGAGGTGGCCGTGGGTGAGGACGACGGCGACGGGCTTGAGCCGATGCTTCTTCAGCGCCTCTTCGACTCCCGCGGCGGCCTGGTGGCCCGGGTCGATGATCACGCACTCCTCACCGGCGGCGGGGGCGACGAGGTAACAGTTCGTCCCCCAGGCACCGGCGGGGAACCCGGCAATGAGCACGATCGTCCTTCGTTTGTGTCGGTACGGGGGCGCTTTTCGGTGGTCGCGCCTGTCGTCGAAGCCTACCGGCGCTGCCGAATCCTCAGCGAACCCATATACGGTACGGGGCACACGCAGGCGGTCGGCTCACCAGTCGCACGCGTCCCAGTCGGCGTACCAGACGCATGAGGAGATAACCCCGTGGTCACCCAGGAACAGCGAAAGCGGCAGCTCGCGCGGGAGAAGTTCTTGCGGCAGCAGCAGCGGCGCACGGAGGCGCGGCGCAAGGCGCGCGTCCGCAACTCCGTGATCGCGTCGGTGCTCGGCGTCGTCGTCATCGGCAGCCTGGCGCTGTACACGACCGGGGTCCTGAAGAACGACGACAAGTCCGACGCGAGCTCCAAGGCCAGCCCGAGCGCCTCCGCGCCCAGCAAGGCGCCGGACCCGTGCGAGAAGGCGGCCAAGGGGTCGGTGGAGAAGATGAGCTGGAAGAAGGAGCCGGCCATGACCATCGACGAGTCGGCGAAGTACACGATGAAGCTCGCCACGACGTGCGGTGAGATCGACATCGCGCTGAAGGCGTCGGCGGCCCCGCACACCGTGAATTCCTTCGACTTCCTGGCCGGCAAGGGCTACTTCGACCACACGAAGTGCCACCGGCTCACCACCAACGGCATCTACGTGCTGCAGTGCGGCGACCCGACGGGCAGCGGCAGCGGTGGTCCCGGCTACACCATCCCGGACGAGAACCTGAAGGACAAGAGCCTGAAGAACAACGTCTACCCGGCGGGCACCGTGGCGATGGCGAACACCGGGCAGAAGCACACCGGCGGCAGCCAGTTCTTCCTCGTCTACCAGGACAGCCAGCTCCCGCCGAGTTACACCCCGTTCGGTACGGTTTCGGCCTCCGGGATGAAGGTACTGAAGAAAATCGCCGCGGCCGGCGAGAGCACGGGCGCGGGCGACGGGGCCCCGAATGCGACGGTCGTGATCGACAAGGCGACGGTCACGAAATCCTGAGCCATCCCGACCCCGAAGTGCGGAATTTCGGTCGCGCGGGATGCGGACAGGCAACCCGCCGGTCGCCTATGTTGGCCGTGACGAAACTGTGGACGATGCCCGGGGGCGCTGAGACCTCCCGTCGGCATCATGTGGAGGAGGCGCTGTGAGCAGCGACCCGTGGGGCCGCGTCGACGAGACGGGGACCGTGTACGTGCGTACGGCCGACGGCGAGCAGGTCGTCGGTTCCTGGCAGGCGGGCTCCCCCGAGGAGGCGCTGGCCTATTTCGAGCGCAAGTACGAGGGCCTGGTTGTCGAGATCGGCCTCCTCGAGAAGCGAGTGAAGACCACCGACCTGTCCGCGAAGGACGCGCTGGCGGCGATCGAGCACATCCGTGAGCAGCTCGACGCCCATCACGCGGTCGGTGATCTGGACGCCCTGCGTACGCGTCTGGACGGCCTCGTCCGGACCGTCGAGGCGCGTCGTGAGGAGCGCAAGCAGCAGCGCGCCAAGCAGTCCGACGAGGCTCGGCACGCCAAGGAGGCGCTGGTCGAGGAGGCGGAGCAGCTGGCGCAGTCCGACCAGTGGCGGGCGGCCGGCGAGCGGCTGCGGGCGCTGGTGGACACCTGGAAGGGTCTGCCGCGGCTGGACCGCAAGTCGGACGACGAGCTGTGGCACCGCTTCTCGCACGCCCGGTCGGCGTTCTCCAAGCGCCGCAAGGCCCACTTCGCGTCGCTGGACGCGCAGCGCGAGGACGCCCGCAGGATCAAGGAGCGGCTGGTCTCGGAGGCCGAGGCGCTGTCCGGGTCGACGGACTGGGGGCCGACGGCCGCCCGTTACCGCGAGCTGATGGCGGAGTGGAAGGCGGCGGGCCGCGCCCAGCGCGAGCACGAGGACGACCTGTGGAACCGCTTCCGCGGCGCCCAGGACGTGTTCTTCGCCGCCCGCAGCTCGGTCTTCGCCGAGCGGGACGCCGAGCAGGGCGAGAACCTGAAGCTGAAGGAGGGGCTGGCCGAGGAGGCCGAGAAGCTGCTCCCGGTGACGGATCTGAAGGCCGCCCGCGCCGCCTTCCGCTCGATCAACGAGCGCTGGGAGGCCATCGGTCACGTGCCGCGGGACGCGCGTCCGCGGGTCGAGGGCCGGATGCACGCCGTCGAGCGGGCCATCCAGGAGGCGGAGGACGCCGAGTGGCGCCGGACGAACCCGGAGGCACGCGCGCGTGCCGAGGGCCTCACCGGCCAGCTGCAGGCGGCCGTGGACAAGCTCCGGGGCCAGATCGAGCAGGCACGCGCCCAGGGCAACACGGCCAAGGCCGACAAGCTGGAGCGCGAGCTGGAGGGCCGTCAGGCGCTGCTGGACCAGGCTCTGAAGGGCCTGCAGGAGTTCGGCGGCTGAGCCGCCGGAACACCTGAGGAGGGCGCCCGCACCTGGTGCGGGCGCCCTCTTCGTCGTCTCGTCGCCTGCTTCCGCGTTGTGTGTTTCCGCGTCCTGCTCTACGACCTGTTGCGGGCCGACGTCACCCGGTACACGTCGTAGACGCCCTCGACGCCCCGTACCGCCTTCAGGACGTGCCCGAGGTGCTTGGGGTCGCCCATCTCGAAGGTGAAGCGGGAGGTGGCGACACGGTCGCGGGAGGTCTGCACGGCCGCGGAGAGGATGTTGACGTGCTGGTCGGACAGGACGCGGGTGACGTCCGACAGCAGCCGGGAGCGGTCCAGCGCCTCGACCTGGATGGCGACCAGGAAGACCGAGGACTGCGTGGGCGCCCACTCGACGTCGAGGATGCGCTCGGGCTCCCGGGACAGTGACTCCACGTTGACGCAGTCGCTGCGGTGAACCGATACGCCGCTGCCCCGCGTGACGAAACCGATGATCGGGTCGCCCGGCACGGGCGTGCAGCAGCGGGCGAGCTTGACCCACACGTCCTCGACGCCCTTGACGATGACGCCGGGGTCGGAGCTGGCGCGGCGCTTGCGGCTGCGGGTCGGCGGGACCGACTCGTCGATCTCCTCGGTGGCCGCCTCCTCGCCGCCGAGCGCCTGGACGAGCTTCTGCACGATGTTCTGCGCGGAGACGTGGCCCTCGCCGATCGCCGCGTACAGCGCGGAGATGTCGGAGTAGCGCATCTCGTGCGCGAGCGTGACCAGCGAGTCGCCGGTCAGGATGCGCTGGATCGGCAGGTTCTGCTTGCGCATGGCGCGGACGATGGCGTCCTTGCCCTGCTCGATCGCCTCGTCGCGGCGCTCCTTGGAGAACCAGGCCCGGATCTTGTTGCGGGCGCGCGGCGACTTGACGAAGCCGAGCCAGTCGCGGGAGGGGCCGGCGCCGGCTGCCTTGGAGGTGAAGACCTCGACCAGGTCGCCGTTGTCGAGCGTCGACTCCAGCGGTACGAGGCGGCCGTTGACCCGTGCTCCTATCGTGCGGTGGCCGACCTCGGTGTGGACGGCGTACGCGAAGTCGACCGGGGTGGCCCCGGCCGGGAGCGCTATGACGTCACCCTTGGGGGTGAAGACGAAGACCTCGTTGCGGGACAGGTCGAAGCGCAGGGACTCCAGGAACTCGCTGGGGTCCTCGGTCTCCTTCTGCCAGTCCAGCAGCTGCCTCAGCCACGCCATGTCGTTGATGGCGTCCTTGTCCTTGGCGGACGTGCGGGGCGCGTCGGTGCGCACCTTCGAGGCGCCGGCGACGGCCTCCTGCTTGTACTTCCAGTGCGCGGCGATGCCGTACTCGGCGCGGCGGTGCATGTCGAACGTGCGGATCTGGAGTTCGACCGGCTTGCCGTTGGGGCCGATCACCGTCGTGTGCAGCGACTGGTACATGTTGAACTTGGGCATCGCGATGTAGTCCTTGAACCGCCCCGGAACCGGGTTCCAGCGGGCGTGGACGGTGCCCAGTGCCGCGTAGCAGTCGCGGACGGTGTCGACGAGGACGCGGATGCCGACCAGGTCGTAGATCTCCGCGAAGTCGCGGCCGCGGACGATCATCTTCTGGTAGACGCTGTAGTAGTGCTTCGGGCGGCCGGTGACGGTCGCCTTGATGCGGGCGGCGCGCAGGTCCTGCTGCACCTCGTCGGTCACTATGGCGAGGTACTCGTCGCGCTTGGGGGCGCGCTCGGCGACCAGGCGGACGATCTCGTCGTACATCTTGGGGTAGAGGATCGCGAAGGCGAGGTCCTCCAGCTCCCACTTGATGGTGTTCATGCCCAGGCGGTGGGCGAGCGGCGCGTAGATCTCGAGGGTCTCGCGGGCCTTCTTCTCCTGCTTCTCGCGCTTGAGGTAGCGCATGGTGCGCATGTTGTGCAGGCGGTCGGCGAGCTTGATGACCAGGACGCGGGGGTCCTTGGCCATGGCGACGACCATCTTGCGCACGGTCTCGGCCTGGGCGGCCTCGCCGAACTTGACCTTGTCCAGCTTGGTGACGCCGTCGACGAGGAGGGCGACCTGGTCGCCGAAGTCGCGGCGCAGCTGGTCGAGGCCGTACTCGGTGTCCTCGACGGTGTCGTGCAGCAGGCCCGCCATCAGGGTGGCCGGATCCATGCCCAGCTCGGCGAGGATGGTGGTCACCGCGAGCGGGTGCGTGATGTACGGGTCGCCGCTCTTGCGCTTCTGTCCGCGGTGCCAGCGCTCGGCCACCTGGTAGGCGTTCTCGATCTGGCGGAGCGTGGCCGTCTCGATCTTCGGGTCGTTGCTGCGCACTATCCGCAGCAGCGGCTCCAGCACCGGGTTGTAGGGGTTGGAGCGCTGGACTCCGAGGCGGGCGAGGCGGGCGCGGACGCGGTTGGAGGAGCCGCTGCGGGCGGGCGGGCCGGCGTTCGGGCGGACGGCGGGGGCCGTCTGGGTGCGCTCCGCGGGGGCGGGCTTGGGGCGCGCGTGGTCGGCCGGCTTGTCGACGGGCGTGACGGCGCCTTCGACCGGCCCGCGGGTGTCGTTCTTCGCGTGCGGCGTGTTCGGCGCGGGCTTCGCCGCGGCTGCCGAGGCGGACTCGGGCTTGGCGGCGGTCAGGTGCTGGGCCTCGTCTGGCAAGAGGACTCCTCGTGCGCGATCCGGGTCCCCGGTCAGGCTCCGGAGATCCCATGGTAGCGATCCTGGGCCTGAGGATCGCCGTCAGGCCACTGTGAGGGCCGTACACCAGGGAAACGCACGGGGCGGGCGCCGGATTCCTCCGGCACCCGCCCCGTTGCCCGGCAAGGGCGTTCAGACCACGAGCAGCGCCTCCAGCGGAGCGCTGCCGAGCGCGGGCTCCAGGCGGGTGCGGCCGCCGAGGAAGCCGAGCTCCATCAGGACGGCGAGGCCCGCGACCTCGGCGCCGGCCCTGCGGATGAGCTGGATGGACGCCTCCGCGGTGCCGCCGGTGGCGAGGACGTCGTCGACGATCAGGACGCGGTCCTCGGCGGTGAGGTCCTCGGCGTGCACCTCGATCTCCGCCGAGCCGTACTCCAGCTCGTAGGACTGGGCGAGGGTGGCCCCGGGGAGCTTGCCCGCCTTGCGTACCGGGACGAAGCCCAGGCCGGCGCGGACGGCGACCGGGGCGCCGAGGATGAAGCCGCGGGCCTCCAGGCCGACGACCTTGGTGGCGCCGGTGCCGGAGGCGAACCGGGCGAGGGTGTCGGTGAGCGCCGTGAAGGCCGCCGGGTCCGCCAGGAGCGGGGTGATGTCCTTGAACATCACCCCCGGCTCCGGGTAGTCGGCCACGTCACGGATGCGGCTCAGCAGCAGTTCCTCGATGCCGGTCATCGGCGCTTGCCCGAGGAGCGGCCGCGGCCCCGGGTGCGGGACGCGGGCTGGTTGCGCGGGCCGACGACCGCCGGGGCGGCGTCCTCGGGCTCGTCGTCGTGGAGCGCGCCGCCGTCCTCGGGCTCCAGCGGCTCGCCCTGCGCGGCGGCCTGGGCGCGCTTGGCGAGGACGCGCTTCTTGAGCGCCTTCATCTGCGGCTCGCGCTCCTTGAGGTCGGCGACCAGGGGCGTGGCGATGAAGATCGAGGAGTACGCGCCCGCCGCGAGACCGACGAACAGCGACAGCGAGATGTCGTTCAGCATGCCCGCGCCGAGGACGCCGCCGCCGATGAACAGCAGGCCCGCGACCGGCAGCAGCGCGACCACCGTGGTGTTGATGGAACGCATCAGGGTGCCGTTGATGGAGCGGTTGGCGACATCGCTGTACGTCCAGCGGGTCTGCTTGGTGATGTCCTTCGTCTGCTCCTTGAGGCTGTCGAAGACGACGACCGTGTCGTAGAGCGAGTAACCGAGGATCGTCAGCAGACCGATCACCGTGCCCGGCGTGACCTCGAAGCCGACGAGGGCGTAGATGCCGGTGGTGATGGTGATGTCGTGGATCAGTGCGACGAGCGCCGCGACCGCCATGCGCCACTCGAAGGCGATCGCCAGGTAGATCACCACGAGGATCATGAAGATCGCCAGGCCCTGCCAGGCCTTGTTGGCGATCTGGTCGCCCCAGCTCGGGCCGACCAGGTCGGCGTTGATCTTCTCCGTGTTGACCTTGAGGTCCTTGGCCAGCTGGTCCTTGATGCGGTCCGACTTGTCGGTGTCGATGCCGGCGATCTGGATGCGCAGGCTGCCGTCGCCGAGCTTCTGGACGATGGCGTCGTGACCGGAGGCGTCCTGCGCGAACGTCTCGGTCTGGGCGACGGAGACGCTCATGTTCTTGGGCGTGGTGAAGACCGCGCCGCCCTGGAACTCGATGCCCATGTTCAGGCCGCGCACCGCCAGGCCGAGGACGGCCGTGATGGTGATCAGGATCGAGATGCCGTACCAGAGCTTGCGGTTGCCGACGAAGTCGTAGCCGACCTCGCCGCGGTGCAGTCGGGCGCCGAGGCTGCCGAGCTTGGACATCTCACGCCTCCTTCGGGTCGGCGGGGCGGGCGGGACGACGGGTGCGGCGCAGCGGCGCCTTGGCGCCCAGGGCCTTGGGGTCCAGGCCGGAGAGCTTGTGGCCGTTCGCGAAGAACTTCCGGCGCGCGAGGATCGTCATCAGCGGCTTGGTGAACAGGAAGACGACGACCACGTCGAGCACGGTGGTCAGGCCGAGCGTGAACGCGAAGCCCTGGACCTTGCCGACGGTGACGATGAACAGCACCGCGGCGGCGAGGAACGACACGAAGTCGGAGACCAGGATGGTGCGCCGGGCACGCGGCCAGGCCCGCTCCACGGCCGGCCGCAGCGAGCGGCCCTCGCGGATCTCGTCGCGGATGCGCTCGAAGAACACGATGAACGAGTCCGCGGTGATGCCGATGGCGACGATCGCGCCGCAGACGGCCGGCAGGTTCAGCGCGAAGCCGATGGCCGGGCCGAGCAGCGTCATGATCACGTACGTGAGGAGCGCGGAGACCAGCAGCGAGGGGATCGCGATGACCGACAGGCCGCGGTAGAAGACCAGCAGGTAGACGACGACCAGGGCGAGGCCGATGGCGCCCGCGATCAGACCGGCGTGCAGCTGCTCACCGCCGAGCGCGGCGGTCACCGTGGTGACGCTGTCCTCCTTGAAGGTCAGCGGCAGGGCGCCGTACTTCAGCATGTTGGCGAGGCTCTGGGCCTCCTCCTGGCTGAAGTTGCCGGAGATCTCCGCGTTGCCGCCGGTCAGCGCCTCGTTGACGCGGGGGTCGGAGACGACGTCGCCGTCCAGGACGATGGCGAACTGGTTCTGCGGGGGCTGGTTCTTGGCCAGCTTGCCGGTGACGTCGCCGAACTTCTTGGTGCCCTTGGACGTGAAGTCCATGGTGACGGTCCACCCGGCGGCGGTCTGCGTGTTGAAGACGGCCTGCGCCTTCTTGACGTCGGTGCCGTCGACCTCGGCGGGGCCGAGGACGTACTTCTGCCACTGGCCCGGCGAGGTCTCGCCGCAGGCGACGGTGGGCTCGGTGGGCTTGGCGCCCTTGCCGGCCTTGGCGCGGACGGACTTCTTGCTGCAGTCGAGCGCGGCGTACTGCGCTTCGAGCTTGCTGGTGGCTGTGCTGCCGCTCGCGGACGGAGAGGCGCTGGAGGACGCGCTCGCACTCGCGCTGGCGCTGGCGCTCGGGGACGAGTCCGCCTTGAGCGCGTCGGTGACGGCGCGGCCCTGGGAGGTCGAGGAGGCCGAGGGAGTGGCCGACGAGGTGGACTTGTCCGTCGCCTTTTCGGTCGCCTTGCCCGAGGCGCTGCTGGAGACGCTCGGCGACGGGCTGGCCGTGGCGGCGCCACCGGAACTCTCGGTCGCGATCACCGGGCGGAAGTACAGCTTGGCGGTGGTGCCGACCTGCTGCCGTGCCTCCTTCGAGTTCGTGCCCTTGGGGATGTTGACGATGATGTTCTTGTCACCCTGGGTCTGAACCTCGGCCTCCGAGACGCCAAGACCGTTGACACGGCGGTTCATGATCTCCACCGCGGTGTCCATGTTGGTCTTGTTGATCGCGGACGCCTGGCCCGGCTCGGCGACCGCCCGCAGCGTGATGCTCGTGCCGCCGGCCAGGTCGATGCCGAGACGCGGGGTGGTGTGCCCGGAGGCGAACATCCCTGCGGTGAGCGCCACGATGGCGATCAGGATGAGGGCTAGCGAGCGCCATGGTTTGCTCTGGGCGCTCGCGATACGGCCCCTCTTAGGTGCTGCCACCTTCTCGTACTCCCTCTCGGGCCGCCGCGCGCCGGATCTGCGGGCGGGCGGCCATGACATGGTGTCGGGATCCCGTGCGAGCCGCGCATGATCCGGGGCGCGCGGTGCCTGTCCGCGCGCCCCGGGGCACGGCTACTTCGCGTCGGAGTCGCCGTCGGTCTTCTTCGGATCGTCCGACTTCGCCTCGGCGGCCGGGGTCTCGTCGGCCGGCTCCTCGGGCGCGTCCTTCTTGCCGAGGTCGACGGACTTGTCGTCGGAGGCGGCGGCAGCTTCGTCGGCGGAGTCGTCGGTCTCGGTGAGGGAGGAGGCGTCGTCGGGGACGACGTCGGCGTCGGACTTCAGGTCGTGCTCGATGCCGTGGACGATGCGGTTGTACTCGTCGTCGGTGAGGACGGCACCGATGGAGTTCTTCGCGAAGAGGAGCTCGACGCCCGGACCGGCGTCGAGGAGGACGGTCTCCTCGTTGACCTCCTTGACCGTCGCGTACATGCCCCCGATGGTGCGGACGCCGCTGCCGGGCTGCATCTCGTTTCGCATCTGCGCGGCCTGCTGCTGCTTGCGCTTGGCCGAACGGGTCATGAGGAACATGGCCCCGATGAGCACGATGAACGGGAGGAGCATGCCGATGTTATTCACGGGACGGAATTTCCTTCGCACGACCGCGGCGGACAGCGGCCTGTTGGATGGGGGTATGTATGCCGTCGACAACGGCGGCATCGGCGGAGTCTAAGCGAGTCCACGCGCAGGGAACAACGCTCAGCATGGCACCTGGGTTCCTGCTCCGGCCAATGCCCGCGCCGTGAGAAAGGCGTCACGTCCCGAACAGGTCCTGTTGTCCGTTTCCCACGGTCGACGAGCCGGGCGGGGTGAGGCCGAGATGCGCCCATGCGGCGGGCGTCGCGACCCGTCCGCGCGGGGTGCGGGCGAGCAGGCCCTCCCGTACCAGGAAGGGCTCGGCGACCTCCTCGACGGTCTCCCGCTCCTCTCCCACGGCGACGGCGAGCGTGGACAGGCCGACGGGGCCGCCGCCGAACAGCTTCAGCAGCGCCTCCAGCACGGCGCGGTCGAGGCGGTCGAGGCCGCGGGCGTCGACCTCGTAGACCGCGAGGGCGGCCGCGGCGATGTCCCTGGTGACCAAGCCGTCGGCCTTGACCTGCGCGTAGTCGCGCACGCGGCGCAGCAGGCGGTTGGCGATGCGGGGCGTGCCGCGGGAGCGGCCGGCGATCTCGGCGGCGCCGGGGCCCTCGATCTCGACGTCGAGCAGGCCGGCCGAGCGGTGGATGACGCGCTCCAGTTCGGCGGGCTCGTAGAACTCCATGTGCGCGGTGAAGCCGAAGCGGTCGCGCAGCGGGGGCGGCAGCAGGCCCGCCCGGGTGGTGGCGCCGACCAGGGTGAACGGCGGGAGTTCGAGGGGGATGGCGGTGGCGCCGGGGCCCTTGCCGACGATGACGTCGACGCGGAAGTCCTCCATCGCCATGTACAGCATCTCCTCGGCGGGCCGGGACATGCGGTGGATCTCGTCGAGGAAGAGGACCTCGCCCTCCTGCAGGGAGGACAGGATCGCGGCCAGGTCGCCGGCGTGCTGGATGGCGGGGCCGGAGGTGATGCGGATGGGGGCGCCCATCTCGGCCGCGATGATCATGGAGAGGGTGGTCTTGCCGAGGCCGGGGGCGCCGGACAGCAGCACGTGGTCGGCGGTGGCGCCACGCGCGCGTGCCGCGCGCAGCACGAGGTCGAGCTGTTCGCGGACCTTCTCCTGGCCGATGAACTCGCCCAGGTCCTTGGGGCGCAGGGCGGCCTCGACGGCCTGGTCCTCGCGATCGGCGACGGAGGCCACCAGCCGCTCGGGGGCGGCGGCGTCGGTCGGGTCGTCCCAGTTCATGTGGTGTGCCTCGGGGTCGGGTCGGTCAGCGGGCTCGGTTCAGGGTCTGCAGGGCGGCTCTCAGCAACTGGCCGACCTGCGGGGCGCCCTCGGCGGCCTCCGCCTGCGGGGTCACGGCGGCCACCGCCTCGTCGGCCTCACGGGTGGCGTACCCGAGGCCGACCAGCGCGGCGTGCAACTGGTCGCGCCAGCCGACGCTGCCGGCCGTGGTGCCCGCGGCCGGGGCGCCGACCGGCTCACCGAGGCGGTCCTTGAGCTCCAGCAGGAGTTTCTGGGCGCCCTTCTTGCCGATGCCGGGGACGGCGGTGAGTGCCTTCTCGTCGCCGGTGGAGACGGCCCGGCGCAGGGCGTCCGGGGAGTGCACGGCCAGCATCGCCTGGGCGAGGCGGGGGCCGACGCCGCTCGCGGTCTGCAACAACTCGAAGGTCTGGCGCTCGTCGTCGTCGGCGAAGCCGTACAAGGTGAGCGAGTCCTCGCGGACCACCAGGGAGGTGGCCAGCTTGGCGTGCTGGCCCGCGCGCAGCCCGGAGAGCGTGTTCGGCGTGCACTGGACGGCGATGCCGATCCCGCCCACCTCGACGACCGCGGAGTCGGGGGCGAGGGCGGCGACCGGTCCGCTGACGAAGGCGATCATGCGCTACGGCCTTTCGATGCTCTGGCCGCCTGCAGGGCGACGGCCTGCTGCAGCCGGTTCTGGGCGGGGGCGCGCCAGATGTGGCAGATGGCGAGGGCGAGGGCGTCGGCGGCGTCGGCGGGCCTGGGCGGCGCGTCGAGCCGGAGCAGCCGGGTGACCATGGCGCCGACCTGGGCCTTGTCGGCGCGGCCGGAACCGGTGACGGCGGCCTTGACCTCGCTGGGGGTGTGCAGGGCGACGGGGATGCCGCGGCGGGCGGCGCAGAGCATGGCGACGGCGCTGGCCTGGGCGGTTCCCATCACCGTGCGCACGTTGTGCTGGCTGAACACCCGCTCCACGGCGACGTATTCGGGCCGGTGCAGATCCAGCCATTCTTCGAGGCCCTGCTCGATGGCGACCAGGCGATGGCCCAGGTCGGCCTCCGGCGGTGTGCGGACGACGCCGACGGAGACCATGGTGAGCGGCCGGCCGGCGACCCCCTCGACCACGCCGACACCGCACCGGGTCAGTCCCGGGTCGACCCCCAGTACGCGCACGCGCCCTCCCTTCGCCCGCCTGTTCGTGCAGGCTATCGGGTGCCACCGACAACGCGGCGGCCCGACATGAAGGGAGGACGGACGAGGTCCACGACGACGAGCGAGGAACGCGCCTCGGCTCAGGCGTCGACCTTCTCCATGATCTCGTCGCTGACGTCGAAGTTGGCGAAGACGTTCTGCACGTCGTCGCTGTCCTCCAGCGCGTCGATCAGCTTGAAGATCTTCTTGGCGCCGTCCTCGTCCAGTTCGACCTGGACGGACGGCACGAAGCTGGACTCCGCGGAGTCGTAGTCGATCCCGGCGTCCTGGAGGGCGGTGCGGACC
This sequence comes from Streptomyces sp. NPDC031340, assembly GCF_055569945.1. Classification (NCBI taxonomy): domain Bacteria; kingdom Bacillati; phylum Actinomycetota; class Actinomycetes; order Kitasatosporales; family Streptomycetaceae; genus Streptomyces; species Streptomyces sp. NPDC031340. The sequence goes on from NZ_JBVIIE010000013.1 coordinate 28,821, forward strand.
GCGACCAGGTCGGTGGCCTCGCTGATCACCTCGAAGGACTCGCCGAGGTCGTTGACCTCCTCGGCGCCCGCGTCCAGGACGGCGCCGAGCACGTCGTCCTCGGTCAGCTCGCCCTTGGGGACGATGACGACACCCTTGCGGCTGAACATGTACGACACCGAGCCCGGGTCCGCCATGGAACCGCCGTTGCGGGTCATGGCGACGCGGACGTCGGAGGCGGCCCGGTTGCGGTTGTCGGTGAGGCACTCGATGAGCACCGCGACGCCGTTCGGGCCGTAGCCCTCGTACATGATCGTCTCGTAGTCGGCGCCGCCGGCCTCGAGACCGCCGCCGCGCTTGATCGCGGAGTCGATGTTCTTGTTCGGGACCGACTGCTTCTTGGCCTTCTGGACGGCGTCGTAGAGCGTCGGGTTGCCGTCCAGGTCGACGCCGCCCATCCGCGCCGCGACCTCGATGTTCTTGATCAGCTTCGCGAAGAGCTTGCCGCGCTTGGCGTCGATCACGGCCTTCTTGTGCTTCGTCGTAGCCCATTTAGAGTGGCCGGACATCTGCCTGTCTCCTTCGCGTAACCATCCACATGACGAACTCCCCCAGGCCTTGAGGGCCCGGGGGGACCCCCCGAGATCCTACAAGGACTCCGCTGCCCGGTTCGCGCGCACCATGTCGACGAAGAGCCCGTGCACGCGGTGGTCGCCGGTCAGTTCCGGGTGGAAGGACGTGGCCAACGCGTTTCCCTGGCGGACGGCGACGATGTGGCCGTCGTGCTCGGCGAGCACCTCCGTCTCGGCGCCGACGGACTCGACCCAGGGGGCGCGGATGAAGACGCCCTCCACGGGATCCCCCGCGACGCCCTTGACGTCGACCGCCGCCTCGAAGGACTCGTTCTGGCGTCCGAAGGCGTTGCGGCGCACGATCATGTCGATGCCGCCGATGGTCTCCTGGCCGGAGCGCGGGTCGAGGATCTTGTCGGCGAGCATGATCATGCCCGCGCAGGTGCCGTAGACGGGCATGCCGGCCCGCACGCGGGCGCGCAGGGGCTCCATCACGCCGAAGAGGACGGCCAGCTTGGAGATGGTGGTGGACTCCCCGCCGGGCACGACCAGGCCGTCGACCTCGGCGAGTTCCTCGGGGCGCCGCACCGGCCTGGCCACAGCGTCGGCCGCGGCCAGGGCGATGAGGTGCTCCCGTACGTCGCCCTGGAGGGCCAGGACGCCGATGACGGGCGCTTCGGATGAATCCGCCATGGTGACTACCAGCCGCGGTTGGCGTAGCGCTCGGACTCGGGGAGGGTGTCGCAGTTGATGCCGACCATGGCCTCGCCGAGGTTGCGGGACGCGTCCGCGATGATCTTCGGGTCGTCGTAGAAGGTGGTGGCCTTCACGATGGCGGCGGCACGCTTGGCCGGGTCGCCGGACTTGAAGATGCCGGAGCCGACGAAGACGCCCTCGGCGCCGAGCTGGCGCATCAGGGCGGCGTCGGCGGGGGTGGCCACGCCGCCGGCGGAGAACAGCACGACCGGCAGCTTGCCGAGCTCGGCGACCTCCTTGACGAGCTCGTAGGGGGCGCGCAGCTCCTTGGCGGCGGCGTACAGCTCGTTGTTGTCGTAGCCGCGCAGGCGGGCGATCTCGTTCTTGATCTGGCGCAGGTGGCGGACGGCCTCTACGACGTTGCCGGTGCCGGCCTCGCCCTTGGAGCGGATCATGGCCGCGCCCTCGGCGATGCGGCGCAGGGCCTCGCCGAGGTTGGTGGCGCCGCAGACGAAGGGGGTCGTGAAGGCCCACTTGTCGGAGTGGTTGACCTCGTCGGCCGGGGTGAGGACCTCGGACTCGTCGATGTAGTCGACGCCGAGGGACTGCAGGACCTGGGCCTCGACGAAGTGGCCGATGCGGGACTTGGCCATGACCGGGATCGAGACGGCCTCGATGATGCCCTCGATCATGTCCGGGTCGGACATGCGGGCCACGCCGCCGTCCTTGCGGATGTCGGCGGGGACCCGCTCCAGTGCCATGACGGCGACGGCGCCCGCGTCCTCGGCGATCTTCGCCTGCTCCGGCGTGACGACATCCATGATCACGCCACCCTTGAGCTGCTCGGCCATGCCGCGCTTCACGCGGGCGGTGCCGGTCTCGGGGGCCTGGTTTTCGGAGAGCGTGCTGGACACGGGTTTACCTCACTCGGTGAAAGAGGGTTGCTGCGAGCACCGAGGAAACGCGAGTGGACCAGTCCACAGCAAGGGCCAATGGCAAGCCGGTGGATCCTTTTCTCCGCGCGGAGGGGGGCGGCTGCTGTCGCGCAGGGGTGCGGCTGCTCGGCGCAGAAGGGTGCGGCGGGCCCGCGCAGGGGGTGCGGCAGATCCGCGCGCAGGGATGCGGCAGGCCCGCGCGCAGGGATGCGGCAGGCCCGCGCGCAGGGGATGCGGCAGATCCGCGCGCAGGGGATGCGGCAGATCCGCGTGGAGGGGTGCGGCGGTCGCCGGTCAGGTCTGGGCGGCCCGGTCCGCCAGCGCCGTCGGCGGCTCGTCGTCCATCTCGAACGCCATCGGGAAGGGGGCGTGGCCGGCCAGCCGGAACCAGCGGACCTTGCGGTGCTCGCGCAGCCGGCGCACGGCTCCCACCGCGTCGTTGTAGAAGCGCCGGGCCATCGGGACGCGCCGCATCGCCTCGGTGAGCTCGTGTGCGGCCTCCTCGCCGCCGGGCGCCGCGCGCACCGCCTCCACCTGGGCCGGCTCGGCGAACACGGCCCGCAACGCCTGGCTGAGCTCGCTCTCGGCGACCTCCCGCTGGTCCTCCTCGGCCTGCCGGGCGGCATGCGCGGCCTCGTACAGGACGATCGAGGCGGCCGGGTCGAGAACGCCGGAGGTGGCGAGTTCCTGGGCCACGGAGGCCCGGCGCAGCAGTTGCGCGTCGAGCGCGGCGCGGGCCGCGTCGATCCGGGAGTGCAGCCGGTCGAGCCGGCCGGCCGTCCAGCTCAGGTACAGGCCGATCGCGACGAGGACGACGAGGGTCCAGATGAGGGTTGCGGTCACGGGCGGCAAGATTACGCGCCACCGGCCCCGCCGGGTCCCACGGTGCGGGACGGTCGCCCGAGAACGCCGTCCGGGCCGGACGGCCCGGACTCGGGTCCGGGTCCGGTCCCGCGAACCGCCACTTCACCGGCGCCGGGGGACGGCCGTCCCCGGGAGCCGTTGCCCGCCGGACGCAGGCAGCCGCGCCCGAGCCACCGCTCCCGCACTCCCAAGGCGTCGACCACCGGACCCGCCCGTCAGGAACCCCGCCGCACGAGGCCCAGCCCGTCAGGCAGCCGACCGGCGACCTGAATCCGGCCCAGCCACGCCCACCGCCCCACTGAGGCCCACCGCACCCCAGCGGCCGCCGCAGACCCCACCCCGCGAGGCCCACACCCAGCGGGGCCGAACCGCGCCGGAAACCGGCCGACGCACGCCCGGCCGGCGACTGCTGGGCCAGGGACCGGCCGGGCGCATACCCGTGCCCGCGACCGCGAGGCCCGGAGCGGGGCCGGAAGCCGGCCCGGCGTATCCCCGCGCCCGCCAGACCGGAGCTGCGCCGGGGACCGGCCCGGCGATACCCGTGCCCGTCGGGCCGAGCCGGGGCCGGGGACCGGTCCGGCGCGTGACCGCGCGCCCGTCGGGCGGCGGGGGTGCCGGAGGCCGGGGATTCGCGGTGCGGGGGGTCAGTCTCGGGCCAGGCCGAAGCGGGCTCGTAGGCCGGGGGTCCGGTCCTCGTCGGCCGCCGCCACCGCCGATGTGCCGTCGGTCACCGTCTCGTACACCGACAGGATGTCCGCGCCGACCGTCGACCAGTCGAAGCGGCGTACGTGCACGCTCCCCCGCTCCCGCAGCTCGGCCCGGCGGGCCGGGTCCGCGAGGAGGCGGACGGCCGCCTCGGCGAGGGCGTCGGAGTCCTCGTTGGGGAACAGCTCCCCCGCCGTGCCCTGGTCGAGGACCTGGGCGAAGGCGTCGAGGTCCGAGGCGAGCACGGGGGCGCCCGCCGACATGGCCTCGACGAGGATGATGCCGAAGCTCTCGCCGCCGGTGTTCGGGGCGACGTACAGGTCGACGCTGCGCAGGAAGCGCGCCTTGTCCTCGTCGCTGATCATGCCGAGGAACTCCACCCGGGAGCGCAGCTCGGCGGGCAGCGACCGGACCGCCTCCTCCTCGTCGCCCCGGCCCGCGACCAGCAGCCGGGTCCGCGGGCGGGCGGCGAGGATCTTCGGCAGGGCCTTCATCAGCACCGGCAGGCCCTTGCGGGGCTCGTCGATGCGGCCGATGAAGCCGATCGTGCCGCCCTCGCCTTCCCCGGGTTTCCCGGAGCCGTGCCCGGCCGAGCCCCGTGCCTCGTCCGACTGCCACTCGGGCCTGGGCTCGGCGCGCGCGAAGAAGTCGACGTCGACGCCGTTGGGGATGACGACCGCGTCGCCGCCGAGGTGTTCCACGAGCGTGCGGCGGGCGTACTCGCTGACCGCGATCCGGGCGCTGATCTTCTCCAGCGCCGCCTGCAGGATGGAGTACGCCGCGAGCATCGCGCGGGAGCGGGGGTTGGACGTGTGGAAGGTGGCCACGATCGGGCCCTGCGCGGCCCAGCAGGTCAGCAGGCCCAGCGACGGCGACGTCGGCTCGTGGATGTGCACCACGTCGAAATGGCCGTCGTGCAGCCACCGGCGCACCCGCGCGGCGCTGAGGAAGCCGAAGTTCAGGCGGGCCACCGAGCCGTTGTACGGCACCGGGACCGCGCGCCCGGCCGAGACGACGTACGGCGGCAGCGGGGTGTCGTCGTCGGCCGGGGCCAGCACGGAGACCTCGTGGCCCAGGCGGATGAAGTACTCGGCGAGATCCCGGATGTGGAACTGGACGCCGCCGGGCACGTCCCACGAGTACGGGCAGACGATGCCGATCCTCACGGGCGCTCCCCGTCCGACGGGCGGGGTTCCAGGTCCGCCAGCCACAACCGCTGCAGCATGTGCCAGTCCTCCGGATGTTCGGCGATCCCCGTGGCGAAGGTGTCGGCCAGCGCCTGTGTCATGACAGACGTCTTCTCCGCCCGGGTACCTGACTCGGGGACCTCGACCGGCGGGTGCACACGCCCCCGCATCACCGGCGAGCCGTCGTACCAGAGGGTCACCGGCAGCAGCAGCGCGCCGGTCTGCTGGGCGAGCAGCGCGGGCCCCGCGGGCATCCGGGTGGCCTCGCCGAAGAACGTCACCTCGACGCCGGAGGAGGACAGGTCGCGCTCGGCGACCAGGCAGACCAGGCCGCCGTCGCGCAGCCGCCGGGCCAGCGTGCCGAAGGCGGTGCCTCCGCTGTGCGGCAGGACCTCCATGCCGAGGCCCTCGCGGTAGGCGACGAAGCGGTCGTAGAGCGTCTCGGGCTTCAGGCGTTCGGCGACCGTGGTGAACGGCGTGCCGAGCGCGGTGGTGACCCAGGCGCCGGCCAGGTCCCAGTTGGCCATGTGGGGCAGCGCGATTATCACGCCGCGGCCGGTGGCGAGCCCGTCGGTCAGGTGGTGCAGGTCCTTCGGGGTGAAGCCGTTCCTGATGCGCTCGGCGCTCCAGGCGGGCAGCCGGAACGACTCCATCCAGTAGCGCAGGTACGAGCGCATGCCGGCCCGGGACAGCTCGGCCAGCCGCTCGGGGCTCGCGCCCGGCAGCACGCGCGCGTAGTTGCTCTCCAGCCGCCGCACGCCCTTGCCGCGCTGCTTCCAGGCGAGGTCGGCGATGCCGCGTCCGAGGCGCACTGCGACGGGTTCCGGGAGCTTCTTGACCACGCCCCAGCCGAGGCCGTACAGCCCGTCCGTCAGCCGGTCACGGGCGGTCACTTCGCCGCCTCGCGACCCTGCGCGCTGCGCCCGTCCGCGGCTTCCGCCTCCGCGGACTCCCGGCGGACGGTGACGACCCGCTGGATCAGCGTGACCAGGCTGCCGACGGCCACGATCCACAGGGCGACGGGCAGCAGGTACTGGATGCCGGGGACACCGAACTTGTGCAGGCCCGCCAAGCCGGCCGCGACGAGGGAGATCACCAGGCGTTCGGCGCGCTCGACCAGGCCGTTGACGGCGACCGGCAGGCCGATCGACTCGCCGCGGGCCTTGGTGTACGACACCACCTGACCGCTGGCCAGGCAGAAGATGGAGACCGCGCACAGGACGTCGTCGTTCCCGCCGCCCGCGTACCACAGGGCGAAGCCGCCGAAGATCGCGCCGTCGGCGACCCGGTCGAGCGTGGAGTCGAGGAAGGCGCCCCAGCGGCTGGAGCGGCCCAGCTGGCGGGCCATGTTGCCGTCGACGAGGTCGGAGAACACGAACAGCGTGATCACGACCGTGCCCCAGAAGAACTCTCCCCTGGGGTAGAAGACCAGCGCGCCCGCGACCACTCCGGCGGTGCCGATGAGGGTGACCGTGTCGGGGCTGACGCCCCGTCGGATCAGAAACGCGGCGAACGGTGTGAGGACACGCGTGAAGAATGCACGCGCGTACTTGTTCAGCATGGCCTTCCCGAGGGTCGGTGTGGCCGCGCGGCCCCTGCTGGCCACCGGCTGGCCCATCGTAGCCACGCGCGCTCGGGTGCGAGGGCCGGGCACTCGCACGGGGGACCGGCGGCCGCTTGCGCAGGGACCTACGGGCACGATCACTCCCGTCGTATGGACGCACCGTGACGGGAGTGCAAAGCTCGAATGACCGCGGGCGTCACCGGAGCCGTCACCGCCGGGGCACCTCCCGGATGAGTCCGGGCAGGCTCCGCATGTCCGCGCCCACAGTGACCTCACCGTCACGGGAGGCAGGATCATGGGCGACAAGGCGAACCCACACCCCGGAGCCGCCGGCAGGGCTACAGCGGCCGACCACCCCGCGTCCGTACGGAATGTGGTGCTGGTCGGCCACAGCGGATCGGGCAAGACCACGTTGGTGGAGGCTCTCGCGCTCACGGCGGGAGCGGTGAACCGGGCGGGCCGCGTGGAGGACGGCGGCACCGTCTCCGACTACGACGAGATCGAGCACCGGCAGCAGCGCTCGGTGCAGCTCTCCCTGGTGCCCGTCGAATGGGACGGCATCAAGATAAACCTCCTCGACACCCCCGGATACGCCGACTTCGTCGGGGAGCTCAGGGCCGGTCTGCGAGCGGCGGACGCGGCCCTTTTCGTCGTCTCCGCCTCCGACGGGGTGGACGGCTCGACGCGGATGGTGTGGGACGAGTGCGCGGCCGTCGGCATGCCGCGGGCGATCGTGATCACGCACCTGGAGGCCGCGCGGGCGGACTTCGAGGAGATGACGCGGACCTGCGCGGAGGCCTTCGGCGGCGACGACCCCGACGCCGTGCTGCCGCTGTACCTCCCGCTGCACGGCCCGCAGGGTCCCGACGGGCACGCGCCCGTGACCGGACTGAAGGGCCTGCTGTCGCAGCGGCTGTTCGACTACTCCACCGGCGAGCGCAAGGAGTCCGAGCCGGGCGAGGACCGGCTGCCGCAGCTCGAGGACGCCCGCAACCGGCTGATCGAGGGGATCATCTCGGAGAGCGAGGACGAGACCCTCATGGACCGCTACCTCGGCGGTGAGCAGATCGACGTCAAGACGCTCATCGAGGACCTGGAAAGGGCCGTCGCGCGCGGGGTGTTCTTCCCCGTGCTGGCCGCCGCGCCCGCGGCCGAGGGCGCCCGGCAGGGGCTCGGCACCGTGGAGCTGCTGGATCTGATCACCGGTGGGTTCCCGACGCCGTTCGAGCACCCCACGCCGGGCGTCACCACGATCGACGGCAAGCGGCGCGAGCTGAAGCCGTGCGACACCGGTGGACCGCTGGTCGCGGAGGTGGTCAAGACGTCGTCAGACCCCTACGTCGGCCGCCTCTCGCTGGTCCGCGTCTTCTCCGGGACCCTGCGCCCCGACGAAACGGTGCACGTCTCCGGCCACGGCCTGGCCGACCGCGGGCACGAGGACCACGACGTCGACGAACGCATCGGCGCGCTGTCCACCCCCTTCGGCAAGCAGCAGCGCCCGGTGACGCACGCCGTCGCGGGCGACCTGGTGTGCGTGGCCAAGCTCGGCCGCGCGGAGACCGGGGACACGCTCTCCGCCAAGGACGACCCGCTGCTGATGGAGCCGTGGGAGATGCCCGACCCGCTGCTGCCGCTCGCCATCCAGGCGCACAGCAAGGCGGACGAGGACAAGCTGTCCCAGGGCCTGGCCCGGCTGGTCGCCGAGGACCCGACGATGCGCCTGGAGCAGAACCAGGACACCCACCAGGTGGTGCTGTGGTGCCTGGGCGAGGCGCACGCGGACGTCGCGCTGGAGCGGCTGCGCAGCCGCTACGGCGTCCAGGTCGACGTCGTCCCGCACAAGGTCTCCCTGCGCGAGACGTTCGCCGGGAAGGCCGGCGGGCGCGGGCGGCACGTGAAGCAGTCCGGCGGGCACGGGCAGTTCGCCATCTGCGAGATCGAGGTGGAGCCGCTGCCGGGCGGTTCGGGCATCGAGTTCGTGGACAAGGTGGTCGGCGGCGCGGTGCCGCGGCAGTTCATCCCGTCGGTCGAGAAGGGCGTGCGCGCCCAGGCGGCCAAGGGGGTCGCGGCCGGCTATCCGCTGATCGACGTCCGGGTCACGCTGCTCGACGGCAAGGCGCACTCGGTGGACTCCTCCGACGCCGCGTTCCAGACGGCGGGCGCGCTCGCGCTGCGGGAGGCCACGGCCGACGCGAAGATCCATCTGCTGGAGCCGGTGGCCGAGGTGAGCGTCCTGGTCGGCGACGACTACGTGGGCGCCGTGATGAGCGACCTGTCGGGGCGGCGCGGCCGGGTGCTGGGCACCGAGCAGACCAGCGGCGGCCGCACGGTGGTCCGGGCCGAGGTGCCCGAGATCGAGATCGGGCGGTACGCCGTCGACCTGCGCTCCCTCTCGCACGGGACCGCTCGGTTCAGCCGCCGTTACGCGCGGCACGAGCCGATGCCCGCGCAGGTCGCCGAGAGGATCCGTCAAGAGGCGCGCGCCTCCGCGTAGTCGGCGCCGGGCGCTCCCGGGCGCCCGGCGGAGCGCTCCCCCACCGCGTCGGCGGGCGGCTTCGGCCGTCCGCCGACGAACGTGCGGTGCCTGCGGATACTCTGACGACCAACTGATCAAGTTGTCACTGGACACCATGACGACCTGATCAACAGGTGTGCGGAGCAAGGAAGTCGGGAAGAGCCGCATAGGCGACAACGCGCGGCGATCGGGGGCGGGAATGACCGTTGACGCGATTTACTCGGACTTTTTCGGTCCGCAGGAGCCGCGGACGGGAGGGAGTCTGACGGCGACCTTCGCGCTTGCCTCTGCGGCCTACCGGGACGGGCCGATCGAGGAGATCAAGAAGGCCGACAACGAGTGGCATCAGACGACGGTCAGCACGGGACGCCCCTGGGCGAAGATCTTCCGCCCCAATCTCGGTGAGGCGTTCTCCCAGGCGGTGATCAGCCGCATGCTGGGAGCCGGCCGCAAGCCCCTCATACAGTCCTTCGGCATGGAGCCGCAGGTGGTCGTCGACCACTGTCTGGCCGCCAACCGCATCCGCCGTGACCGGGACCGCAAACTCACCGCGATCATGCTGCTGTGCGGGGTGCTGTTCCTGCCCGGCCTGCTGGTCTGGCTGCTGGTGTTCCAGCTGCGGGCCACCATGGCCCGGCAGGAGGACAAGCGGGTCTCCGGCATGGCCACCGTCCTGCTCGTCGCGGTGGGGGGGCTGGCCGTGCTGTTCCTCTTCCGGCTGCCGTTCGGCGGCTTGTGGGGGTGGTACGCGCGCGGGGCGGTCGTCGCGCCCGTGATCGGCTGGTTCCTGGCGAAGCAGATCTGCGAGCGGACCGCGAAGGACCTGCGGGAGCGGTGGAACGGCCTGCTGTCCGGCAGCAACGTCGGCGCCGCCGTCCCGGAGGCCGTACCGACCAAGCCCGACGAGACCGCGGCCGAGCAACTGCGGCAGTCGCTGGCCAAGTTGAACGCCGAGCAGCAGTCCAACTCCGTCTTCTACGCCGGCCGCAAGGGCATACTCGGCATGGGGACGCGCTGGGGCGCCTGGCACCTCGCCGAGGAGCTGGAGCCGGCCGACCCGGACAAGGCCATCCACGAGTTCCGCAGCTGGACGGTCGTCCGCGCCATCCACGACGAACTGAAGCTGCTCCCGCGCCAGCGCCTGAAGACGGGCGGTTTCCCGCCGCCCGACGTGCGGGACTGGATCGTCACCCCGATAGGCCCGGACGCCAAGGAGGTCTCCCGGCCCGAGGGACCGGACGTGGAGGGGTACCAGGTCAAGCCCAGCGCCATGGAGAGCATCTGCAACCACAAGCAGTTCGACAGCGGCGACCGGCACTACCTGGGAGTGCAGTGGGCCCTGTGGGACAGCCAGTTGATCATCACCATGATGATCACCGTCACGGTGCTCAAGGAGACGCTGCGCATAGAGGTCACCGGCCATGCCCTCGGCCCGGTGAACGGCCTGTTCTACGGCAAGCCCGCGGCCCCCACCAAGGAGGTCGCCAAGACCGTGAAGTTCTGGGAGACCCGGAAGGTCAACCTGCCGCTGATCACTCCGGACGAGGTCGTACGGCTGTCCGCCCGGGCCGCGATGCGCTGGAACCCGTCGCTGCTGAACTGGCTCGGCGGCTCCATAGGCCTGCCCGAGCCGTTCGGTCTGCGGCACGCCTGGGCCGACCAGCCCTGGGGCAACCGCTTCATGAGCGACGACGTGCTGCGCGCGGCCACGCCGGTCCTCAGGCGGGTCCACCACGCCGCGCTGCAGGTGCTGCAGGAGCACCGGGTGAACATCGAGAAGTTCAAGTCGCGGTCGTCGGCCCTCAGCGGCGCGGTCCAGGAGGCGACGCCGAAGAAGGCCGACACCTACGACGCCTGACGGCCGGGACGGCCGCGGCTGTCCGGGTCCGTCAGGCGGCCCGGGCGGGCCAGGCGTCCGCCAGCATCTTCCGCGTGTCGGCCAGCAGCTGCGGCAGCACCCTGGTGTGGCCGACCACGGGCATGAAGTTCGTGTCCCCGCCCCAGCGGGGCACGATGTGCTGGTGGAGGTGGGCCGCGATGCCGGCCCCGGCGACCGAGCCCTGGTTCATGCCGATGTTGAAGCCGTGGGCGCCGGAGGCGGTGCGCAGCGCCGTCATCGCCTGCTTGGTCAGGGCGGCGAGCTCGACCGTCTCCGGGTCGGTGAGGTCGGTGTAGTCGGCGACGTGACGGTAGGGGACGACCATCAGGTGGCCACCGTTGTACGGGTACAGGTTCAGCACCGCGTAGACCTGCTCGCCGCGCTTGACGATCAGGCCGTCCTCGTCGGACTTGGCCGGGATCGAGCAGAAGGGACAGCCGTCGCCGGCACCCGGGCCGGTCGGCTTGTTCTCACCCTGGATGTAGGCCATCCGATGAGGCGTCCACAGGCGCTGGAAGGCGTCCTGGGTGCCCACTCCCCACTGCTGCTCGGGCTCACTCGTCATGCAGTGCAGCATATGGCGTCGCCCGATCGGAGCGTGTCGCCGGGGGCTGCCGGAGCCGGCCGCGGGCCAAGCTGGGCCGGTGGACGACGACAGCCGCACGGCCCGCTGGGAGAGGCGCACCGGGGTGCCGCTCGCCGTGGCGTCACTGGTGTTCATCGCCTCGTACGCGGTCCGTGTCCTGGACAACGGCCTGCCCGCCGTCTGGCTGGACCTGTGCCTGGCGCTCACGCTGGGTTCCTGGGCGCTGTTCGCCGTCGACTACGCGGTGCGCTGGCGGCTGAGCGGGCAGGGGCCGCGCTTCCTGCGGACGCACTGGCTGGACACCGTGGTGCTGGTGCTGCCGCTGCTGCGTCCGGTGCGGGTCGTCAGGCTGTACGAGGGCGTGCAGCAGCGGGGCGGGCGGCCGCGGCTCGCCCTGCACGCGCGCGTCATGGCCTACGCGGGGATCTCCGTCACGCTGCTCGGCTTCGGCGGCGCCCTCGCCGTCTACCAGCAGGAGCGCGGTGCGCCGCACGCGACCATGCGCACCTTCGGCGACGCCGTCTGGTGGACGTGCTCCACCCTCGCGACGGTCGGCTACGGCGACATCGCGCCGGTCACACCGCTGGGGCGGGTGATCGCGGTCGGGATCATGCTGATCGGTGTGGCCCTGCTCGGCGCCGTGACCGGCACCTTCGCGTCCTGGCTGCTGCACGTCTTCGCCCGCGAGGGCGAGGAAAGGCCCCCGGGGAGCTGACTCCCCGGGGACCTCCCGCATGCGGATCAGACCTGGGCCCGCTCCTGGACGATCTTCTCGATCTTCGCGATGGCCTCGTCGAACGGGATGCCGTTCTCCTGGGAGCCGTCGCGGTAGCGGAAGGACACCGAACCGTTGGACATGTCCTCGTCGCCCGCGATGACCATGAAGGGCACCTTCTGCTTCTGGGCGTTGCGGATCTTCTTCTGCATGCGGTCGGAGGAGGAGTCCACCTCGACGCGCAGGCCCCGCTTCTTCGCCGCGGCGGCGAACTTCTGCAGGTACTCCACGTGCGCGTCGCCGATCGGGATGCCGATCGCCTGCACCGGGGCCAGCCAGGCCGGGAAAGCGCCCGCGTAGTGCTCGAGCAGGACGGCGAAGAAACGCTCGATCGAACCGAACAGCGCGCGGTGGATCATGACCGGGCGCTGCTTGCTGCCGTCGGCGGCCGTGTACTCCAGGTCGAAGCGCTCCGGCAGGTTGAAGTCGAGCTGGACGGTCGACATCTGCCAGGTGCGGCCGATGGCGTCCTTGGCCTGGACGGAGATCTTCGGACCGTAGAAGGCGGCGCCGCCCGGGTCGGGGACCAGCGGCAGGCCCTGCTTCTCGGCGACCTGGCGGAGGGTCTCGGTGGCCTCCTCCCACACCTCGTCGGAGCCGACGAACTTCTCCGGGTCCTTGGTGGACAGCTCCAGGTAGAAGTCGGTCAGGCCGTAGTCGCGCAGCAGGTTCAGCACGAAGGTGAGCGTCTTGTCGAGCTCGTCCGCCATCTGCTCGCGGGTGCAGTAGATGTGCGCGTCGTCCTGGGTGAAGCCGCGGGCCCGGGTCAGGCCGTGCACCACGCCCGACTTCTCGTACCGGTACACGGTCCCGAACTCGAAGAGGCGCAGCGGCAGTTCGCGGTAGGAGCGGCCGCGCGCGTCGAAGATCAGGTTGTGCATCGGGCAGTTCATGGGCTTGAGGTAGTAGTCCACGCCCTCGTCGAGCTGCATGGGCGGGTACATGCCGTCGGCGTACCAGTCCAGGTGGCCCGAGGTCTCGAAGAGCTTCCCCTTCGTCGCGTGCGGGGTGTAGACGAACTCGTAGCCCTCCTCCTCGTGGCGGCGGCGCGAGTAGTCCTCCATCACGCGGCGGACGATGCCGCCCTTGGGGTGGAAGACGGCGAGGCCGGAGCCGATCTGCTCCGGGATGGAGAACAGGTCGAGCTCGTTGCCCAGCTTGCGGTGGTCGCGCTTCTCGGCCTCGACGAGGAAGTCCAGGTACTGCTTCAGCTCGTCCTTGGACGGCCAGGCGGTGCCGTAGATGCGCTGGAGCATCGGGTTCTTCTCGCTGCCGCGCCAGTAGGCGGCCGCGTTGCGCATCAGTTTGAACGCCGGGATCAGGCGGGTGGAGGGCAGGTGGGGGCCGCGGCAGAGGTCCTTCCAGCACAGCTCGCCGGTCTTGGCGTCCAGGTTGTCGTAGATCGTCAGCTCACCCGCGCCGACCTCGACGTCCGCGCCGTCGTCGGAGGAGGCCGAGCCCTTGAGGCCGATCAGCTCCAGCTTGTACGGCTCGTCCGCGAGCTCCTCGCGGGCGGCCTCGTCGGTGACGACCCGGCGGGCGAACTTCTGCCCGCGCTTCTGGATCTCCTGCATCTTCTTCTCGACGGCCTTGAGGTCCTCGGGCGTGAAGGGCCGTTCGACGTCGAAGTCGTAGTAGAAGCCGTCCTTGACGGGCGGGCCGATGCCCAGCTTGGCCTCGGGGAACAGCTCCTGCACGGCCTGCGCCATGACGTGCGCGGTGGAGTGGCGCAGGATGTTCAGACCGTCCTCGGAGGAGATCTCGACGCCCTCCACGGTCTCGCCGTCCGCGGGCACGTACGACAGGTCCTTGAGCTCGCCGCCCACGCGTACGGCGATGACCGACCGCTCGCCCGCGAAGATCTCGGCGGCCGTGGTGCCCGTCGTCACCACGCGCTCTTCCCGCTCGGAATCGCGTTGGATGATCACACGGACGTCTGACACCGGTCTCTCCTGCCTGAAGGTGGTTGCGGCGCCATACCAGGAGCGCGCGCACTACCGGATCGTACCGACCCGGCCCCCTCCTTAGCGAAATCCTTCCTTCCCGCCGGCCTCGGCGACCGGGTCCGTTCCCTCGTGCACCGCCTTCATCAGCCGGTCCCGCTCCGCCTCGTCCACCTGCACCGGAACGACCCCGTGGGCGCCGGTCAGCCGCCGGAAGCCGCCCCTGCTCTCCAGTCGCCCCGCCACCCGCACCGGCACCCCGTCGAGATGCGCCTGCCCGGCGGTGCGGTAGTCGTCCTCCCGCAGGGTCAGCCGGACGTGCGCGACCTCGGCGCCCGCGAGCACGCGCAGCCGCACGCTGCCCTCGCCGCGCGGCCCCGGCCTGCGCATCCGGACCACCGCGCCGGTGATCCGCACGGGTTCGGCCGGCTCCCGGCGCAGATACCGGGCGCCGGCCTCACGCAGCACGGGCAGGTCGCCCGGGGAGAACTCGACCGGTCCGGCGTCGGGCGCGCCGTCCTCCGGGGCCCCGGCGGCGGGCGCCCATTCGACGGCGATCCGGGCGCCCTGGGTGCCCCGCACCAGGACGATCAGCGCCTCGGTGAGCTCACGGCTGACGCCGGCCCGCACGGCGCCGTCGAAGGCGTCCATGGAGCCGGTGGCCCGCCGGTGGTCGACGGCCTCGCGGGCCGCGTGCAGGGCCTGGCTCAGGCGCACGGCGAGCGGACGCCCGGCGTGGACGGGCAGGAAGGCGGTCAGCCGGTCTCCGCCCGCCGCGGGACCGACCAGCACGTGCTCCAGCAGGGCGGCGGCGGAGCGGCGGTGCCGGGCGCCGTGGTAGCCGGTACGCGCGCGTGCGGCGAGGGCGCCGGCGAGCAGTGTCCGGCGGGCGGCGGCGCGGAGTTGTTCCTCGGCGGTCCAGTGGGCGGCGCCGGCGGGCCCGGCCGGCACGTCGCGCCACCAGCGGACCTCGTCGCTGGGCACGGCCAGCGCGAGCAGCACCTCACGGGCGGACGGCGCGGCGCTGCGGGTCAGCGCGAGGAGCGCCTCGGCGAGCAGGTCGTCGCTGTCGGGGAAGGCGCGGCTCACCGGCACCAGCAGGCTGGTGCCGCCACCGGGACCGGGTGAGGTCCAGCGGCCGTACCGTCCGGCGGCTCCGCCGCGCCGCTGCCAGCCGTGCCGGCGCAGCAGGGCGCCGAGCACGGCGGGGTCGACCAGGCCGGGTTCCGGGGGCCGGGGCCATGCCGCCTCCGCGGGATGCGGTCGCACGAAGCTGAGCGGCCCCTCGGCCGGACGGTGCGTCACGGTCTGCCTCCCGTCCCGACCCGCGTCATGATCTCGCACAGCGCACGGTCGTCGAAGATGCGTGAGGTCGGTATCCGCACGGTGGTCCGGGTGCGGCCGGTGACGGGGTGGCCGGCGAGGTTGACCCAGTAGCAGCAGTGCCTGAGGTCGAGGCGGTCGTGGCCGGCCCGCAGCCAGTCCTCCCGGGCTCTGGGGACCAGCATGACGACCAGGATCTTGTGCACCGAGACCGGGGTGCGCGCGAGTTTGCGCAGATGGTCGTTGGCGAGCGAGAAGGAGAAGAAGCGGCCCGGGGGGTTCGGCGGGATCTGGTACGTGCACTTCAGCTGGACCTTGATGGTCACCTCGTCGTCGACGGTGTGCCCGGGCGCGCTGTGGCTGACGTGCCAGTCGATGCCGTTGTCGGGGAACGGCTGGGACAGCGAGCAGCCCGCGGCCGCCGCGACCGCGTGCAGATAGCCGACCTGCAGTGTCTCCATGCAGGCGGTGGTGGCGAGGGTGCCGCGATGAGGGCCCGCGTGGCCGGGCAGCAGCCCGCCCCGCTCGGGCTGCGCTGTCGCCATGACCAACAGCCTTCCGTGCCGGGGGTTTCCCCGCTTCAGGCCTCTGAACTGCAAAGACCGGTACTCCTGTTGTGTCCTCCCGGCGTACTGCGCAAACAGCCCGGGTATCACCGAAACGGCAGAAGACGGAACGTCAGCGGTGCCGCGGAGCGAGGAGTTGAGCAGTCATGACGTACTGGTACGAGGGGGCGCTGGCCGCCTTCGACACGGAGACCACGGGCGTGGACGTCGAGACCGACCGGATCGTGTCGGCTGCCGTCGTGGTCCAGGACGCCCCGGGCGCGCGGCCCCGCGTGCGGCGCTGGCTGGTGAACCCGGGGGTGCCGGTGCCCGAGTCGGCCACCGCGGTGCACGGGCTGACCGAGCGGCACCTGCAGGCGAACGGCCGCTGGCCGGCGCCGGTGGTGTACGAGATAGCCGAGGAACTGGCCGAACAAACCTCCAAAGGACGCCCGTTGGTCGTCATGAACGCGCCGTTCGACCTGACGCTGCTGGACCGCGAGCTGCGCCGGCACCGCGCCTCGTCCCTCGGCCGGTGGCTGGAGCCGTCACGGCTGTGCGTCCTGGACCCGCGGGTGCTCGACAAGCACCTCGACCGCTACCGCAAGGGCCGCCGCACCCTGACCGACCTGTGCGCGCACTACGACGTCACGTTGGAGGGCGCGCACGACCCGGCGGCGGACGCCCTGGCGGCACTGGAGGTGGTGCGGGCGGTGGGGCGGCGTTTCGCGGCCCGGCTGGAGCGCCTGTCCCCCGCCGAGCTGCACACCCTTCAGGTGACGTGGCACGCGGCGCAGGCGCGCGGGTTGCAGGCGTGGTTCGCGCGCAGCGGCACCCCGGAAGCGGTGAGCACCGACTGGCCGCTGCGCCCGGAGCTGCCGGCGGCGGCCGCGTAGGCGCCCGGCGAGGCCGCGCGGGGAACAAGAAGGCCGGTCCGCCTTGGCGGACCGGCCTTTCCCGGTGGGCGATACTGGGTTCGAACCAGTGACCTCTTCGGTGTGAACGAAGCGCTCTCCCACTGAGCTAATCGCCCGGGAACGCACTGAACAATACAGGCCCCCGCCGGGTTCCTTCAAACCGCTTCCAGGTAGGCCGCCAGCCCCCGCCGCCCGTCCCGCATCATCAGCCGGTGGTTGGCCCGGAACAGCGGCCGCCCCGCTACGGCGAACCGCCTGAGCAGCGGCTTGTTCACCACGACGAGCTGGTCGTAGCGGGCGAGGGTGCCGGCCGCGTCCGCGCGGAGCGTCCAGCGCGCCCAGCCGTCCAGGTCGCCGGTCATGGAGATCTCCAGCACCCCCGCCTCGGGGTCGCGGCGGGCCGCGCGGGCGGTGAACGTCAGGTCGTAGGGCAGGACCGATCTGACGCGCAGGACGCCGCTGGTCTCGTCGATCCTGGTGACCTCGCGGATCTGGGGCCACCAGCGCGGATAGTCCTCGGCCCGCTCCAGCACCCGGTACACGGTGGCGGGCGGGGCGGGCAGGCGCCAGAAGCTGCGGAAGCGGTAGCGCGTCCAGTCCATGGGGGCAGTGTGCCCACGCGGGCGCGTCCTGCGCCTGGTCTGAGTACGTCCCTGAGTACTCACGCTCATGCCCCGGGCCGTGGCCCGGACCACACTCCAGAGCATGACGCACCTTCCACCTCCGGCGGAGGAACTGAGGCTGCTCGACGCCGAGCTGTGGCAACTGGACGCCCGGCGGGCGCAGTTGCTGGCCCGTCGCGCCTGGCTGGTCGCCGCCCTGCGGCCGGTATCACCGGCTGAGCCCGCTCCGCAGCCCCGGTCCCGGTCCGAGGCCGGCGCGCCGCGGGTGCAGAACGTGCTGCTCCTGCTGGGCGGCGTGCTGCTGGTCATCGCCGCGATGGCGTTCACGCTGGTCAGCTGGGGGCATCTGGGCATCGTCGGGCGGGCCGCCGTGCTCGGCGCGGTGACGCTGGCCGCGCTGGCGGCGCCCGCGCCGCTGGTGAAGCGGGGGCTGCGGTCGACGGCCGAGTCGGTGACGGGTCTGGCGCTGGCGCTGACGGTGCTGGACGCGTACGCGCTGCACGAGGCGGCGCTCACCGGCACCGACGGCACCGGGTACGCGGCAGCCGCCTCGGGGGTGCTGGCCGTGCTGTGGGCGGCGTACGGGCTGCTGCCGGGCACCGCCGGGCTGCGTCTGCCGGGTCCGGCCGCGCTGGTCGCGGCGCAGGTCACGCTTCCGCTGTGGGCGGTCGCGGCCACGGCGGGCCCGTACGGCGTCACGGCCGCCCTGCTGGTGACGGCCGGGTTCGACACCGCCCTGGCGCTGCGGGCGACCGGCCGGGCCGTGCGGCTGACCGCCGTCTGCGGCGCGTACGGCGTGGGCGGCTGGGGTGTGACGGGGGCCCTCTGGCTGTCCTGGAGCGCGACCGGTCCGGGCGCCGCCACGCGTGCGGCGGCGCTCCTGGTCCTCGCGGCGGCGATCGCCCTCGGCTCCGCCCTGCGGCCCGTGAAGCCGCTCCTCGCCACGGGGAACGCCCTGCTGGGCGGCCTGCTGCTGGTCGCGGCCCTCGGCGGGACGCTGCGGCCGGCACTGCCGGACGACTGGACGGTGCCCGCCCATCTGGCCTTCGGGGTCGCCCTGCTGGCAGCCGTGCGGGCGCCGCTGCCCGAACCGGTGCGGCGCGGCCTCGCGGTGGCCTCGGCCGGCGTGCAGGGCCTGGCGCTGCTGTGGGCCCTGCCGGTGGTGGCGGTGGCGCTGCTGGGGCCCGTCTCCTGGGCGGGACGGGTGTGGTCCGGCGCGCCGTCGGACGCCCGCGCCGCCGTCACGGCCGACCTGCCCTGGCCGCCGCACGCGGTGGCGGCGCCGGTGGTCCTGGCGGTCGTCGCAGCGGTGGCGGTGTCGGTGGTCCGTGACGCGACCTGGCGGCCACGCGCCCTGGCCGGCGCCCTGACGCCGGCGTGGGCGACGGCCCTCGTCCTCCCGGCCGTGCTCCAGGTGCCGTACCCGGCCGGGCTGTTGCTGCAGGGGCTGGTCGCGGCGGGAGCCCTGGCGGCGGCCGAGCTCACCTCCGCGCGACGCACCGCGACCGTTCTCGCGCTCGTCACCTCGCTCGGTGTGGCCTTCCTGTCCCTGGCCTCCCGGACCCCGACCCTGACCGTCCTGTCCCTGCTGGCGGCGCTGTTCGCGGCGGCCGCCTGCCGGTCCCGGCTCGCCCCCGTCGCGGCACCGGCCGCGCTCGCCTTCGCAGCCGCGGTCACCTGCGCGGTGGGTGCCGCCGCCGGGTGGCAGCCGCAGCACACGGCCCTGCTGGTGCTGGCGGTCCCGGTGGCGGCGGCGCTGTTCGCCGCGGGGCTGGGCGGTTCGTGGGCGACCGTGCCGATCGAGGTGGCGGGAGCGGCGACCGGGCTGCTCGCGATCGGGCTCGCGGCCGGCGACGCCCCGATGCTCGCCCTGGTGCTGGCCCTGTGCGGAGTGATCACGGCGGGCACGGCGCTCCGCCCCGAGCGGCGTCACGCGGGCTACGCGGCCGCCGTGCTGTTCGTCCTGGCCGGCTGGGTCCGTCTGGCGGCCTGGGACGTCACGGCGCCCGAGGCGTACACGCTCCCGGTCACCGTCCCGGCGCTGGTCGTCGGCGTCCTGCGCAGGCAGCGCGATCCGCGGACCTCGTCCTGGACGGCGTACGGCCCGGGTCTCGCCGCCACGCTGCTGCCGTCGCTCGCCGCCGCGTGGGCCGACCCGCACGTCACCCGTCCGCTGCTGCTGGGCACGGGCGCGCTGCTGGTCACTCTG
This sequence comes from Streptomyces sp. NPDC031340, assembly GCF_055569945.1. Lineage (NCBI taxonomy): Bacteria > Bacillati > Actinomycetota > Actinomycetes > Kitasatosporales > Streptomycetaceae > Streptomyces > Streptomyces sp. NPDC031340. The sequence continues at coordinate 48,638 of NZ_JBVIIE010000013.1, forward strand.
GCCGGCGCCCGGCACCGGCTCCAGGCGCCGCTGCTGCTCGGCGGCTCGGTGCTGGTGCTGGACGCGCTGCACGAACTCGCGCCCTACGTGGTGCAGGTGACGGACGCGCTGCCCCGCTGGGTGCCGCCCGCCCTCGCCGGCCTGCTGCTGCTCGCGCTCGGCGCGACGTACGAGAGCCGCCTCCGGGACGTCCGGCGGGTGCGGGATGTGCTGGGGCGGATGGATTAGGGGCTGTCCGGTCCCTGCCCGGTGCCGGCCCGGTCCGGCAGCGGGCAGGCACCGGGTCGCTACTACGGCATCTTGTCGCCGAGCAGGGCCAGGTTCTCGATGGCGGCGAGGCCGTAGAGCGCGGTGTCGTTGGTGGCCACCCAGCTCGCCTCGCTCCCCGCGACCAGGGTGGCCGGGCCGCTGAGCCGCTCGGTCTTCCACGGCGAGGACTCGGTGTAGCCGTCGGAGGCGAAGAACTTGCTCCACGCGCGCTTGGCGAGGGCGTCGTCGCCGGTCTGCACGGCGGCGTAGGCGTCGAGGCGCGAGTGGCCCTGGAACAGCAGCAGCGTGCCGAAGTTGGAGCCGTAGCGGGCGGCCTGCTCGGCCTTGGTGGCGTTGAAGTAGCGGCAGTAGTCCAGGTAGGCGTCCTTGAACTGCGGCATGTCGACGAGGTAGATCAGCTCGGCGCACAGCTCGTTGAGGCCGAAGACGGCCGAGAGGTGGGACACCGACACCACGGGCTTGTCGGCGACGGCGAACTCGCCGGTGTCCAGGTCGTACAGGCCGCTGCCCTGGACGAAGCCGTTGGGCTGGGCGGCGATGCCCTTCATCGTCGACAGCACGCGCGCCTTGGCCTTCTCCCACTTGGGGCCCTTGCGTTCCCACTCGGTCAGCCAGGCCGACACCAGGCCGCTCCAGTCGGTGCCGAAGCCGATCGACAGGGCGTGCCGGTCGGGCGTGTAGGGGTCGGTGCGCACCTTGCGCAGCGGGTCGAGGACGAGGAAGGTCTCGTCGGAGTCGACGTTGGCGTGCATGAGGTCGCCGACGCGTTCGTCGGCGGTGAGGAAGTAGTAGAAGCGCCGGTAGGTGGTGTTGGCGATGCGCTGCTGCTTGGCGCTGTCGGCGTAGTGCTGGACGCCGTGCCGGGTGCCGAGGCCCGCCCACTTGCCGAGGTGGTAGACGTCGACCTCGCCGGTGTGCCGGGTCATGGCCTCGGCGAAGCGGAAGATGTCGGCGCGGCCGCTTCTGAGGTAGGCGTACCAGAGCCAGAGGTCGGGCGAGAGTTCGGAGTTGTCCCAGGCGTAGCCGCCGATGTCGTACCGCCACACGTGCCGGACGGTGTCGTAGGTGTGCATGATGTCGCCGTAGTCCCAGAAGCCGTACCAACGGCGCATCTCCACCTGGTCCTTGTAGTAGGTGAAGAGGAAGTCGAGGTGGTCCTCGATCTTCGCCTTGGCCGGGGTGGAGCGGTCGGGTTCGGCGAACAGGCCCGGGCCGAACACCTTCGCCTTGACCATCTGCCTCGGCTCCGCGGCGAGTTGCGGCAACGTCCGCACCGCCTGCACCTGTTCGGCCAGGGTCTCCGCGCTCGGGGTCGACTCGTTGGCCCAGAAAAGGAGTTCGGAGGTGCGGGCGATGCCGTAGGGGGTGCCGAAGCCCGGCTCGTAGTCCTCGTAGGTGATGTTCAGGCCCTCGAGCTGTTCGGCGTAGGTGTCCTGGCCCATGCCGTCGTGGTAGAAGCGCAGGTCCATGGGCTGCGCTTCGGGCGACCAGAGCCAGAGGGTGACCTCGGCCTCGTCGGTGTGGGCGTCGCGGATGTCGAGCTGGGCGGGGAACTTCTCCCAGAAGTCCCGCAGCCCGAAGGAGAGTCCGCCGCTCGCGCCGCCGACGTAGCCGAAACCGGAGGCGCGCCCGCCGCCGCCGGCGCCGATCCAGCCGTGGCCCTTCTTGGTCCGCTTGCGGACGGTGAAGCCGTCGGCGGAGAGCTGGGAGAGCGTGTAGTCGCCCCACTCGGGGATGTACTGCAACCGGGTGGTGACGCGCTGGTCCCAGGTGGACGGGTCGGGCAGCTTTTGGCCCGCGTACTGCGCGGCCTGCACGGCCGCACCGGGGTCCCGGCGCAGGCCGGTGATGCCCTTGACGGCCTCGCGCAGCAGGCCGGTGCCCTCGCCGCCGATGCGGACGTGCCGGTCGTAGGCCGCGTCGCGCATCGGCACGGTGAAGCGGACGCCGAGGCCGCGGATGAAGTCGCCGCTCGCCTTGCCGGGCTCCTGGGTGCCGTCGTAGGTGATCGTGTGCACCATGCGGAAGGATTCGGCGCCGGCGTAGAAGTACAGCCGGATGGAGAACGGCAGCCAACTGCGGCTTCCCTTACGGTGCTTGCCGTCGATGCGGACCACGGCGCGGACCGGTCCGTCCTGCTCGACGGTGACCTCGTCGATGGCGCTCTCGAAGCGCTCGTACTTCACCGTGCCCTGGTCGCCGTCCTCGATCTCCGGCTGGCGCAGCAGCACGAGCCGGCCGTTCCTGGCGATCTCGGTGGAACCGCGGGTCACGGACTTCACCAGCGTGGCGCCGGACTTGCCGATCTTCGCCGTGATGACGCCGGTCGAGACGTCGATCGTGCCGCCGCCGCTGTCGACGGTGACCTTCTCGGCGGGGGCGGCGGGGGCGCCGGTGGTCAGGGTGAGCTTGCCGGAGCCGGAACTGACGGCGTGGGCGGTCCACTTGAGCGAACCGTCGGGCCAGTAGGCGAGGGGCCAGGTCTGCACGGGCACGGCCTTGCCGTCGGCGTCGGCCAGCGCGAAGGTCTGGTCGGCCTGGTGGACGCCCTTCGGCCAGGGGACGCCGACGGTGGAGCCGGGCGCGGCGCCCAGTCCGCCGTCCTCCAGCCAGTCCAGGGTCACGGGCTCGGCGTCGGCGGCCGCGGCTGTCGGCGCGGCCTGCGCGTCCTTGGCGCCCAGGGCCCAGCTGAACTGGGCGACGGCTCCGGCGACCGCGGCCGCCTTGAGAAGGGACCTGCGGGGGATCGAGGACATGGCCTTTCCTTTCCGTGCGGGTGGCTTCGTGCAGTGCGTGAGGCTCGTTGCGGGGCGGGGGTCTCATCGCGGGGCGAGAGGCCTGTTGCGGGGCGGGGGCTCGTGCGAGGCGGGGCGCTCGTGCGGTGCGGAGGGCTTCGTGCTGGGCGGGGGTTCCACGCACGAGGTGGTCAGGGGCATGACAGGGTGAGGCGCGGCGCCGTGGGCGCCGACCCGGTAGGAGGGGCCGCCGTTCAGCGCCGGCGGCAGCGCTCCTCCACGGCGACGGCCGCCGCCGCGACGGCGCCCAGGACGGGGACGGCCAGCGGCGCGACGAACCAGCCGGACAGCACCACCAGCACCAGCCCGCCGACCAGCAGGAAGGACCCGGCCGGGTCGAGGACCGTACGGCGCCCGGCTCCCGCCAGCAGGGACCGCCAAGCGGCGCCGGGCTCCCAGACCGCCGCCGCGCGCAGCCCGGCGACGACGGCGCCGAGCACCGCGAACAGGCCGACGGCCCCGGCGAGCGGCCCGCCGGGCAGCCCGGCCCGCACGGCCTGGACGTCGGTCCAGGCCACGCCGGCCGCTGCCCACCCGGCGGCCCCCACGATCCACCCGCCGCGCACGGCGGCGCCGAAGTCGGCGGCGAACTCCCTTACGCCGCCGCCCTGGTGAGCCGTCCGCCGGCGAAGGTGCCGGGCGCCGGCGGCGAAGGCGGCCGGGTAGGTGACGACGCCGAGCGAGGCGACCGCGATCCACACCCCGGTGAGCAGACACTCGGCGAAGAGGGCGAACCGGTCGGCGAGGACGGACTCCTTGCGCGCCTTCACACGTGCCTGGGCCATGGTGACCGCCTCAGCCCTTCAGTCCGGAGGTCGCCATGCCGTCGATCAGGTACCGCTGGAAGGCGAGGAAGAACAGCAGCACGGGCAACAGCGCGACCAGCGACATCGCGATCAGGCCGCCGTAGTTGGCGGCGACGCCGTCGGAGTCGCGGAACATCATCATGCCGAGGGAGACGGTGTACTTGCCGGGCTCGTTGAGGTAGATCAGCGGGCCCATGAAGTCGTTCCAGGCGTTGATGAAGGTGAAGATCGCGCTGGTGATGAGCGCGGGCCGGCACAGCGGCAGCACGATCGACCAGTAGGTGCGCAGGTGCCCGCAGCCGTCGATCCGGGCGGCCTCGTCCAGTTCCTTCGGCAGATTGCGCATGAACTGCACCATCAGGAAGACGAAGAACGCCTCCGCGGCGAGGTACTTGCCCAGCAGCAGCGGCACGTAGGTGTTGATGAGCTCCATCTTCTGGAACATCACGTACTGCGGGATGAGCAGTACGTGGTACGGCAGCAGCAGCGTGCCGATCATCAGCGAGAACAGCAGGTTGCGTCCGGCGAACCGGATCTTGGCGAAGGCGTAGGCCGTCAGCGAGCAGGAGATCAGGATGCCGACGACGGAGCCGCCCGCGTACAGCAGGGAGTTCTGGAAGAAGGTCCAGATGGAGATGTCGGCGATGCCGTTTGCGAGGCCCTTGAAGTTCTCCAGGACCGGGTGGGCCGGGAACAGCTGCAGGCTGTTGACGATGTCCTTGCTCGGCTTGAACGAGGCGCCGATCACCCACACCACGGGATAGAGGACGACCGCCAGGATCAGCAGTGAGCCGATGTGCCAGGCGAGCGAGCCGGTCCGCTTGCGGCTCAGCGGCAGGGGTTTGGTGGTGGTGGATGGGGGTGCCCCCGGCTCGAGCGAAGCCGAGAGATTGGGGGAACTCATCGGGCGTCCTCCTGGTAGTGCACCCACTTCTTCTGCGACCAGAACAGGACGGCGGTCACCAGGGCCACGGCGAGCAGCAGCATCCAGGCCATCGCGGAGGCGAAGCCCATCTGCGCGTTCTTGAAGCCCTGCTGGTACAGGTAGCAGGTGTAGACGAGCGTGGCGTCGGCCGGGCCGCAGGAGGTGTTGGAGACGACGTAGGCCGAGCCGAAGATCTGGAAGGAGTGGATGGTCTCCAGCAGCACGTTGAAGAAGAGGACCGGGGAAATCATCGGCAGGGTGATGTTCCAGAACTTGCGGAAGGCTCCGGCGCCGTCCAGTTCCGCGGCCTCGTACAGCTCCTTCGGCACCTGCTTGAGGCCGGCCAGGAAGATGACCATGGGCGCGCCGAACTGCCAGACGGTGAGCGCCACCAGGCAGTAGAGAATCCAGTCGGGGTTGCCGACCCAGCCCCCGGCGTGGATGCCGACGGCGGACAGGGCGCGGTCCACCACGGCGTCGTCGGAGAAGATCGACCGCCACACGAAGGCGACGGACACGCTCGCGCCGATCAGCGAGGGGGCGTAGAACGCGGCCCGGTAGAAGGCCTGTCCGCGCCGGCTCTGGGCGAGCAGCAGCGCGACGCCGAGCGCGAGCAGCAGTTTCAGCGGGGTGCCGATGACCACGTACTTGGCCGTCACCTGCACCGACCTCTGCCAGCGGGGGTCGTCGAACATCTTGGTGAAGTTGTCGAGACCGACCCACTTGGGGCTGTTGAAGAGGTTGTAGTCGGTGAACGCGAAGTAGAGCGAGGCGATCATGGGGCCCGCGGTCAGCAGCAGGAAGCCCGCGATCCACGGGGACATGAAGAGGTAGCCGGCGAGGTTCTCCCGGCGGCCCCGCCGCGTTTCGGCGGCGGGGGCGGCGGAGCGGGCCTTCCGGGTGGCGGGCGGTGAGTCCTTGACGAGCGTCACGGGAGTTCCCAATCGGTTCCGGTCGGTCCGGTCAGGCCTGGAAGGCGGCCTGCGACTCGTCGAAGAACTGCTTCACCGCGTCCGCGACCTTGACCTTGCCCAGGCCCAGGTCGCCGCCGATGCGCAGGAAGGCGGCCTCGATCGTGTCGGCGCCGGACGGGTGCGGGGTGATCGTGCCGAGGACGCCGGCCTTGGCGGTGTCGGTCTCGTACTGCGCGATCTCCTTGCTGACCGCGTCGGCCGGCTTGAAGGCGTCGTACTGGTCGGTGCTGGCGAGGATGCCCCGGTCGTACCCCATGATCTTGCCGACCTCCGGGTCGTGGACCATGAAGTCGATGAACTGCGCGACCTCCTTGGGGTGCGAGGTCCGCGCGGAGGCGCTGAGCATGAGGGACGCCAGGTACTGCCCGGTGTGCTTGCCGTCCATGGTGGGGATGGGCGCGAGGCCGTACTCGCTGTCGCCCTCCGCCGAGTAGCGGACGGTGAAGTTGTCCCAGGTGAACTCCGACGCCCCGTGTCCGGCGGAGAGCGAGGACTTGGGACGGTCCTGCGCGACGATCTTGGGGTCGGTGACCAGGCCGGCCTTCACGCGGTTGTAGCCGTCCTGCCACCACTCCGTCAGGTCGGCCTTGTCGAAGCCCAGTCCGTCCTTGGTGTAGAACGCCTTCCCGTTCTGGCGCAGGTACAGGTCGTACAGGTACATGATGCTGAAGTAGCCGGTGTCGCCCGGCACCTTGGTCTTGTCGTAGATCGTCTTGAGGGCCTTGAAATAGTCGTCCCAGGTCCAGCCCGTCTCCGGCTCGACGCCCGCCTTCTGGAAGACCTTCTTGTCGATGACCAGGGCCATGGTGTTGGAGCCGACGGGGATGCCGAGCTGCTTGCCGTCGACCTCGCCGACCTTCGTGACGCCCGCGCGGAAGTTGTCGAGGCTCAGATTTCCCGCGTCGATCTGCGACTTGAGGTCGAGCAGAACGCCTCTCTTGTCGTACTTGCGGAGGAAAGTGACGGCGTTTTGGAAAACGTCCGGGGGATTTCCGCCGGAGGCCTGCGTCTGGAACTTCTCCCAGAAAGAGACGTAGTCCTGGAAGTCCGTCTTGACCTTGATCTTCGGATACTTCTTCTCGAAGAGGTCGATGCTCTGATTGATCTTCTTGGCCCGCTCGTCGGCGCCCCACCACGAGTAACGGATCGTCACCGTCCCGTCGGCCGACGTCCCGCTGTCGCCGCCGCAGCCCGTCGTCGCGGCGAGGCCGAGAGCGGCCGCACCGGCGCCGGCCGCCTTCAGGATCGTTCGCCTCTCAACATTCCCGCTGGTTCCCACAGTGGGCCTCCCGACTTCTTCTTGCCGCGTGCATGAATCGTTTCAAGTAAGCGCTTGCTGGCACAAGTTACGGAGGGGCTGGTGGTGCGTCAATGATTCGGACAGGATTTTCTTCTCCGCCCGCGGGTCCGCTGCGCGGCGCGAGGGCGGCGGACTGTACGGCGGACCGGGAGACGTCGCAGGTGAGGGCCACGCGATCGACGGACCGAACGGAGCGACGCCGCCCGGACTCGAGTGGATCCCGGCCGGAATCCGCCGCGGCGGGGCGAGGGCTGGACGGGGTCGGCCCTCGCCCGTCGGAGCGGGGGCGCGCCGGGGCCCCGGGCGCTCGGAGCGGGATGGACGGATGCGCGTCCGCCGGACGCCGGACCGGCCGCGCCGAGCCCCGCCTCCGAGGCGGCGCGCCTCCCGCCTCCCGCCTCCCGCCATGCGGCACACCGGGCACACCGGGCACACCCGGCACACGGACGGACGGCGGGACGGGGGCTCACCCCGCCCGGCCGTCGGCGACGGCTGCCTCCGGGCGGACACCGGGGCGCGACGCCCGGCCGACGCGGAACGACGGCGCGTGGCGCCCAGCGCGCCCGACGACGCGCGCCCGGCCATCGGCGACGACGAGCCGGCGCTTCCGGCGCGCGGCGCAGGACGGGCCGTGGGCCGGTGCGACGCGCCCTGCCGGGCCCGTCAGCGGCACTTTCCTCAGAGCGGTGAGGGCCGGCAATGCGGCGGCCCTCCAGGCATCCCGAGACACCCCTCGCGCCTTCCGAATCGCGGTCCGGCAGCGCCCCGAAGGCGCGGGGAACTGCGCGACCAGTCACGGCGGCGCGGCAGACGGCGGTTTCCAGCCTTGCCGCCTCCGAGGCGCTCTCCAGGCGCGCCTGGAGGCCACCTCGCGGACTTGGTGACCCGGACGGCGCCGGCACCGACCGGCCGCGCGTCAGTGGTGGAGTGGATCGCGTCCGCCGACGTTCTGAGACGCGCGGCGCGAGGCGCAAGCCGCGAGGACGCCACGTCGAGCGGCAGGGGTCGGCGGGGCTCTCGACCAGCCACGGTCGCCGCCGGTCGCCGCCGTTGCGGCGTCCCACAGCGCGCCACCAGCCGGGCCGGGGCGCCTGCGGCCGCCCCTCCGCGCGCGGGCCGGACACGACGGCGGCCCACCTGCGCTGACGCAGGTGGGCCGCCGTTCCGGGTGGGCGATACTGGGTTCGAACCAGTGACCTCTTCGGTGTGAACGAAGCGCTCTCCCACTGAGCTAATCGCCCGGACGCAGGAAGAACATTACCCCATGTCAGGGGGTCCCTGTGACCAGCGGTGACAACAGCGAACGCCGCGACCGGGGCGACGGTCCGCCCGGCGGACGGTGACACCGGTCACCGTCCGTGACAGACGGTGACCGCGGTCTTCCAGGGCGGGCGCGGCGGGCGTCCCCGCCGCGGATCACTGGTCCTTGATCTTCCAGGGCATCACGACGCCGAACTTCCACAGGTAGATCCCGCCCAGCACCGCCACGATCACCAGGCCGATCGCGGTCAGTGTGAGATTGCGGCGCCGCACCCTGGGGTCGAGCGCCCGCTGGGCCGCTTCGGTGACCTTGCGTTTGGTCCAGCGCAGCACCAGCTGGGCCCAGACGAACTCGGTCGCCCAGATGGCCATGCCGGCGAAGATCACCACCCAGCCCGGTCCGGGCAGCGGCAGCATCACGATGCCCGCGCCCACGACCGCGAGCCCGATCAGGAAAACGCCGACCTGCCAGCTCAGATGCAGCACACGGCGCGCCTTGACGAATTCGGGGGCCCGCGAGCCGAGTCCCTGCTCGGCCTCCGCACTGCCCGCGTTCATCCCGTCCGCCGCCACGGCGATCTCGCCGGACCCGTCACTCCCCGTATTCATACGACCAAACTCTACCCGACAGAAACGTGTCACCGTAATGGCCGTACCGTGGCAAGGGGTTCTCGGCCGGAAGAGTTACGTAAAGCAACGCAAAACCCTCAGAGGGGTTTACAACGGCACCGTAGGTGGCATGTCGATTTCGCCGACGTGCGAATCCCCGAGCGCACACTGAGCGAAAGGCCCTGGCGCTTATGAACACCACGGTCAGCTGCGAGCTGCACCTGCGCCTCGTTGTGTCGAGCGAGTCCTCCCTGCCTGTCCCCGCAGGCCTGCGGTACGACACGGCCGACCCCTACGCCGTGCACGCCACTTTCCACACCGGAGCCGAGGAGACCGTCGAGTGGGTGTTCGCCCGCGACCTCCTCGCGGAAGGCCTTCACCGGCCCACGGGCACCGGCGACGTACGTGTCTGGCCGTCGCGCAGTCACGGTCAGGGCGTCGTGTGCATCGCCCTGAGCTCTCCGGAGGGCGAGGCCCTGCTGGAGGCCCCGGCACGGGCGCTGGAGTCCTTCCTGAAGCGGACGGACGCCGCCGTTCCCCCCGGCACCGAACACCGCCACTTCGACCTCGACCAGGAGCTCTCCCACATCCTGGCGGAAAGCTAGACGACCCTCACGAAGCCGCCCGGCGCCGTCGACTCGGGGTGACGGAACGGGCCAGGACAGCGACATACGGTATGCCGCACCGACGCCGTCGCCGCGATTTCGTCGCGGGACGGCGCCGGCGCGCGCGCCGCGACGGCACCAACCGGTACGGCACGCTCCCGAGCCACTACCATCGGCCAGCATCAGGCGGGTCCCACACCCGACCGACCCCCAGGGCAGGGAGCGAAACGTGCTGATCACCCACGACACCCGGTGCGCGCTGGACACCGTGGTGGATCTGGTGAACACCGCGCCGGAGGAGGACGCGGCCCCGGACGCGCTGCCCGATGTCGCGGCCCTCGAGGATTTCGTACGAAACCACGAGATCAGCGATGTCGGAGTGCTCTCGGAGTTGGACCTCTCGGCGGTGCGGAAGGTCCGCGGGCGGTTCACGGCGGTCTTCGGGGCCCCCGACGCACGGACGGCCGCCGGGCTGATCAACGAGCTGGTCGCCGCGGCGGGCACCACCCCCCGACTGACGGACCACGACGGCTACGACTGGCACGTGCACTACTTCGCCCCCGGCGCCTCGGTCGCCGATCACCTGGCGGCCGACTGCGGGATGGCGCTGGCGTTCTTCGTGGTGGCCGGGGAGCAGGAACGGCTGCGGCGCTGCGAGGCACCCGACTGCCGGCGCGCCTTCGTCGACCTCTCCCGCAACCGGTCGCGCCGGTACTGCGACAGCCGCACCTGCGGCAACCGCCTGCACGTGGCCGCCTACCGCGCCCGGCGCAAGGAGGCCGCGGGCTGACGGCGGAGCCGGACAACGGCGTCGACGTGGTCCCCGGCGGGTGGCGCCGGGGGCCACGGGTACGGCTCACAGCAACAGCAGGTCGTGCAACGAGGCCATGAGCAGCAGACACCCGATCACCGCAAGGAAGATCATCAGCGGTGGCTGGGAAAGGGCGAAGAGGCATCCGCGGGGCTCGTCCTGAGACGGAGGCGCGGCATCGCTCTGTTTCGTGTCCAGCATCTCGCGGCCGATGATGGCGCAGATGAGACCCCCGACGCGATCAACACGCCCGAAAAGACCGGCAGTTCGCCGAATTCCGTGATGTCCGGTACGAGCGTGATCACTTCAGGACAGGGCGCTGATCCACTGTGTCGTTTCGGTCGTCATGGCCGGGTCATATGCCGTGCTTCTTGAGGATGGCCTCGATGTCGCTGAAGTCGTCCGCGGAATCCGTGCGGGGCGCGCTCGCCGGCCTGGCAGCCGGGCGCGCCGACGGCCCCAGGGCCGGTGCGGACGCCTCCGGGGCGGCCGTCTCGCGTCGCTGCGCGGCCCTGGCCTCCCTGCGCTCCTTGCGGGTGCCGCCCCGGCGCCGCTCCACGGCGCGGGTGGAGGCGAACAGCAGCCAGGAGGCGCCGAGCAGCCCGAAGCCCGCCCAGGCGGTGGGGCTGAACGCGGTGTCCGCCAGCCAGTTCACGAGGCCGGTCATCACCAGAGCGACGGGCACGAGCGCGTAGGCGGCGATGCGGGCGGCCGCGAGGAAGCGCTTGCGGTACGCCGTCACCGCGGCGATGCCCAAACCGGCCGCGGAGACGGCGGAACAGACGGTCTCGGCAATCATCCGGTCCTCCAGGCAGGGCTCGGTCGGGCAGGGCGCTTCGTCCCTTCCATCCTGCACCGTCCGAACCCCGCCGGGCCATGCTCCGACGGGGACATCAGGGAGATCTCCGGGTCGGCTTCCGCGCGGGTGCCGGACGCGGCCCCTGCCGCCCGCCGCCCCGTAAGGGCCCGGTCGGGTCGCGTAGGGCCCGGCCGGGTCGCGTAGGGCCCGGCCGGTCGCGCAAAAGCCCGGTCCGGTCGCGCAAGGGCCCGGTCGAGTCCCGCAAGGGCCCGATTGGGTCGCCGGTGTCCGGCCTGGGAGACTGTCGGCCATGAGCGACACCTCCCCCGCATCTCCCGCCGCGCCCGTTGTCCTCGACGTCTGGTGCGAACTCCAGTGCCCCGACTGCCGCACCGCCCTGGAGGACCTGCGCGCCCTGCGGGCCCGCTACGGCGACCGGCTGGAACTGCGGCTGCGCCACTTCCCGCTGGAGAAGCACAAGCACGCCTTCGCCGCCGCGCAGGCCGCGGAGGAGGCCCTGGTACAGGGGCAGGGCTGGCCCTACGTCGAGGCGGTGCTCGGCCGGGTGGACGAGCTGACCCGTGCGGGAGAACCCTTCCTGGTCGAGGTGGCCCGCGAACTCGGTCTCGACGCCGAGGAGTTCGACACCGCGCTGATTGACGGCCGGCACATCCTGATCGTCGACGCCGATCAGGCCGAGGGCAAGGCGATCGGCGTGACCGGCACTCCGACGTACGTCATCGGCGGGGAGCGCCTGGACGGCGGCAAGAGCCAGGAAGGGCTGCGCGAGCGGATCGAGGAGATCGCGGACCGGCTGCTGGCCGCGCAAGGCTGAGGTCAGAGCAGGTTCTTGTAGAGGGAGTACCGCGTCGTCTCGTAGCCGAGCGACTCGTAGAGGCGCTCGGCCGGGGTGTTGTCGGCGAAGACGTTCAGTCCCAGGACCCCCTTGCCCGCGGCGATCGCCTGCGCCTCCGCGAGGAGCATGAGCGTACGGCCGTGTCCGTGCCCGCGGTGGGCCTCCTCGACCTCGACGTCGTAGACGAAGGCGTTCTCCTCCTGGAGGGCGACCCACAGCGTGCCCACCCGCGTCCCCTCGTGCTCGAGCACGCTGATGAGCGTCCCGTCGGTGGCCATCCCCCGCGGCAGCAGGGTCTCGTGGTCGTGCCGTGACTTGGCGTACGCCTCCCGCTCGGGCACGCCCCGCTCCATCCAGACGCGCGCGTAGTCCTCCGACTGGTGGACGAACCATTCCTCGAACTCGGCCTCGGTCATGGGCCGGGCCACGCTGCCGGCGGGCAGTGCGGGCGGGGTGCGGCCGAGCCGCTTCTCCATGCCCCGGCTGCGTGGGACGTAGCCGAGGGCCCTGACCAGCCGCAGGGCGGCCTCGGCCTCGGCGGGGACGGCCACCTCGATCTGCCGGCTGCCCCATCCCCGCGCCACCTCCTCGGCGGCGAGCGCGGCCACCGTGCCGCGGCCGCGGCGGCGGTCCGGTTCCTCGATGCGCAGGTCCAGTATCCGCGCCACCGCGTCGCCGAAGGCGGCGGTGGTGCCGAGGTGCAGGGTTCCGACGGGGCGGCTGTTCACGCACACCTGGTAGTGCCGTGAACGCGCTCCGTCGGCCGCAAGTTGAAGCGGCTCGGTCGGCCGCAGGGTCGTGGTCATCAGGGGAGTTCTACCCGGCGCACGGGCCCCCGTCAGCCGATTTTCGGCGGAAGGTCACGGATCCAGGTCGTCACCGGACCGCTCGTCGAAGATCCGCATCGCCTTGGCGGTCACCGGGCCCGGCGCGCCCGCGAGTTCACGGTCGTCGACGCGGTGCACGGCCTGGACGTCGCGCAGGGTGGAGGTGAGGAAGACCTCGTCCGCCCGTCGCAGGACGTCCATCGGCAGGTCGGTCTCCTTCGCGCCGGTCCACTCGACGGTCAGCGCGCGGGTGACGCCCGCGAGGCAGCCGGAGGCGAGCGGCGGGGTGTGGATCTCGCCGTCGAGGACGACGAAGACGTTGGAGCCGGTGCCCTCGCACAGCTGCCCGACGGTGTTGGCGAACAGCGCCTCGGAGGCGTGCTCCCGGTGGGCGCGGGCGAGGGCGACGACGTTCTCGGCGTACGAGGTGGTCTTCAGCCCGGTCAGCGCGGAGCGCTCGTTGCGCGTCCACGGGACGGTGACGACGGCGGTGGAGTCGGGACGCCGGCCGGTCTCGCCGAGGGCGACCACGAGGGTCGGCCCCTGCTCCCCCCGGTCCGAGCCCAGCGGGCCGTGACCGCCGGTGTAGGTGATGCGCAGCCGGCCGAGCGGCATCGGGTTGGCCTCGAGGACGGCGGCGCAGGCCCGGCGGACCTCGTCGAGGTCCGGGTCGGGCAGCCCAAGGCCCCGCGCCGACCGGGTCAGCCGGTCCAGGTGCCGGGTGAGCGCGAACGGGCGGCCGTCCGCGGCCTTCACCGTCTCGAAGACGCCGTCGCCCACGGTCAGCCCGTGGTCGAAGACGGAGACACGGGCGGAGTCGGTGTCCCGCAGCCCGCCGTCGAGCCAGATCTTCACGTCAGTCCCTCTTCCCTCACGTCGTGCCCCCCGACGCTATCGCGAGCAGCCTGGCCGCCTTCAGTTCGGTCTCCCGCCACTCCGCCTCGGGGTCGGAGCCCCAGGTGATGCCCGCGCCGGTGCCGAACCGCAGGACGCCCTCGCGGCGGTCGGCCCAGAAGGTGCGGATCCCCACGGCCAGCTCGCCGACGCCCCGGTCCGCGTCGACCCAGCCGACGCCGCCGCAGTACGGCCCGCGGGGCGCGGTCTCCAGGGCGTCGATGATGCGCAGGGCGCTCGACTTGGGCGCGCCGGTGACCGAGCCGGGCGGGAAGGCGGCGCCGAGGAGTTCGGGCCAGCCGGCGTCCGCGCGCAGCTCGCCCCGCACCGTGGACACCAGGTGCACGAGGCCCGGATGCTTCTCGACCGCGCACAGGTCGGGCACCGTCACGCTGCCCGTGGCGCAGACCCGGCCGATGTCGTTGCGCACCAGGTCCACGATCATCACGTTCTCGGCGTGGTCCTTCTCCAGGAGGTCCGCCTCGGTGCGCCCGGTCCCCTTGATCGGTCCGGACTCGACGACCCGGCCGTCCCGGCGCAGGAACAGCTCGGGCGAGGCGGTGGCGATCTCGACCCCGTGCCCCGGCAGCCGGATCGTTCCTGCGTACGGCGCCGGATTGCCGCGCGCCAGCAGCGAACTCAGGGCGTCCACGTCCGCGTCGGCGGCGACCGGCGCGGACAGCACCCGGCACAGGTTCGCCTGGTAGACCTCGCCGGCCGCGATGTGCTCCCGGATCCGCCGCACGCCCGCGGTGTACGCGGCGCGGTCCAGCGACGACGACCAGTCGCCGGCCGCGGGACCCCGCCACGCGCCCGGCACCGGGGCGGGCACCGGTTCGCGTCGTACGTCGCGGAAGCGGGCGCAGGTCAGACGGCCCTCGAAGTCGGCGCAGACGGCCCAGAAGCCGCTGGAGTCCAGGGCCGCGGGGTCGTCGGTGACGTCGCGGAGCCCGCTGGCGACGCGGTCGCCGAACCGGGCGAGAGGAGGCAGGTCGAGCACCCGTCGAGTGTAGGGCGCGGGTCCGTTCACGGGCCCTGACCAGGTGCAGCGCAGCACGCTGCACAAACGCGTTTTTGTGCTGGCCGGGGAATCCGCTAGAGTTCAACACGTCGCCGGGACGCGAGAGCGTACCGAAACGACAGGCGGACGTAGCTCAGTTGGTAGAGCGCAACCTTGCCAAGGTTGAGGTCGCGAGTTCGAGCCTCGTCGTCCGCTCGAAGGAACGAGGGGATCTCCCGACCCCCTCCACTCCTGGTGGAGTGGCCGAGAGGCGAGGCAACGGCCTGCAAAGCCGTCTACACGGGTTCAAATCCCGTCTCCACCTCCAAGGACGATTAGCTCAGCGGGAGAGCGCTTCCCTGACACGGAAGAGGTCACTGGTTCAATCCCAGTATCGTCCACTGGATCTTCGGATCCCCCGCGCGATTAGCTCAGCGGGAGAGCGCTTCCCTGACACGGAAGAGGTCACTGGTTCAATCCCAGTATCGCGCACGCAGTGATCTTCGGATCATGAAGGACGATTAGCTCAGCGGGAGAGCGCTTCCCTGACACGGAAGAGGTCACTGGTTCAATCCCAGTATCGTCCACGCACCGAAGCCCCCGGCCCAGCGGCCGGGGGCTTCTTCGTGGTCGACTGCTGACAGCTGCGGTCAGCTGTTCAGATGTGGTCAGCTGGAGAACAGCATGCGGCCGAAGCTCTTGTGGCGGTGGTGGCCGCCGTAGTGCCCGTGCCCGCCGCCGTGTCCGCCGCCGTGCGGGGCGCCCCAGGCCGGGGCGGCCGGGTACGCCTGCGGGGCGGCCGGGGGCGGCGGCGCCGGCTGGGACCACTGGGACTCCAGGCGGGTCAGGGCCTCCAGCTCGCCGTAGTCGAGAAAGATCCCGCGGCAGCCGCTGCACTGCTCGATCTGGACGCCGTTGCGGTTGTACGTGTGCATCGGCGCATGGCACTTCGGACACTGCATCGTCGGCTCATCTCCTCGCCCGTGGTTCGCGTATCGCCAGGACAGACTCCGTCCGGCTCCGGTCGGTTGCACCTTACGTCGGGTTTCCGGGAACGGGCTCCGCCGGGAGGCCGCTCATCCTGGCGCAGGCGTCGACCGTGCACACCTCCACCTCGTCCAGGGGGCGGTCCTCCGCCACGGCCTTGGCGATGGCGCGGGCGGCGGTCTGCACCGTCAGGGCACGGGCCGGCACGTCCAGGGCGCCCCAGGGATCGCCGTCGGCCGGCACGGCGGGACCGCCGGCCAGGCGGTAGGCGGCCAGGAAGCGGCCCCATTCCTCTCCGGGCAGCAAGCCGCAGGCGTACCAGGCCGCGGGCCGCGCCAGGTCCCACGCCGGGACGCCCGCGCCCAGATCGTCGACGTCGATCAGCAGCCACTCCCCCTGGTGCCGGACGAGCTGGCCGAGGTGGAGGTCGCCGTGGCAGAGGGCGCCGGTGTCCGGCATGGGCGCCTCGGCGCGCGCCCAGGCGGGCAGGCGCTCCCAGGCCCGCAGCACGGGCGCCACGGCGGAGTGGGAGACGCCGGTCAGCCGCCCGACGGCCCGCGCGGCCTTGGCGGGCCCGCGCATGACGGGCAGGCCCCGCGCGGACACCCGGTGCAGCCGGGCGAGGAGCGTGGCGGCGGCCTCCCAGGGGGCGGCGTCGGGATCGTCCGGGTCCACGGGACGCCCGTACGGCCAGCAGGTGACGGGCCGCCCGTGCAGTTCCACGGGATCCGGCCCGAGCGGCGGCAGCAGCACTCCGGTGAGCCGCGCGGCCACGCCGAGACGGACCGCCAGACCGTCTCCGGCGTCCACGGCATGGGCCTTGGCGACGACGCCGCCATGACGGACGACGGTCGCGTCCTCACGGTCGGCCAGCGTCACGGTGTCCGCGGTGCAGCGGGCCGGCGCACCCGCGTGGGCGGCTCGCTCGGCGAGCTCGGCGAGCGCGGCAAGGTCGGTCACGGTTCTCCTGATGACGTGCTGGTCTGCGCCGAGCGTACGCACGCGGCAGCCGCGCGTCTCGGGTCCCCGCGCACCCGTGTGCGCGGCGTGACCGACAGCCTCGCACTGGCCGCGGCGGGCGCTCCCGTCACCCGCCGCACAGAAAGAGCAATGCCGGCGCAGCTCCCCAGCTGCGCCGGCATCTGTGCCGTCCGCCGCACCCCCGTCCCCACGGGGTTTCATGGGTGGATGTCCCCGCCCGGACCGCTCTTCCGGGCCTGGGGTCGCCGCTCAGCGCCCCAGCATCACGCCCACGGACGACGCTTGTGTGGCCACTGTCTCCCAGCCGTCGAAGACCAGGAGCAGCAGCGCCGCCAGAGGAAGGGCCATGAGCGTCGCCACCAGTGGGTGGCGGCGGCCCGTACGGCGGGGGCGCTGGAAGCGTCCCTGCGTGCGGAGCAGTGTCCGCGGTGCCGTGTGGGCCATGGTCCCTCTCCTGACCGTTCTCGGTTGTCGTGGAGCGGCGGGTGTCTGACCTCGGGGGACGAGTGCTGCACCCGCCGCTTGACCTCAAATCTAGGCGTCCGGCCCGCACCGCACGTCATGCCCTCGTACCGATTGCCGGGCCTCCCCGAGGATGAGCCGTGACCTGCCGAGTACTCCCCTGGGTGGAGACGTGGACCTACGACTCGGGGTCTTCCCGGAGGGGGCGCCCGGTGTGCCCCGCCTTTTCCGAGCTGTCCTCCCGCGGTACCGGCTGCTCGACCAGCGCCAGCACCCGGTTCGCCATGAACCGCGCTGTTCGCACCACCGATCCGTTGCGGGTGACTTCGCTCACTTCGACCACCCCCCGCCGTACCGCCGTCTCCACCCGGCGACCGGCCCTGCTCGCGACCACCTCGTACGTCCGCGTCGTGTCCCCGGCATCCACGACGATCTCCACGCGATCACCCTTCATGGACCCAATCCCCCATCCTTCTCAGGCGGTTGGACGTGGTGGCAGGGCGAATGCCCGCTGTCTGCGGCGTCCCTGACCACTCTTCAAGTCTCCCACCAGGCACTGACAATCCGTCCCCGCCGGAGGGCGCGGCCTATGCCCGCCGGCGGCCGTGGAAACGTAAGCTGTGGCACGTCAGACGGACCGGGCAGCGGGGATGAACATGGCGATGATGCGCCTGAGGCGCGAGGACCCGCGCGTCGTCGGCTCGTTCAGGCTTCACAGACGGCTCGGCGCGGGCGGCATGGGCGTGGTGTACCTGGGGTCCGACAAGAAGGGCCAGCGGGTAGCACTGAAGGTCATCCGGCCTGACCTGGCGGAGGACCAGGAGTTCCGCTCGCGCTTCGCCCGCGAGGTCTCGGCGGCCCGGCGCATCCGCGGCGGCTGTACGGCACGGCTCGTGGCCGCGGATCTGGAGGCGGACCGGCCCTGGTTCGCGACGCAGTACGTGCCGGGCCCGAGCCTGCACGACAAGGTCGCCGACGAGGGGCCGCTGGGCGCGGCGGAGGTCGCCTCGATCGGGGCGGCTCTGTCGGAGGGCCTGGTCGCCGTCCACGAGGCCGGTGTCGTGCACCGGGACCTCAAGCCGTCCAACATCCTGCTGTCCCCGAAGGGGCCGCGGATCATCGACTTCGGCATCGCCTGGGCGACGGGCGCCTCCACCCTCACGCACGTCGGCACGGCCGTCGGCTCGCCCGGCTTCCTCGCGCCGGAGCAGGTGCGCGGCGCCGCGGTGACGCCCGCCACCGACGTGTTCTCGCTCGGTGCCACGCTGGCGTACGCGTCGACGTCGGACTCGCCCTTCGGGCACGGCAGTTCCGAGGTGATGCTGTACCGCGTGGTGCACGAGGAGCCGCAGTTGCACAGCGTCCCGGACGCCCTGGCCCCGCTGGTGCGCGCGTGCCTGGCGAAGGACCCGGAGGAGCGGCCCAGCACGCTGCAGCTGTCGCTGCGGCTGAAGGAGATCGCCGCCCGCGAGGCGCAGGTGCTCACCGACGTGCGCCCGCCCGCGCAGCGCACCGGTGGGGCGGACCGGCCCACCGGACGGCTCGCCGACACCTATCCGGAGCAGCAGCGCACCCTGCGGCAGCCGCAGGGGACCCCTCCCCCGCGTGGCGCCGCATCAGGTTCCCGGGGTGCCGCGCCGGCCCGCGGCGGGGTGCCGTCACGGGGCGGCGGCGGCTCGCGCGGCGGTTCCACGACGTCGCCGCGGACCGGTGGCCGGCCGGCGCCCGCCCAGCGCCGCGGCCCGGGCTCCGCCGGCGGAGGCCGGCCGGGTCCGCGCAGCGGCACCGGCCGCCCGGCGCCCAGGAACACGGGAACGGGACGGCGGCCGGCGAACCCGCGGCTGCTGCGGCAGCGGCTGGTCGTGTTCGTCGTGGTGACGCTGCTGGTGGCGCTCGGCATCGCCGCGGCGCAGGGCTGCGAGGGGCCGTCGCGGGGACTGGGCGGCGACGGCGGCGGCATCGGCGGCGGCAGCGTCGTATCGCAGCACCAGCAACAGCAGCAGCCGGAACCGGGCCGCGCCCCGTCGAGCTAGCCGGTCGCGGTCCCGGCCGGTTCCGCCGGGGTCACGCCCCCGGACGGCCCGTGGCCACCGCGTAGAAGGCGACCGCGGCCGCGGCGCCGACGTTGAGCGAGTCCACCCCGTGCGACATGGGGATGCGGACCCACTCGTCGGCGGCCACCAGCGCCTGGGTGGACAGGCCGTCGCCCTCGGCGCCGAGCATCAGCGCGACCCGGTCCATCGTGTGCGGGGCGGCCTCGTCGAGGGTCCTGGCCTTCTCGTCCGGGGTGAGGGCGAGGAGCGTGAAGCCGGCCTCGCGGACCGACTCCAGGCCCTTGGGCCAGGTGTCCAGGCGGGCGTACGGCACCGAGAAGACCGCGCCCATGGAGACCTTGACGCTGCGCCGGTAGAGGGGGTCGGCGCAGTCCGGGGAGAGCAGGACGGCGTCCATGCCGAGGGCGGCGGCGGAGCGGAAGATCGCGCCGATGTTGGTGTGGTCGTTGACCGACTCCATGACGACGACCCGGCGCGCGGTCCGCAGCAGGCCGGCAGCCGTCGGCAGCGGCTTGCGCTGCATCGACGCGAGCGCCCCGCGGTGGACGTGGTAGCCGGTGACCCGCTCGGCGAGTTCGGGGCTGACGGCGTAGACGGGTGCGGGAAGTTCGTCGATGACGTCGCGCATGACGTCGATCCACTTCGCGGAGAGCAGCATCGAGCGCATCTCGTAGCCCGCTTCCTTGGCCCGTCTGATGACCTTCTCGCCCTCGGCGATGAACAGGCCCTCGGCGGGTTCGCGCTTGCGGCGCAACTCGACGTCGGTCAGGCCTGTGTAGTCGCGCAGGCGCGGGTCGGCGGGGTCCTCAACGGTGATGAGATCGGCCACAGGGGTGATACTGCCTTGTCCTGGGAGCGGTGCCAACGGCTGGGAGCGGGTCGTGTTACCCGGGGTTACTCGTGATCAAGCGGACGCTTCGGGGCCCACGTTCACGACCTCGCCCACGACGATGACCGCGGGCGGCCGCACGTCCTCGGCGCGTACGGTCTCGGCGACCGTGGCGAGGGTCGCGTCGACGCGGCGCTGCGCGGCGGTGGTGCCCTCCTGGACCAGTGCTACCGGGGTGTCGGGCGACTTGCCGTGCGCCACCAGCGTCTCCGCGATCTTGCCGATCTTGTCGACGCCCATGAGGATCACGAGGGTGCCGGTCAGCTTGGCGAGCGACGCCCAGTCGACCAGGGAGCGCTCGTCGTCGGGGGCGACATGGCCGCTGACCACCGTGAACTCGTGGGCGACGCCGCGGTGGGTGACGGGGATGCCGGCCGCGCCCGGCACCGAGATGGAGCTGGAGATGCCGGGGACCACCGTGTACGGGATGCCCGCCTCGACCAGCGCCTGGGCCTCCTCCATGCCGCGGCCGAAGACGAAGGGGTCGCCGCCCTTGAGCCGGACGACGGCCTTGCCCTGCTTGGCGTGCTCGATGATCGCGTTGTTGATGGCCTCCTGGGCCATGTAGCGGCCGTAGGGGATCTTCGCCGCGTCGATCACCTCGACGTGCGGCGGGAGTTCGGCGAGGAGGTCGCGCGGGCCGAGACGGTCGGCGATGACGACGTCGGCCTCGGCGAGCAGCCGGCGGCCGCGGACCGTGATCAGGTCCGGGTGGCCGGGGCCGCCGCCGACGAGGGCGACGCCGGGCGTGCGGGTGCGGTGGTGCGGGGCGACGAGGGTGCCGTCGCGCAGGCCCTCCACGACCGCGTCGCGGATGGCGGCGGTGCGGCGAGGGTCGCGGTCGCGCGCCTCGGTGGTGAGGACGGCGATCGTGACGCCCTCGCTGTGGCCGGTGGCCGGGGTCCAGGCGGTGGCCCGGTCGGCGTCGTCGGAGCGCACGCACCACACGCGGTGCCGCTCGGCCTCGGCGGACGCGGCGGCGTTGGCGGCCGGGTCGCTGGTGGCGATCAGGGCGTACCAGGCGTCCGCGAGGTCGCCTTCGGCGTACGGCCGCCGCTCCCAGGTGATCTCTCCGGCGTCCGCCATCGCCTCGACGGAGGGGGTCGCCTCCGGCGACACCAGGAGGACGTCCGCGCCCGCCGCGACGAGGGCCGGCAGGCGGCGCTGGGCGACTTGGCCGCCGCCGAGCACGACCACTTTGCGGCCGGTGAGGCGGAGGCCTACGGGGTAGGCGGGGTGTTCGGCCATGGAGGTGCGGCTCCTCGTCCAGGCGGGGCGGTGGGCGCTACGGCTCTGGAGCTGCCCTGACGTGCGGATTCTAGGTGCGTATCAGCGTACGGCCGGGGTGGGCCGGCGTGACGGTGTGCTTGCTCACCCCACCCCGGTCCCCGGGCCGTCGCGGTCTACTTCTCGGTGACGCCCGCCGAGTCGAACGTGGCCACCTCGTGCATCGCCCGGGCCGTGCTCTGCACCAGCGGCAGGGCCAGCAGGGCGCCGGTGCCCTCGCCGAGGCGGAGGTCGAGGTCGACCAGGGGGCGCAGGCCCAGCTTGTTGAGCGCCGCGACGTGGCCCGGCTCGGCGCTGCGGTGGCCCGCGATGCACGCCGCGAGGACCTCGGGGGCGATCGCGCGGGCGACCAGCGCGGCGGCGCCGGCGCTGACGCCGTCGAGGATCACCGGCGTGCGCAGGGAGGCGCCGCCCAGCAGCAGGCCGACCATGGCGGCGTGCTCGAAGCCGCCGATCGCGGCGAGGACGCCGATGGGGTCGGCCGGGTCCGGCTGGTGCAGTTCGAGGGCGCGGCGGACGACCTCGGTCTTGCGGGCCAGGGTCTCGTCGTTGATGCCGGTGCCGCGGCCGGTCACCTCGGCCGGGTCGGCGCCGGTGAAGACCGAGATGAGGGCCGCCGACGCGGTGGTGTTCGCGATGCCCATCTCGCCGGTCAGCAGACCCTTGTTGCCGGCCGCCACCAGGTCGCGGGCCGTCTCGATGCCGACCTCGATGGCCCGCTTGGCCTCTTCGCGGGTCATCGCCGGGCCGGTGGTCATGTCGGAGGTGCCGGCGCGGACCTTGCGCGGCAGCAGGCCCGGCGTGGCGGGCAGGTCGGTGGCGACGCCCACGTCGACGACGCACACCTCGGCGCCCACCTGGCCGGCGAAGGCGTTGCAGACCGCGCCGCCGCCGAGGAAGTTGGCCACCATCTGGGCGGTGACCTCCTGCGGCCAGGGGGTGACGCCCTGGGCGTGCACGCCGTGGTCGCCGGCGAAGATCGCGACGGCCGCGGGCTCCGGGATCGGCGGCGGGCACTGGCGGGACAGGCCGGACAGCTGCGCGGAGATGATCTCCAGCATGCCGAGCGCGCCGGCCGGCTTGGTCATGCGCTTCTGCCGCTCCCACGCCTCGCCGAGCGCCTTGGCGTCCAGCGGGCGGATCTGGGCGACGGTCTCGGCGAGCAGGTCGTGCGGCTCCTCGCCGGGCAGGGCGCGGCGGCCGTACGTCTCCTCGTGCACCACCCAGGACAGCGGGCGGCGCTTGGACCAGCCCGCCTGCATCAGCTCGGGCTCGTCCGGGAACTCGTCGACGTAACCGACGCACAGGTAGGCGATGACCTCGAGGTGCTCGGGCAGGCCGAGGGCGCGGACCATCTCGCGCTCGTCGAAGAAGCTGACCCAGCCGACGCCGAGGCCCTCGGCGCGGGCGGCGAGCCACAGGTTCTCCACGGCGAGCGCGGCGGAGTACGGCGCCATCTGCGGCTGGGTGTGCCGGCCGAGGGTGTGGCGGCCGCCGCGGGTGGGGTCGGCGGTGACGACGATGTTGACCGGGGTGTCGAGGATGGCCTCGATCTTCAGTTCCTTGAACTGCTTCGCCCGGCCCTTCGGCAGCGACTTGGCGTACGCCTCCCGCTGGCGCATGGCCAGTTCGTGCATGCTGCGGCGGGTCTCCGACGAGCGGATGACGACGAAGTCCCACGGCTGGGAGTGCCCGACGGACGGGGCGGTGTGCGCGGCCTCCAGGACACGCAGCAGCACCTCGTGCGGGATCGGGTCGCTGCGGAAGCCGTTGCGGATGTCGCGCCGCTCGCGCATGACCTTCAGAACGGCCTCGCGCTCGGCGTCGTCGTAGGGGGGCGCGGCCGGGCCGGTGGACTGGCGGGCGGGCGTCGTGGCCGTACCGTCCTCTTCCTGGTCGGCGGCCCGGGTCTCCAGGCCCTCCCCGTTCTGCACGGCTTCGGGACCGGGCTCCGGCGGGGCGGGGACGGGCGCGACGGACTCCGCGGCCTGTGCTTCCTCCGTGGGGAGGGTGACGGCCTGCGGCGGGGCCGGCGCGAGGTTCGGTGCGGTGGGCACCGAGCCCTCGACGGGAACGAACTGCCCCAGCACCTGATCCGGTACGGGCTGGTTCTGGAGGAGTTGATCCTGGACGGGCTGGTCCTGGACGGCCTGCGGGAAGGCGGCGGCCTCGCCCTGCACGGGCTCGGCGACGGGGACCGTGGCCGGGTCGGCGGGCACGTCGGCGGACTGGATCTGCGGGCCGGCGGGTGCGACGACCGTCGGCTGCGGCGCCGGGGCGGCCGGGGTGTCGGCCGGCGGCGCGGGCTGCGGCCCGGCCGGGATCGCGGCGTCCTCGGCGACGCTCTCGGCGAGGGGCTGCTGCGGGCTCGCGGCCGGGTCCACCGGCTGCGCGGAGGGGACGGCGTCGGCGGGCAGTGCCTCGTACGGGGGCTGCGGCACCTCCGGCGCGGGGGCCGCGGCTGCCGGGTCCACCTCCGGGACGGCCGCGGTCGGCTCGGCGGCGGGCTGCGCGACGGCGGCCGCCACGACCGGCTGGGCGCCGGGGATCATCTGCTCGGCCTGCTCTTGGATCGCCTGCTCCTGGACTGCCTGTTCTTGGACTGCCTGCTCCTGGACTGCCTGCTCCTGGACTGCCTGCTCCTGGACTGCCTGTTCTTGGACTGCCTGTTCGTGGACCGGCTGCTCGACGGGAGCGTCCACGGCGGGTGCGGCGGGGGCGGGCTGCACCGGGGCGGGGTGGACGGCGTCAGCGCCCGCGGCCACGGGGGCCACCGGAGCCATGGGGGCCACGGGCTCGGCGGCCTGAACGGCCTCGGGGGTCGCGTCCACGACGGGCGCCTCGGCGGCGACCGCCTCCGGGGCACCTGCCTCCACGGCAACGACCTCCGGAGCGACCGCCTCGGGAGCCTCTTCCGGAGCAACCGCTTCCTGAACGACCGGCTCCGCGGCGATCGCCTCGGGCGTCGGCTCCGCCGCGGGGGCGGCGTCGGCGACGGGCGCGTTCACGGGGTCGGACGGTTCGACGACGGGCGCGCCCTCGAACGCCGGAACGGCACCTTCCGCGGGGACGGCAGCCTGCGCCGGGACAGCACCCTCCGCGACGACGCCTCCGTCCGCGGGCACCGCGCCGTCCGTGGCGGGCGCGGGCGCGGCAGCGTCCGGGGCGCCCGCGTCGGGAGCCCCGGCCGGGAGGCCGCCCTCCGCGGCGACGGGGGGCACGCTCACCGGAGCCGGTGCGCCGTACGTGCTGTCCTGCGCCTGCGCCTGGGCCGGCACCGGGGCCTCGCCCGCCGGCGCGGGGAAGTATCCGTTCGCCGGGCCGGCCGTTTCGGCGGTCGCCGCCCCCACGGCCACCGGCACCTGCACCGCGGTCTGCGGCGGAGCACCCCAGGGCGTCGCGCCCTGCGGGGCCGGCTGGTGGGCGTCGAGGTACTCGGGGGCGGAGGGCACCGACGGGGCGGGCTGCCGCACCGGCGCGCCGGCGGGGCCGCGGTCGGCCAGGGAGCGGACCGGGCTGGCGGAGGCGTCGGGGATGGGCGGGCCGAGGTGCAGCGGGCGGCGCGGCGCGACCGGCACCGACGGCGCCGGGTCGGGCAGGCGGACTCCGCCGAGGTCGACCGAGCCGGTGTCCCGGCCGTCCGTCTCGTGCGGGCCGGGCTCGTGCACGGCCTCGACGACCGGTTCCGGCGCGGGCGGGGCGACCTCGTTGCCCCACGCGCCCTGGGCGCCCGGCAGCAGCAACAGGTCTTCGTCCTGGGCGGTGGTCTCGGAGAGGTAGGTGTACGAGCCGTGCGCGGGTACGCCCGGCTGCTCCACCATGCCTGCGTTCTCCGGCAGTCCCTCGCCCGGGACCTGGCCGGTGTCGGTCATGCGTACCCCTCGCCCATCGGTTAGTGCTTCTACGACCAGCTCACCGGGGACGGCGCACCGACCGTCCCGCAGTGAAGAACGAGCGTGCGTGCCCAGCGGCACGAACAGCCTGTCCACAAAGACGACAAAGCCATTGATTGGCATTGTCGCGGCCGTTCCCCCGTCGCGACAGCGTGATCCGCGACAGCCCGCTGTGGACTGCGCCACGTTGCGCGTCCTCCGGTTCTGCCGTACCACACCCGCCCCAAACGGGGCGCGTTTTCCGGACATTGACGAACGAAATGCCGGGCCGCACGGTGCGGTACAACGGTCGGCCAGCCTACCGCGCGTGGTGCGACTACCGGATCACCGGGATGGCGGAAAACAGGATCACTGGGACGAGAGCGGAGTCACGGGGCGCGATCGGGGAGCACGCCGCTGAGCAGGAACGCCACACTGCGCTCCGTCTCCGTCCAGGCCCGGGTGTCGAGTTCCACGGACTGCAGGAGGGCGCACTCGACCTGGTATCCGTGCTCGGTCAGGTCGCGGCCGACGAGTTCGGCGGCGTCGCGGGTCGCCGCGTGCGTGACGATGCGCTGCGGACGGCGGTCGGCGACCGCGGAGACCACGGCCGCTCCCCCGCCGCCGACACGCACGACGTCCGGCTCGGGAAGCCTCTCCAGGACGTGCGGGGCGGTGCCGTGCACGATCTGCGGCTGGACGCCGAAGCGGCGGGCGGCGATCTCGGTGCGGCCGCACGCCGCCACGTCCCGGTCGACGGCGATGACGGCGGCGCCGGCCCGCGCGGCCTCGGCGGCGAAGGCGCCGCTGCCGCAGCCGATGTCCCACACCAGGTCGCCGACGCGCGGGCCGAGGCGGGCGAGCTGGGCCGCGCGCAGCAGGTCCGTCTCGCCCTCGCCGAGCGGGCCGTAGGTCTCGCCGGGCTGCGTCCAGCCGCGCGGGCCGGCGCCGGGGTCGCGTCCGGCGATCCAGCCGCCCTCCGCGGACGCGCCGGGCTGGACGGGGCCGCCGATGACGATGACGACGTTCGGGTCGCGCCAGGTGTGGTCGGCCGCCTTGTCGGAGGTGACGACGGAGACTCGCTCGCGTTCGGTGCCGAGTTCCTCGCAGGTGACGAAGGTGCGGTGGACGCCGTCAAGGAGGAGTCCGAGTTCGGCGGGGCCGGCGCCCGGCGAGGTGAGGACGGCGACCTTGGGGTGAGCTCGGCACACGTTCACCGCGCGGCGCAGGGTGCGGCGGTGTGCGACCACCACTTGTGCGTCGTCCCACGGCATGCCGGCCCGGGCGAAAGCGGCGGCCACCGAGGAGACGGCCGGGACGACTTCGACCTCCAGGCCGAACTCGGGCGCGCGCAGGGTGCGTACGACGCCGAAGAAGCCGGGGTCGCCGTCGGCGAGCACGACCGCCGTGCCGCGGTGGGCGGCGATGCGGCGGGCGGCGAGGGCGACGCTGCCGAGGCGGATGCGCTCGGCGGTGGGCGGCACCTCGGGGAGCGCCAGGTGGTGCGCGGCACCGGCCACCAGAGTGGCGGCGCCCAGGGCCGCGCGCGCCGCCGCGGTCAGCGGCGAGCCGTCCCAGCCGATCACCGTGACGCGGTCGGCCATCGTCGTCAGTCTCCAGGGGTTTCTCGGGATCGGGCAGCCCGGGCGGGCTCCGTGAGGGTATCCGGTGGATCGCGCGGGGTGGCAGCGGCATGGCCGCCCCCTGACTTCAGTTCCAGTCGGGGTACGCGGTGAAACCGCCGGTGTCGGACAGTTGTTCGCCGGCGCCGTCGAGGTCCTCGGGCAGCAGGCTCCACACGATGAAGTCGGTGCGCATGTCGGTCCAGGTGCCGTCCTCGGTGCGGACGTGGACTATGCACGCGTTGCGCAGGACACCCTCGCTGATGCAGCCGATCTTCTGGGCGACCTGCTGGGAGGCGGCGTTGTCGGCGGCGGTGCGCAGCTCGATGCGCTCGAACTTCTGGTCGCCGAAGAGCCATTGGGCGGTGGCGAGCGCGGCCTCGGAGGCGTAGCCCTCGCCGCGTGCCCAGGGGGCGATGATGTACGACAGTTCGGTGGACCGGATGTGCCAGTCGGTCTTCGTCAGCTGGACGATGCCGACGAGGCGCTGGGTGAGGAACTCGGTGACGGCGAGGTCCAGACCGCGCCCCCCGGCGCGTTCGGCGGGCGCCCACTCGGTGATCCAGTGGCGGGCGCCGTCCTGGGTGAAGGGCTGGGGGACGTCGGTCCAGGCGCCGACCTGCTCGTCGTTCATCATCTCGGCGAGTGCGGGCACGTCGTCCTCGTCGAGGGGACGCAGCACCAACCGCTCCGTGCTGATGGAGATGTTGGGGAAGGTGCTAGTCATGCGCCGCTCCGTAGACGTCGGAATGGATTCGAGATGCGTCAGGGCCTGTCGAACTGCCCAGCATGCAGCATGAAAGCACTGAACCGCACCGTGGGGTTCACTCCGGGCGATGGAGTGAACCCCGTCGGTGCGGGCGAGTTGGCCGCGAGTCGGCTCAGAAGGAAGCGATGACCGAGCCGTCGTACTTGTCCTCGATGAACTTCTTGACCTGGGGGGAGGTGAGGAGCTTCGCGAGCTTCCGCACGCGCGGGTCGTCCTCGTGACCCTTCTTGACGGCGAGGAAGTTGCCGTAGGGGTTGTCCTTCGCGGACTCCAGCACGAGGGCGTCCGCGGACGGCTTGAGGCCGGCCTCGATGGCGTAGTTGCCGTTGACGACCGCCGCGTCGACGTCGTCCAGGGAGCGCGGGGTCTGGGCCGCCTCCAGCTCCTTGAACTTGAGGTTCTTCGGGTTCTCGGTGATGTCGGAGGGGGTCGCCTCGTTGCCCACGCCGTCCTTGAGCGTGATGAGCCCCTTGGCAGCGAGCAGCTTCAGGGCCCGCGCCTCGTTGACCGTGTCGTTGGGGACGGCGACGGTCGCGCCGCTCTTGAGGGCGTCGGCGCTCTTGACCTTGTGGGAGTACAGGCCCAGCGGCTCCAGGTGCACGGTGACGACGGGCACGATGTGGGTGCCGTTCTTCTTGTTGAAGTCGTCCAGGTAGGGCTGGTTCTGGAAGTAGTTGGCGTCGACGTCGCCGTCCTCGGTCGCCGTGTTCGGCGTGACGTAGTCGGTGAACTCCTTGACCTCCAGGTCGAGGCCCGCCTTCTTCGCCAGGTGGTCCTTGACGTAGTCGAGGATCTCGGCGTGCGGGGTGGGGCTCGCGGCGACGACCAGCGGTCCGCTGCCGTCGGAGGCCGAGTCCTTGTCCGAGCCGCAGGCGGTGATCCCGAAGGTGAGGGCTCCGGCGGCGAGGACGGCGGTGGTGATCTTGGCGGTGTTGCGCACGAAAAGTGCCTTTCCTTTTGGGTGGAGCTGTCCCGTCGGGGTGGACGGGGGTTCTCGGTGGCTCTTGAGGGTGGTCGGGAAGCCCGGGGTTCTCAGGCGGTCTCGCCCGCCGCGGTCCGGGACTTCAGCAGCCGGAGCTTCGGCGCGGGGCCCGACCGGCCGCCCCGGCGGTGCAGCGAACGGGCCGCGTGGTCGCCGGCGAACTGGATGAGCGAGATGACGACGGCGAGGATCGCGACGGTGATCCACATGAGCCCGGTCTCGAAGCGCTGGTAGCCGTACCGGATGGCGATGTCGCCGAGCCCGCCGGCGCCGACCGTGCCGGCCATCGCGGAGTAGCCGATGAGGGCGACGATCGTGGTGGTGGTGGAGGAGACGAGGGACGGCAGGGACTCGGGTACCAGCACCTTGCGCACGACGGTCCAGGTGTTGCCGCCCATCGCCTGCACGGCCTCCACGAGCCCGCCGTCCACCTCGCGGACGGCCGTCTCGACGAGGCGGGCGAAGAAGGGGATGGCGCCGACGGCCAGCGGCACGATGGCGGCCTCACGGCCGATGGTGGTGCCGGTGACGGTCCGGGTGAAGCCCATCAGCGCGACCATCAGGATGATGAACGGCATCGAGCGGGCGACGTTCACGACCTGGCCGATGACCTTGTTGGCGACGACGTTCTGCAGCAGTCCGCCCTTGTCCGTGAGGACGAGCAGGACGCCGAGCGGGAGTCCGCCGACGACGGCGATGAGTGTGGACCAGCCCACCATGTAGAGGGTGTCCCAACACGCCTGCGACAGCAGCGGCTGCATCTCGGTCCAGGTCACCGGGCACCTTCCTTCACCAGCGTGGTCTGTTCGCCCGGCACGTCGACGTGCAGGCCCTGTTCGCGCAGGAAGCCGATCGGCACGACGTTGTCCTCGTAGCGGCCGGGCAGTTCGATGCGCATGCGGCCGACCTGCAGGCCGCCGACGGTGTCGATGGCGGCACCGAGGATCGATATGTCGATGTTGTAGGTGCGCGCGAGCCGGGAGACGACCGGCTGGGTCGCGGCCTCGCCCTGGAAGGTGACGTCGACGACCGTGCGGTCGGCCCCGGACGCCTCGCCGCCCACCGGGAAGAGCGCGGAGGCCAGTTGGGAGCC
The DNA here is from genome assembly GCF_055569945.1 of Streptomyces sp. NPDC031340. Taxonomy (NCBI): domain Bacteria; kingdom Bacillati; phylum Actinomycetota; class Actinomycetes; order Kitasatosporales; family Streptomycetaceae; genus Streptomyces; species Streptomyces sp. NPDC031340. The sequence continues at coordinate 78,367 of NZ_JBVIIE010000013.1, forward strand.
GGGCGTCGCGAGCAGTTCGCTCACCGTCCCGGACTCGACGACGCGCCCCCGCTCCATGAGCGCGGCCGAGTCGCAGATGCTCTTGACCACGTCCATCTCGTGCGTGATGAGCAGGACGGTCAGGCCCAGCTGCCGGTTGAGGTCGCGCAGCAGCTGGAGGATCGAGCGGGTGGTCTCCGGGTCGAGGGCGCTGGTCGCCTCGTCGGAGAGCAGCACCTTGGGGTCGCCGGCCAGGGCGCGGGCGATGCCGACGCGCTGCTTCTGGCCGCCGGAGAGCTGGGCGGGGTAGGACTTCGCCTTGTCGGCGAGGCCGACCAGGTCCAGCAGTTCCAGCGCCTTGCGGGAGCGGTCCCGGGCCGGCCGGCCGAGGATCTCCAGCGGCAGCTCGACGTTGTCCTGGACGGTCCGCGAGGAGAGCAGGTTGAAGTGCTGGAAGACCATGCCGATCCGGCTGCGCGCCCGCCGCAGCTCCCGGCCGGCGCGCGGGCCGCGCCCGGCGAGGGCGGTGAGGTCCTGCCCGGCCACGGTCACCGTCCCGGCGGTGGGCCGCTCCAGCAGATTGACACAGCGGATGAGCGAGGACTTGCCGGCGCCGGACTGGCCGATGACGCCGTACACCTCGCCCTCGCGCACATGCAGGTCGACGCCGTCGAGGGCGGTGACCTCACGGCCGTGTGAGCCGTGGGACCGGTAGACCTTGGTCAGGCCCGATGTGGTGATCACTGGGGTTTTCCGTCACTGTCGAGTGCGCGGGCGTGGGTGTGCCCGGGCACGGGTGCATTCGTTGCATTCGTTCAGGACGCGACACGGTTCTCGCGGTGGCGAGAGAACCGGGGAGAACGGCATGTGCGCGTCGAAGCTCGGTCCCGCGTCGGTCGTCCGACGCGGCCGGGGCGCTGCGGGGCCTTCCAGCCTTCTTCTAGCAGGCGCACATTCGACACATACAACGAGCACCGGGCGTCATGGTCGCCTCGGTCGCAGAAATGCGGCAGCTCGTCGTGGTCATGCGATCAGTAAAACATGCGTACGGTCCTGACACGGCACCGGTGTCCGCATCATGGACACACGTGGACACCGGTCGGCCGCGACCCGAGGCATCCCCGGCACCCCCGTTGACCTGCGCGGACAGGGCCGGAAGGTCCCGCGCCACCCGGCCGGCGCCGCGTTCGTGCGCCTGGCGGATTGTGGTCGACGCCACGGTGATCGACGCCGCGGTGGTTCACGGTGGTCGACGCCACGGTGGTCGGGCCGACGCCGCGTCCGCGGACGGTGGGGAGACGGGCCCGGGCGCGGGGGTGGGGCGCGGGGGTGGCGGCAGCAGGGGTTTTCGGCCGTAATAAGGTCGCTGCATGCTTGATGCCCTGACGCTCGTGACAGGCGTCGCCGCGCTGTTGCTCGCCGCCTGGTGCGGCTGGGCCGCGTACCGTGACCAGCCGACCAAGGACTGGCATTTCATCGGCATGGCCGTGGTGTCGCTGCTGGCCGTGGCGCAGCTGGTGATCGGTGTCGTGCAGCTGGCGCGGGGCGAGAAGGCGGAGCAGGGCACGACGATCTTCGTGGCGTACCTGATCGGCGCCTTCGCCTGTGTTCCGGCGGCGGGCTTCATGTCGCTGGCGGAGCGCACCCGGTGGGGATCGGTGACGGTGGCCGCGGGCGCCGTCGTCCTCGCCGTTCTCGAGGTGCGGCTGTACGACATCTGGGGAGGCTGACGTGACCACCGTGGACGACAAGCCGAAGCGGCTCATCAGCGGCCCCGGCATGCTGCTGGTCTGGTTCTACGGCGTGATGGTCGTCGGCGCGGTGTCGCGCTCGGCGTACCAGATCGCCACCGAGTTCGACCGGGCGCCGCTCGCCTACTCCCTGTCGGCGGTGGCCGGCGTGGTGTACGGGTTCATCACGTACTCCCTGGTGCGCGGCGGTGAGCGGGCCCGCCGGGCGGCGCAGGTGTGCTGCGCCGCCGAACTCGCGGGTGTGCTGATCGTGGGCACCTGGACCCTGGTCGAGCCGTCGGCGTTCCCGGACGCGACGGTCTGGTCGGACTACGGCATGGGGTACGTCTTCATCCCGGTGCTGCTGCCGCTGTCCGCGCTGTACTGGCTGCGCCGCGACCGCGCCGTCACGCCGTAGCGGCGAACGTCCCGGCCGGCTTCTCCAGCACGATCATCGGAACGCCGTCCGCGCCCTCGGAGGTGCCCACGGTCTCGTAGCCCACCCGGCGGTACAGGCGCAGGTTGCCCTCGCTGCGGTGGCCGGTGAACAGGCGGAACCTCGTCGCGCCGCGCTCCTCGGCGAGGGCCGACTCCGCGGCCCGCAGCAGGCGGGCGCCGATGCCGTGGCCCTGGAGGCGGGGGTGGACGCAGAGCCTGCCGATGGAGGCGGAGCCGTCCTCAAGGACGCGTCCGCGCACCGAGCCGACCACCTCGTCACCGAGCCGGGCCACGTACACGCAGTCCGCGGCCACCTCCTGGCGGACCGAGTCGAGGCTCTGGACGAGCGGGTCGATGCGGTAGTTGCCGTACAGCGCCGCCTCGCTCTGGAAGCACAGGTACTGGAGCTTGAAGATCTGCTCCGCGTCCTGCTCGGTCGCCACCGAGATGGTCACGCTCATGCCCATGTGCGCACGCCTCCCGCTCACCTGATCGCCGGTCGTCCCTCACTCCTATCCCCGCACTTCACGGGCCGCAACCTCCCCTGTGAGCAAACGTCGCAGACATCCCAGACATCTGGAACGTTCCGGTCCGAGACTGCCCTGTGAGATACCCAACTCCCCCGCGATCTCCCGGTAGGTCGGGTCCGTCGGGGACAGCAGCGCCGCCAGCAGCCGGGGGCAGCGGCCCGGCAGGCGGCGGACAGCGTCGTGCAGGGCCCGGTGGCGGGCGGCCGCGAGGGCGGCCCGCGCGGGATCGCGACCGGGGTCGTCCACCGGCTCCACGGTGTACGGCTGCTCGCTGCGGGCCGTGCGCAGGGCGTGGCGGGCCTCGCGGCGGACGGCCCGGCGCAGCCAGCCGGGCGGGTCCTCCGGAGGCGCTTCCGCGTGGAGGCGTTCGAAGAGGCGCAGCCAGACCGCCTGTTCCAGGTCGCCCGGCTCCACGCCGCGGGCGTGCGCCTCCGCGGCCGCCTCGGCGGCGAGCAGCGGGCGCAGGGCGGCGATCAGGTCAGGGGGCACGACGGCCGGGTCGGGAGTGGCGACGGCAGGGTCATGCGTGAGGGCGGCGGGGTCAGCGGTCAGGACGGCCTCGGGGGTCATACGGCAGACGACGCGGCCGCCCGGCGTCGGGTTGCCGGGCGGCCGTTCCGTCACCCCATCCGGGGCGGGGGCGTCAGCCGTTGACGAAGTCCTGGCGGGCCAGCAGGCCGGTGTCGGCGTTGTCGGTGAAGACGCCGTCGATGCCGGTCGCGAAGTACGTCTTGAAAGCGCCGAAGACGTCTCCGTAGCCGTCGGGGTCCGTGCCCTTGCGGAAGCCCGCGGGCAGGAACGGGTTCTCGTTGCGCATGGTGTAGGGGTGCAGGATCAGGCCGACCGCGTGGGCGTCCTTGACCAGGGTGGTGGGCGTGGTGAGGTTGCCGCTCGCGTCCTTCGGGATGACCAGGTCGAGGGTGGGGCCGATGCCCTGCGCGTATCCGGCGATCTCCCGCAGGCCCTTCGGCGTGATCAGGTCGGCGACGGTGCGCGGGTCGCCCGCCTCGACGAAGTCCCAGGGGCGGCTGCCCGCCGAGGAGAGCAGGACGACCAGGGGGTTGTCGACCAGCGTGTTCAGGCGCTGGATGCTGGTCGGCTCGAAGGACTGCAGGATGACCGGCGAGTTCCGCTTGTCCTTGCCGTACTTGTGGAGCAGCTTGGCGACCCGCTCCTCCAGGCCGAGGCCCAGCTTGCGGAAGTAGGTGGGGTGCTTGGTCTCCGGGTAGATCCAGACCTGCCGGCCGCGCTTGCGGGTCTGCTCGTCCTGCCACTTCAGGACCTCTTCGAAGGTGGGGATCTCCCAGCGGCCGTTGTAGAGGGTGTTGTGCGGGCGGTTGGCGGGGATGCGCTCGACCGCGCGGAGGGTCTTCAGCTCGGCGAGCGTGAAGTCCTCGGTGAACCAGCCGGTGGTGGAGACGCCGTCGATGACCTTGGTGGTCCTGCGGCCGGCGAACTCGGGGTGGTCCGCGACGTCGGTCGTGCCGCCGATCTCCGGCTCGTGACGGCAGACCAGATGGCCGTCCTTGGTGGGCACCAGGTCGCCGGCCTCGACGATGTCGGCGCCGAGGTCGAGGGCGAGCTGGTAGGAGCCGAAGGTGTGCTCCGGGCGGTAGCCGCTGGCGCCGCGGTGGCCGATGATCGTCGGCACGGGCAGGCTGCGGAGGCCGCCGGTGCCGTGTCCGGCCGCCTCGGCGGCCCGCGCCGTACCGGACAGGGACAGGACCGCCCCGCCCGCACCGAGCACCGCCGCGCCGAGGAGCGCCCTCCGCCCGGTCCCGCCCGTCTGCTTGTCCGACCCCTGCGTTGTCATGACGCCTCCTGTTTCGGCCCCTCGCCGTTGATGCCGGCCGATCGTAGGTGTGCGTCGGTGACCGGAGGGATACCCCGGGCGGAACGCTCGGGTGACGGGGGATGGTCGTCCGGGAACACCTGTCTGACGACTCGTCGGTTCGCCTCGGCGCGCCGGGGTGCCGGGGTGCCGGGGTGCCGGTCGTGGGCGACGGCCGGCGGGGGCCGGCGGGCCGCTCACCCGCCGGCCCGCGCGACCTCCGTCACATCGTTCCGGCGGGATTACCGCGGTGCGACACGGCGCGCCCGCAGGTGAGGACGGGTCAACACTGTGTAAGACCTGAGTGAACCGGCCGCGCCCGATGTGCGCGACGACCATGACCGCGAGTATCGTCCTCACCTGCACAGACTTGTACCGCATCCCTTGACTCCGGAGGGCCCGTTGTCCCGCTTCGCGCTCATCAAGGCAGTGCTCGGACCGATCATGCGCCTGATGTTCCGCCCACGGGTGGAGGGCGCGGAGCACATCCCCGGTGACGGCCCGGTCATCCTGGCCGGCAACCACCTCACGTTCATCGACTCGATGATCCTGCCGCTGGTCTGCGACCGGCAGGTCTTCTTCATCGGCAAGGACGAGTACGTCACCGGCAAGGGGCTCAAGGGCCGGCTGATGGCCTGGTTCTTCACCGGCGTCGGCATGATCCCGGTCGACCGTGACGGCGGCAAGGGCGGTGTCGCCGCGCTGATGACCGGGCGTCGGATCCTCGAGGAGGGCAGGGTCTTCGGCATCTACCCCGAGGGCACGCGGTCACCCGACGGGCGGCTGTACCGGGGCCGTACCGGCATCGCCCGGCTCACCCTGATGACGGGCGCGCCGGTGGTGCCGTTCGCCATGATCGGCACGGACAAGATCCAGCCGGGCGGTGCGGGGATGCCGCGGCCCGCGCGGGTGACCGTCCGCTTCGGCGAGCCCATGGAGTTCTCCCGGTACGAGGGGATGGACCGGGACCGGTACGTGCTGCGGGCGGTGACCGACTCCGTGATGACGGAGGTCATGCGGCTGTCGGGGCAGGAGTACGTGGACATGTACGCGACCAAGGCCAAAGCGGCGTAGGTCTCCGACGGTTGGCGGGATTTTTCGTGCGGGTCGGAGGGGCTCTGTGCGCGGTTCCTCGCGCCCCTGAGGGTGGGCGCGGGGGCGCGGGATTTCTCGTGCGGGTTGGATGGGGCTCTGTGCGCGGTTCCTCGCGCCCCTGAGGGTGGGCGCGGAGGCGCGGGATTTCTCGTGCGGGTTGGATGGGGCTCTGTGCGCGGTTCCTCGCGCCCCTGAGGGTGGGCGCGGGGGCGTCGGATTTCTCGTGCGGGTTGGATGGGGCTCTGTGCGCGGTTCCTCGCGCCCCTGAGGGTGGGCGCGGGGGCGTCGGATTTCTCGTGCGCGTTGGATGGGGCTCTGTGCGCGGTTCCTCGCGCCCCTGAGGGGGCGTCGGGGAGGGGGTTCAGGGTTGGGTTTCCAGGTGTTGGTCTCTTAGGAGGAACCAGGACGCGGCCGCTGTTGCCAGCAGGACGGCGGCGCCGGTGCCGGCTGCCAGTGTGAGGCCGTGCACGAAGGCGTCGCGGGCCGCCGACAGGGCCTGCTCCGCTGCCGCCGCGGGCATGTGCGCCGTCGCCTCCAGTGCTCCGCCCAGCGACTCGCGCGCCGCCGCGGGGGTGCCCACCGGGGCCGGGAAACCGCGGTAGACGCCCGTCACGATGGAGCCGAGCAGGGCGATGCCCAGGGCGGCGCCCAGTTCGTACGCCGTTTCGGAGACGGCGGAGGCCGCGCCGGCCTGTTCCTTGGGGACGCTGGAGAGGATCACGTCGGCGGTGACGGTGAACGAGAAGCCGGCGCCCACACCGACCACCAGCAGGGCCGCGCCGAGCAGCGGGTAACCGGTCGAGCGGTCCAGCGTGGTCAGCACGGCCAGCGCCAGGCCGACCGCCGCGAGTCCGCCGGAGACCACCGCCCGTACCGAGAAGCGGCGGGCCGCCCGCCCGGCGACCAGACCCGCCGCCACCGCGCCCACCGCGGCGGGCAGTTCGGCCAGGCCCGCCTCGAACGGAGGCCGCCCCTGCACGAGTTGCAGGTACTGGGAGAGGAAGAACACCAGCCCGGACAGGCCGAGCACGGTCAGCAGGTCGGCCAGCACCGCGGCGCTGAAGCCGCGGTTGCGGAACAGGCGCACGTCCAGCAGCGGTGCCGGGGAGGTGAGCTGGCGCCGTACGAAGCCGTACAGGGCCGCCGCGCCCAGCGCGCCGGAGACGAGCGGCGCCCAGGCGAGGCCGTGCGCCGCGGTCTCCTTCACGGCGTAGACCACGCCGATGACGCCGACCAGCGACAGCACGACGCCGGGCAGGTCCCACGGACCGGGGTCCGGGTTGCGTGACTCCGGCAGGGTGCGGATACCGACGGCTACCAGGACCGCCATCACCGGCAGGTTGATCAGGAAGACCGAGCCCCACCAGAAGTGCTGGAGCAGGAAACCCCCGACGATCGGGCCGACGGCCGTGCCGGCCGAGGCGGTGGCGCCCCAGATGCCGACGGCGAGGCTGCGTTCGCGCGGATCGTGGAAGAGGTTGCGGATCAGCGCGAGGGTGGCGGGCATGAGGGTCGCGCCCGCGACGCCGAGCAGGGCGCGGGCCGCGATCATCGTCCCGGGCCCGGTGGCGAAGGCGTTCAGCAGCGACACCGCGCCGAACGCCGCCGCGCCGCCGAGCAGGACGCGCTTGCGGCCGACGCGGTCGCCGAGGCTGCCCATCGTCACCAGCAGACCGGCGATGACGAAGGAGTAGACGTCGCCGATCCACAGCAACTGGGTGCCGGAGGGCTTCAGGTCCTCACTGATGTAGGGGGTCGCGAGACCGAGGACGGTCGCGTCGACGGCCACCAGCAGCACGGCGAGCACGAGGACGGACAGCGCGAGCCAGCGGCCCGGGCGCTTCACCGCCTCGGTCGTGTTCTCCCCGGTGCTCTCGGCCTCGGCCGGGCAGGGGGCGCCCCCGCGCTGCAGGGTGCTGGTCATGATTCCTCTCTTCGTGATGCGTCTTGTCGTAGTGCGCCGCCGAGCAGCAGCTCGGCGATCATGCGGGTGAAGTCGTTGCGGGCCACCCGGCCGTCCTGGACGGCCCAGGCGCAGGAGGCAATGAGCCCGTAGAGCGCCTCGGTGAGCCAGGCCGGGCTGAGGTCGATGCGGAACTCGCCGGCCTGCTGGCCTCGTACGAACACGGCGCCGATGCGGGCGTCGAGCCGCAGCCAGCCGTCGTTCGGGCCGGCTTCCCAGAGCTGGTTCTCTCCGTAGAGGAAGGCGAGCAGTCCGGCGGCGGGCTGGATCTCGCGCACGAGCCTGCGCACCGCCTCGGTCGCGGTCCCCTCGTCCAGGCGGGCCGCGTCCAGGGCGGCGTCGCACTCGGCGATGCCGAGGGATTCCAGCGCCCGCACGAGCGCGTCGCGCCCGGCGAAGTGCCGGTGCAGGGTGGCCCGGCTGATCCCGGCGGCCTTGGCCACCTCGTCCATGGTGGCGGTGGACTTGCGGGTCAGCAGCGCGGCGGCAGTGCGCAGCACGTGGTCACGATCGACAGCCATGAGACGAGCATAGACCATGTGAGACATTGATGTCTCATACTGGATGCGTGTGACTCAGGGCTGTGGGTCGACGGGGAATGACCGGGTACCGGGTTGCTCAGTGCCAGGCGAGACCGGCGCGCCGCTGCCAGTACGCGCGCGGGTGCTCCGCCTGCGCCGCCAGCCGGGTGAGCCGGTCGTCGTCGAGGTCCACGACGGGCGCGTGCAGGTTGGACGCGAGCTGGCCGAGCGTCGCGGCGCCGGACAGGACGACACCGGCCCAGGGCCGGCGCAGGACGAAGGCGAGGGCCACCGCGTCGCAGCCGAGTCCGGTCTCGGCCGCCACGGCCTGCAGCGCGTCCGGGGCGTGGGGCGCCGCGAGGCGTCCGTTGGCCATGCCCTCCTTGACGATCACCGTGAGCCCCGCGTCATGCGCCTCGGCGAGGGCGGGGGCGGCGGACGTCTCCAGCACGTTGTAGGTGGCCTGGACGGTGCGGAAGAGGGGTTCGCCGTCGACGGTCACGGCGAGCGCGGCGCGGATCGTGTCGGCCTGGGCCGGGCCGCTGGCGGAGAAGCCGACGCTGAGGCCCTGGGCGGCCGCCTCGGCGAGCCTGGCGTGCAGTTCCTTGTCGGTCAGGGCCGGGCTGTCCGGGGTGACCGAGTGGATCTGGTAGAGGTCGAGCCGGTCGCCGAGCACTCCGGCGGTCTCGGCGCGCTGGCGCTCGTACGCGGCGAGGCTGTGGTCCTTGACCTCGTGGACCTCGGCGTCGGTGGTCCAGCCCGCGGTGTAGGTGTAGCCCCACTTGCTGCCGACCACCACGTCTGCGGCGTCGGGGCGGGCGGCGAGCCAGTCGGCGAGGAACTCCTCGGAGCGTCCGTAGGAGCGGGCCGCGTCGACGTAGCGCACGCCCTGCGCGTAGGCGGCGTCCAGGAGTTCGTGGGTACGGCGGCGCATCGCGTCGACGTCGCGGCCGGCCGGGAGGTCCTCGTCCCGGCCCAGGTTGATGTAGCCGGGGCGGCCGACGGCGGCGAGACCGAGTCCGATGTGGCAGGTCGGGGTCGTTGCTGAGGCCAGTCGGGCGAAGGGCATCGCGGGCTCCGTTCGGTCGGCTCCTTGCGGCGGAGGAACCAACGTAACCGCGATGCCCGCCCTGCACGCGCGCGTGGCGGCGGCAGGGCGGGCAGGGCGCCGTTCACGCGCGTGGCGGCGGCAGCGCGGGCGGGCGGCGCGTGTCCGCGCGGAACCGCGTGTCACGCGCGCGTGGGAGCGGCGGCTCCCACGCGCGCGTGGCGGTCACTTCGCGTTCTTGGCGGTGGCCCAGGCGTGCTGCGCCGCCACGTCCGCCTTGACCTCGGCCAGCTGGACGGCGACCGCGCTCGGCGCGGTGCCTCCGCGGCCGTCGCGGGAGGCCAGGGCGCCCGGCACGCTGAGGACGGAGCGGACCTCGGGGGTCAGGTGCGCGCTGATCTTCGCGAACTGCTCGTCCGTCAGCCCGTCGAGCTCCTTGCCCTCGGCCTCGGCGGCCTTCACGCACTCGCCGGCGACCTCGTGCGCCACCCGGAACGGCACGCCCTGCTTGACCAGCCACTCGGCGATGTCGGTGGCGAGCGAGAAGCCGGCCGGGGCCAGTTCCTCCATGCGCTCGCGGTTGACGGTGAGCGTCGCCATCATGCCGGTGAAGGCGGGGAGCAGGACCTCGAGCTGGTCACAGGAGTCGAAGACCGGCTCCTTGTCCTCCTGCAGGTCGCGGTTGTACGCGAGCGGCAGCGCCTTGAGGGTGGCGAGCAGTCCGGTCAGGTTGCCGATCAGACGGCCGCTCTTGCCGCGCGCCAGCTCGGCGATGTCCGGGTTCTTCTTCTGCGGCATGATCGAGGAGCCGGTGGAGAAGGCGTCGTGCAGGGTGACGAAGGAGAACTCCTTCGTGTTCCAGATGATGACCTCCTCCGCGATCCGGGAGAGGTTCACCCCGATCATCGCCGTGATGAAGGCGAACTCGGCGACGAAGTCGCGGGACGCGGTGCCGTCGATGGAGTTGCCGACGCTGCCGTGTTCAAAGCCGAGGTCCTTCGCGACCGCCTCCGGGTCCAGGCCGAGGCTGCTGCCGGCCAGCGCGCCCGATCCGTACGGCGACACGGCCGTCCGTTCGTCCCACTGGCGCAGCCGCTCGGCGTCCCGGGACAGGGCCTGCACATGGGCGAGGACGTGGTGGGCGAACAGCACCGGCTGGGCGTGCTGGAGGTGGGTGCGGCCGGGCATGGCCACGTCCGGGTGGGCTTCCGCCAGGCCGATCAGCGCGTCCTGGAGGTCGGCGATCAGGCCGCCGATGACGCGGGCGTGGTCGCGCAGGTACATCCGGAAGAGGGTGGCGACCTGGTCGTTGCGGGAGCGGCCCGCGCGCAGCTTGCCGCCAAGGTCGGGGCCGAGGCGTTCGAGCAGGCCGCGCTCCAGGGCGGTGTGCACGTCCTCGTCGGCGACCGTGCCCACGAAGTCGCCGGAGGCCACGTCCGCCTCCAGCCGGTCGAGCCCGGCGATCATCCGCGTCAGCTCGTCGTCGGTGAGCAGGCCCGCCTTGTGCAGCACGCGCGCGTGCGCACGCGAGCCGGCGATGTCGTACGGGGCGAGCCGCCAGTCGAAGTGGACGGACGCGGACAGCTTAGCCAGGGCCTCGGCGGGACCGTCGGCGAAACGGCCGCCCCAGAGCCGTACGTCACCGCTGTTGCTGCTCACGTGGGTCGCTCCTAGAGAGATACGGATGTGCCGCCGCCTGCCGTTGCTGCCCACAGCGTCTGCTGCGGAGTGCACGAGCAAGGTGTGCATGATTATGCAGAGCTCTGCATGATTCGTCAATCTGAGGCGGTCGCACGGAGATTTCCAGAATGCCGTTGAACACACGCAACCGCTTTCGCGTACTCCCCACCGAACGCTCGCCGGCGCTGCGTTTGTCAACCGCTCCTGACCCAAGTGAGGCATCCGCATGTCCAGGGCTCTTCCGAAGTACAACAAGCGTCGCGTCGCGGTCATCGGCGGGGCTGCCGCCGTGGTGCTGTCCGGGGCCGTGATCGCCGGTTCCGCTCTCGCCGGGGAGACGTCCAAGAGCAACTCCGGCAACTCCGCCAACGCCCGCACCTTCGCGAGCCCGGGCACCATCACGTGCCCCGACGTCGCCTCGAAGCTGCCCGCGGTCCCCGCCGCCGCCAAGGCCGAGGTCGACCGCAACCTCGCCCTGCTCAACACCCAGATCCAGGAGGCCAACAAGCGCCTGGTCGACACCGTGGGCCAGGGCGGCCCCAACTTCGTGAACAACGCCATCCTCGGCCCGCTCAAGGACAAGCGGAAGTCGACCATCGACCGCATCGCGATCTCCATCGGGCGCAGGGCGGCCAAGCCGACCGGCCTGGACTCCCTGGCCGCCTGCACGCTCAACGCGGGCGGTGTGACCGGCAACGGCAACGCGGGCAACGCCGGCAACGCGGGCGGTGCCGGCACCGCCACGCCCGCCGCGACCGCCGCGGCCGGCCAGCAGTCCGGCGCGAACAATTCCGCGGTCGGCACCATCACGTGCCCCGACGTCGCCTCGCGGCTGCCCGCGGTCCCCGCCTCCGCCAAGGCCGAGGTCGACCGCAACCTCGCCCTGCTCAACACCCAGATCCAGGAAGCCAACAAGCGCCTGGTCGACACCGTGGGCCAGGGCGGCCCCAACTTCGTGAACAACGCCATCCTGGGCCCGCTGGCGGACAAGCGGAAGTCGACCATCGACCGCATCGCGATCTCCATCGGCCGGACGGCGGCCAAGCCGACCGGCCTGGACTCCCTGGCCGCCTGCACGCTCACCAAGTGACGTGACAGGCGCCGCGGCCGCCCCGAGTCATGCGCCGGCCGGGGCGGCCGCGGTCGGAACCGGACCCCGGCCGGAGCGGCAGCAGTGGTCCCGGCTTCGGCCGGGACGGCCGTGAGGAAACCGGCGGCCTCGGCCCGGCGGCCGCGAGAAAACCGTCGGCCCCCGCCGGGCGGCCGTGAGGAAACCGGCCGGACCGCGCAATTCCTTAGACAGTCAAAAGAAACGCGGTCATAATCGTCAGCCGTGGGAAAGACTTATGAGCGCATAGACGGCAGGCTCCGCACGTTCATCGAGGCCCAGCCCCTCTTCTTCACGGCGACCGCCCCGCTGTCCGGCGACGGCACGGTCAACCTCTCCCCCAAGGGCCTCAAGGGCTCCTTCGCGGTGCTGGACGAACACACCGTGGCCTACCTGGACTTCGCCGGGTCCAACGCCGAGACGATCGCGCACCTGAGGGAGAACGGCCGGATAACCCTGATGTGGTGCGCCTTCCAGGGGCCGCCGAACATCGTGCGGGTGCACGGCCGCGGGGAGCCGGTCTTCCGCGACGACCCGCGCTTCGCGGACCTGCTCGCCCGCTTCCCCGGCATCGACCCGGCCCCGCACGGCCTGCGCGCGATCATCGTCGTACGGGCCGACCTGGTCCGCGACACCTGCGGCTACGCGGTCCCCTTCATGACCTACGAAGAGGACCGCGACCTGCACGGCAAGCGGTTCGCGCGCGAGGACGACGCCTCGCTGAGCGAGTACTTCGCCAAGAAGGAGCACGTGGCGACGAGCATGGACGGTCTGCCCGGTCTGCCGCTGCCGCTGCCACCCACGGCGGACCCGCGATGATCAGGCGGTCCTGAGCCGGACCGTGAACGTGGTCGACCCCGGGCGGCTCTCCAGGGCAACGCTCCCGCCGTGCGCCTCCGCCACCGCGGCCACGATGGACAGCCCCAGGCCGGCGCCGCCGCCGGGGGCGTCGGTGCGACGGCGGTCGGCGCGGGTGAAGCGCTCGAAGACGCCGGGCTGGACGTCCTCGGGCACGCCGGGCCCGTCGTCGTGGACCTTCAGCACGGCCCAGGGCCCGTCGGTGTCCAGGGACACCGTGACCTTCGTGCCCACGGGTGTGTGCACACGCGCGTTGGTCAACAGGTTGGCCAACACCTGTTGCAGCCGGTGGGCGTCTCCGGTGACGGTGACCGGCTCCTCCGCCAGCTCCATGGTCCAGCGGTGGCCGGGGCCGGCCGCCCGGGCGTCCGTGACCGCGTCCAGGACCAGCATGGTCAGGTCGACCGGGAGGCGTTCCAGCGGGCGGCCCGCGTCCAGACGGGCGAGCAGCAGCATCTCGTCGACCATCTCGCCCATGCGCGCCGACTCCGCGGCGATGCGCTCCAGGGCGCGGGTCACTTCCGGCGGCACCGGCCCGGGATGCAGCAGGGCGAGTTCGGCGTGGCCGCGGACCGAGGCGACCGGTGTGCGCAGCTCGTGGCTGGCGTCGGCGGCGAAGCTGCGCAGCCGCTCCTCGCTGGCGTGCCGCTTGGTGAGCGCGTCCTCGACGTGGCCGAGCATGCGGTTGAACGCGCCCGCGACCTGGCCCACCTCGCTGCGCGGGTCCGCCTCGGGGGCGCGCGGCGGCAGGGCCACCTCCCCGCTGGCGAGCGGGAGTTCGCTGACCCGGGTGGCGGTCGCCGCGACCCGGCTGAGCGGACGCAGTGACCAGCGCACCCAGAACGCGCCCGCGACGCCGGTGACGGTGAGGGCGAGCCCGAAGACGATCCCGGCGACCACTACCAGGCGGTGGGCCGTGGCCTGCACGGGCTCCAGCGGCAGGCCGGTGATCAGCACGTCGTCGTCGACGCCCCGCCACGCCCTGACCCGGTAGTGGTCCAGCGCGGAGAGCTCGACGGTGTGGCCCCTGCCGTCGGCGGGGACGGCGACGAGCTGCCGCTTGTCGCGGGAGGTCATCGGTACGGTCTTGATGCCGGTGGAGCGCACGACGGCCGCGTGGGTGGGGATGCCGTCGACCAGCCGGGCGCCGAAGGTGCCCGTGGCCTGTCGGCGGGTGTCGCCGTGCTCGTCCCCGTCGCGGTCGTCGGGCAGCCGTGTCTTGTGCTCCAGGCTCTCCGGGAAGCGGACGCCGACTTCGCTCAGCTGCTCGTCGAGCCGGCTGGTGAGGAAACCGTTCACCCCGATCACCGCGGCCACGCCCACCGCGGCGCAGCTGACCGCCAGCAGCACCACCAGGCCGAACGTGAGACGGGCCCGGAGCGTGTGCAGCCCGGGGAACCGGAAGAACCGGAGGAAGCGGAACAGCCGCCGCCCGCGTGGCCTCATCGGCTCACCGGCTTCAGCACGTACCCGGCGCCGCGCACGGTGTGGATCATCGGTTCGCGACCGGCGTCCACCTTCTTGCGCAGGTAGGAGATGTACAGCTCGACGACGTGGGCGCGGCCGCCGAAGTCGTAGGACCAGACCCGGTCGAGGATCTGGGCCTTGCTGAGCACCCGGCGCGGGTTGCGCATCAGGAAGCGCAGCAGCTCGAACTCGGTCGGGGACAGCTCGATCAGCTCCCCGCCGCGGGTCACCTCGCGGGCCTCCTCGTCCATGACCAGGTCGCCGACGATCAGCCGGGGGCCGTCCTCCTGCTGCCGGGCCATGCCGGCGCGGCGCAGCAGTCCGCGGACCCGGGCGACGACCTCCTCCAGGCTGAAGGGCTTGGTGACGTAGTCGTCGCCGCCCGCGGTGATCCCGGCGATGCGGTCCTCCACCGCGTCCCGGGCGGTCAGGAAGAGCACGCAGACGTCCGGCTTCACGCCGCGCAGGGAGCGCAGGACGGAGAATCCGTCGGTGTCGGGGAGCATCACGTCCAGGACGACGGCGTCGGGCATCAGCTCCCGCGCAGCGGCGGCGGCCGAGGAGCCGTCGCCCGCGGACCGGACCTCCCAGCCCTCGTAGCGCAGGGCGCCGGACAGCACCTCGGCGAGGTCGGGGTCGTCGTCGACGACGAGGACGCGCAGCGGCGTGCCGTCGGGACGGGTGAGGGCCGGGCGGCCCGAGCGGGTGGTGTTCATGGCCCTACCAGGATCCACCCTCCCCCGGCCGGCGGTCGACGGGCGAGGCTCTGAGTTTCCTCTGAGTGAGCCGGCGAAGCCTCTTTTCAGAGGGTGCTCAGAGGTTGCCGCTGCACTGTTGTGGCCCGGACAGCGAAAGGACGCAATCCATGACGACCGTGTACGAGCGGCGCACGGCACCGGCGGTGCCGCTGACCACGCGACGCTCCCCGGCGGGCGTCGTGCTCACCCTGTTGTGGGCGGGCGCGGCGGCCGTGACAGCCATGTGGTGGGTGGACACCGGCTCCGTGGTCGGCGCGGCGGGCTGGCTGACCGGGGCCGGGCGGATCGCCGGGCTGCTGAGCGGGTACGCCTGCGCGGTGCTGGTCGGGCTGATGGCCCGGGTGCCGCTGCTGGAGCGGCGGATCGGCTCCGACCGGGTGGCCCGCTGGCACGCGATGGCCGGCCGCTACACGATCTCCCTGCTGGTCGCGCACGTCGTGCTGATCCTCGCCGGGTACGCCGCCCAGGACCACGCCTCGCTCTGGCACGAGACGCTCACGGTGATCCTCGACTATCCGGAGATGCTCAAGACCACCGCCGGCACGGTGATCCTCTTCGCGGTCGGCATCACCTCGGTGCGGGCGCTGCGCCGCCGGACCAGCTACGAGTTCTGGTACTACGTCCACCTGCTCACCTACGCCGCCGTGTTCCTGGCCTTCAGCCACCAGCTGGTGCTGGGCAACGACTTCAACGGCCACCCGGTGGCCACGGCCGCCTGGTACGCGCTCTACCTGGGCGTCGCGGCCCTGGTGCTGTGGTACCGCGTCCTCGGTCCGGTGCGGCTGAACCTGCGCCACCAGCTGCGGGTGCAGTCCGTGCACCGGGAGGCGCCGGGCGTGTACTCGGTCGTGATGCACGGGCGGCGGCTGGACGAGATGGGCGCGGAGCCGGGCCAGTTCTTCCGCTGGCGGTTCCTCGGCGAGGGCCTGGGCTGGACGTCGACGCCGTACTCGCTGTCGGCCCCGCCGCGCCGGGACGTGCTGCGGGTCACGGTCAAGGCGCTCGGCGACCACAGCGCGGCCATCGCCCTGCTGCGCCCCGGTACCCGGGTGTGGGCGGAGGGGCCGTACGGGGCGATGACCCAGGACCGGCAGACCTCCCACAAGTCCCTGCTGATCGGCGCCGGCGTCGGCATCACCCCGCTGCGCGCCCTGTTCGAGACCCTGCCGGGCCAGGTCACCCTGCTGTACCGGGCGCGCGGCGCCGAGGACCTCGCGCTGGGCGGCGAGCTGGAGGCGATCGCGCGGTGGCGCGGCGCGAAGGTGCTGTACGCGCTCAACGGGGCGGACGGGCGGCGCCCGGACCTGTCGGCGCGGTCGCTGCGGTCGGCCTTCCCCGACCTCGCCGAGCACGACGTCTACATCTGCGGTCCGCACGGCTTCGCCCTGGACGTGTACGAGGCGCTGAAGGACGCCGGCGTCCGGGACAGCCGCATCCACCACGAGTCGTTCGAATTCTGAGAGTCTGTGAGGAAGATACGTGCACGCCCTGAAGAAGAACCGTCCGCTGCGCCGCATCGTGCTGGCCGGTGCCGCCACCGTCTCCGGATTCGTGCTGCTGCTGTCGATGAAGCCGCACACGTCGGCGGAGACCGCCGTCGCGGTGCCCGCCCCCTCCAGCAGCTCCAGCAGCTCCAGCAGCTCCGGCGGATCGAGCAGTTCCAGCGGGTCGAGCAGTTCCAGCGGGTCGAGCAGTTCCAGCGGGTCGACCAGCACCGGCACGAAGACCGTCACGGGTGACACGGTGCAGACCCGCTGGGGTCCCGTCCAGGTGCGGATCACGCTCAAGAACGGCAAGCTCACCGAGGTGGAGGCGGTCTCCTACCCCTCGGACAACCCGCGGGACCAAGAGATCAACAGCTACGCCATCCCGCAGCTGCGCAGGGAGGCCCTCGCCGCGCAGAGCGCGAACATCGACACCGTCTCCGGCGCCACCTACACCAGTGACGGCTACCGCCAGTCGCTGCAGTCCGCGCTGGACTCCGCGAGCAGCTGAACAGACCGGTGCCGGGACACGTATCTCAGGGCCAAGGGACCACGCCATCCCCCCTTGCCCCCGCCCCCGGAGGAACCGTGACCACCACGCTCGCAGGCGGCCGCGCCGCCCGCCGCCAGACGATGCGCCGCATCCGTCCGCGCCGCTCCCCGGCGACCGCCCTGCTGCTGGCCGTATGGGCCGGTGCGGCCGGCGTGCTGTGGCTGTGGTGGCACGACACTCCGTCCATCGCCGACGACAACGGCAAGGTCCTCAACGCGGGCCGGATCACCGGCCTGCTCGCCGGGTACCTGATGGCGCTGGTGGTGCTGCAGATGGCCCGGGTGCCCGCGCTGGAGCGCCGGGTCGGCTCCGACCGGGTGGCCCGCTGGCACGCGATGACCGGCCGCTACACGATCTGCCTGGTCCTCGCCCACGTCTTCCTCACCATGTGGGGCTACGCTCTGCAGGCGGGCAAGTCGCTCGGCGGGATCGTCCAGCAGACGATCGACTCCGTGAATCAGCTGCCGGACATGGGCAAGGCGGCCATCGGCACCGGCCTGCTGTTCCTCATCGGGTTCATCTCGGTCGGCGGGATCCGCCGCCGCCTGCCGTACGACGCCTGGTACCACGTGCACCTGCTCACCTACGCGGCGGTGTTCCTGACCTTCTGGCACCAGATCACCACCGGCAACGACTTCGCCCTCGAACCGACCGCGAAGACCTTCTGGTACGGCCTGTACGGCGGTGTGACCGCGCTGGTGCTGTGGTACCGCGTCCTCACCCCGATCCGGCTCAACCTGCGCCACCGCATGCACGTCGAGGCCGTGATCGAGGAGACGCCGGGCATCGTGTCGGTGCTGATCGGCGGGCGGAAGCTGCACCGGATGGGCGCGGAGGCCGGCCAGTTCTTCCGCTGGCGGTTCCTCGCGCCGGGGATGCGGTTCAGCTCGCACCCGTACTCGCTGTCGGCCGCGCCGCGCCCGGACATGCTGCGGATCACGGTGAAGGCGATCGGCGACCACAGCGCCCGGCTGCGCGAGCTGACGCCCGGCACCAAGGTGTGGGCCGAGGGCCCGTACGGCGCCCTGACCGCGCAGCGGCGCAGCCGCGGCAAGGTGCTGCTGGTCGCGGGCGGGGTCGGCATCACGCCGATGCGGGCACTGTTCGAGACGCTGCCCGGCGCGGCGGGCGACATCACCCTGCTGTACCGCGCCAACAGCACCCAGGACCTGGCACTGTGGGACGAGCTGGCCGCGATCGCCGAGGAGCGCGGCGCCCGGCTGATGTACGCGGTCAACAGCCCGGACGGGGAGCGCCCCGACATCTCGGCCGATCGGTTGCGCCAGAAGCTGCCGGACATCGACAAGCACGACGTCTTCATGTGCGGGCCGGCCGGGTTCGCGCAGACCGTGTACGAAGCACTGCGCGGCGCGGGAGTGCCCGCCCGCCGCATCCATCACGAGTCGTTCGAGATGTGAGCGACGGGACTTCAGGAGCTGTAGGAACGATGAGGAAGAGTCATCCCATCCGGCGTGTCGTGCTGACCACCGCCGCCACCGTGTCGGGAGTCGTGCTGCTGCTGTCGCTGAAGCCGGCGACCGACCCGGGCGCCACGGCGGCGGGCGTGGTGCCCCAGCAGACCGCGGGAGCGCAGCAGGCGCCGCAGGGCGGGGCGACGGCCGCCGCCGGCAGCGGCACGGTCACCGGTGACGCGGCCCAGACGCAGTACGGCGCCGTCCAGGTGCGCCTGACCGTGAGCAACGGCAAGATCGTCAAGGCCGAGGCGGTCCAGGCGCCCCAGGGCGGCGAGAGCAGCCAGAAGACCGCCCTGGCCGTGCCCAAGCTCAACCAGGAGGCCGTGGCCGCGCAGAGCGCCGCCATCGACGCGGTGTCCGGGGCGACGTACACCAGCAGCGGATACAAGCAGTCGCTGCAGTCGGCGCTGGACAAGGTGAAGGCGAGCGCCGGCTCGTCGCAGGGCAGCGGTTCTTCGCAGGGCAGCGGTTCGTCGTCCGGCGCCGGCTCCTCTTCTGGCAGCGGCTCTTCGTCCGGCGCCGGTTCGTCGCAGGGCGGCGGCGGGCAGTCGTCCTCCGGCGCCGCCCAGGCCAGGACCGTGACCGGCAGTGTCGCGCAGACGCAGTACGGTCCCGTGCAGGTGCGCGTCACCGTCAGCAACGGCAAGATCGTCAAGGCCGAGGCCGTGCAGGCGCCGCAGGGCGGCACCAGCGGCCAGAAGACCGCCCTGGCCGTGCCCAGGCTCAACCAGGAGGCGGTGGCGGCGGGCAGCGCGGACATCGACGCGGTCTCCGGCGCCACCTACACCAGCACCGGGTACAAGCAGTCGCTGCAGTCGGCACTGGACCAGGCCGGTGGCTGAGCCGGTGCCCGAGCCCGCTGAGGTTCCCGCCGCGGTGCGTCACGCGGAGGAGGTCATGGGGACCGTCTTCTCCTTCGACGTCCGCGGCGGGGAAACCGATGCCGTGCACGCGGCGCTCCAGGACGCGGTCGCCGGACTGCACCGGGTCGACGAGGTGTTCAGCTCCTACCGGGACGACAGCCAGCTCTCCCGGCTGGCGCGCGGCGAGCTGACCGTCGAGGACTGCGATCCGGAGGTCGCCGAGGTGCTCGCCCTGGGCGCCGAGGCGGAGCGGGTGAGCGACGGCTGGTTCAGCATGCGCTACGAGGGCCGTCTCGATCCGACCGGCATCGTCAAGGGCTGGGCCGCCGAACGCGCGGCCCGCCGGCTGGCTGCCGTGCCCGGGGTGAGCGGGGTCAGCATGAACGGCGGCGGCGACGTCCAGCTGCTCGGGACGCCCGGCCCGCAGCGGCCGTGGCGGATCGGGGTGTCGGACCCGTTGCGTCCGGGCGGGCTGGCCGCGGTGATCTCGGCGGCGGGCGCGGCGGAACTGGCGGTGGCCACGTCCGGTACGGCGGAGCGGGGCGCCCACATCGTCGACCCGCGCACCGGCCGCTCGGCGGTGACCGACCTGGTGGCGGTGACGGTGGTGGCTCCCAGCCTGACCTGGGCGGACTGCTGGGCCACGGCCGCCTTCGCGATGGGCTCCCGGGAGGGCCTGCGCTGGCTGGAGTCCCTGCCGGACGTGGAGGCACTGCTGATCACGGCGGGCGACGAGGTCCGCTGCACCGGCGGCCTGCCCTCCCACCTGGGCTGACTACCCACGACCGGCCCGAGCGGGCCGGTGCGCCCCGCAGCCCGCCCCTCCACGCCCGAGCCGAGGGGGCCGCGTCGGGGCCGAACACCTGGCATGACCGAACGGCCTGGCCTTCCGCCGTGGCGGAGGGGGCGGGCTCAGGCGCACGGCTGGGCCGGGGGCCGACAGGGCCGGGCGCGACCTGGCCTCTCGCCCGAACCGAGGAGCCATCGGCGGGACCAAGGGCACGGCGGGACCGCGGGACCGGCGGGGCCAAGGGCACGGGACCGGCGGGACCGCGGGCACGGCGGTCCCGAACGGCCCGGCCCCTGGCGAGGCGGAGCGGTGCGGCCTCCCGCCCGTCCCGCCCGAGCCCACGACGCCGGCGGTCCCGGCGCGACCGGGCCCGGCGTCCGCCGTGGCCGGCCGGGGGAACCTCGGCAAGCTGACTGCCCGGCAGGCCGAACAGCCCGCTCAACCCGGCGAGGCCGAGGGCCCCTGCCAGGATGAGCGACCTGAACTCCCACCGGAATTAGGGGTGTTGGGCTCCGGATCCGAGCAGGCTGCCGTTCCGCCTGTGGGCTGAGACTCCGGCGGGGCTGAGCATCGCGAGGGGCGGGCACGCGGTGATCGCGCGCCCGCCCCTCGCGGTGTGCGGGTCCGTCCTCGCGGTGTGCGGGTCCGTCCTCGCCGTGTGCGGGTCCGTCCTCGCCGTGTGCGGGTCCGTCCTCGCCGTGTGCGGGTCCGCCCTCGTCGCCGTGGGCGGGTCCGCGGGGCGGCTCAGTGGCCGTTCTGGGCCAGTCTCAGCAGGTGCTCGGCGAGTGCCTGGCCGCCCGTCGGGTTCCGGCTGATCAGCAGCAGCGTGTCGTCACCGGCGATGGTGCCGAGGATGTCCTGCAGTTCGGCCTGGTCGATGGCGGAGGCGAGGAACTGCGCGGCGCCCGGCGGGGTCCGCAGGACGACGAGGTTCGCGGACGCCTCGGCGGAGATCAGCAGTTCCTGGGACAGCCGCCGCATCCGCTCCTCCTTCGCCGACTCGCCCAGCGGCGCGCGCGGGGTGCGGAAGCCCCCCTCGCTCGGCACCGCGTAGATCAGGTCGCCGTCGGTGTTGCGGATCTTGACCGCGTTCAGCTCGTCCAGGTCCCGCGACAGCGTGGCCTGTGTGACGGAGAGTCCGTCGTCGGCGAGGAGTTTCGCCAACTGGCTCTGCGACCGCACCGGTTGCCGGTTGAGGATGTCCACGATCCGCCGGTGGCGTGCGGTGCGGGTCTGCGGCACGGCAGGCCCGGCGTTGTGTGCGTCGTCCTGCGGCTGGCTCATCGTCGTCCCATTCTCCGGATCATCCGTCCCCCTTGGCCACGTCGAGGATGCCGGGCAGCGCCCGCAGGAAGGCGTCCACCTCGTCGTCGCCCAGATTCAGCGCGGGCATCAGCCGTACGACGTCGGGGGCGGGCGCGTTCACCAGGATTCCGGCCTCCTGAGCCGCCTGGCGCACCTGCGGTGCGAGCGGCTCGGTGAGCACGATACCCAGCAGGAGCCCGGTTCCCCGGACGTGGTCGATCAACGGCAGGCCCAACGACTCGATTCCGTCGCGCAGTTTCCCGCTCTGCCGCTTGACGTTCTCCAGCAGGCCCTCGTTCTCGATGGTGTCGAGGACGGCGAGTCCGGCGGCGCAGGCGACCGGGTTGCCGCCGAAGGTCGTGCCGTGCTGGCCCGGTTGCAGCAGTTCGGCCGCACGGCCGAAGGCGACGGTGGCGCCCAGCGGCAGGCCGCCGCCCAGTCCCTTGGCGAGGGTGACGACGTCCGGCAGGACGCCGTCGTGGGCCTGGTACTCGAACCAGTGCCCGCTGCGGCCGATGCCGGTCTGCACCTCGTCGAGGACGAGCAGCGCCCCGGTGGCGGCGGTGATCGCGCGGGCGGCCTTGAGGTAGCCGGCCGGCGGCACGACGACGCCGATCTCGCCCTGCACCGGCTCCAGGACGACCAGCGCGGTCTCCTCGGTGACCGCGGCGGCCAGCGCCTGCGCGTCGCCGTAGGGCACGTGCGTGACGTCGCCGGGCAGCGGCAGGAAGGGTTCCCGCTTGCCCTGCTGGCCGGTCATCGCGAGGGCGCCCATGGTGCGCCCGTGGAAGGCGCCGTCGGTCGCCACCACGTGCTTGCGCCCGGTCAGCCGGCCGATCTTGAAGGCGGCCTCGTTGGCCTCGGCGCCGGAGTTGCAGAAGAAGACCTTGCCGTCCCGGCCGAAGAGCCGCAGGAGCCGTTCGGCGAGCGTGACGGTGGGGTCGGCCATGAAGAAGTTGGAGATGTGGCCGAGGGAGGAGATCTGCCGGGTCACCGCCTCGACGACGGCCGGGTGGGCGTGCCCGAGGGCGTTGACCGCGATGCCGCCGACGAAGTCGAGGTACTCCTTGCCGTCGGCGTCCCACACCCGGCTGCCCTCGCCGCGTACCAGGGGCAGCAGCGGGGTGCCGTAGTTGTTCATGAGCGCGCCCTGCCACCGCGCCGTCAGTTCCTGATTGTCCGTCATGCGGCGCCCCCCTCGGTCCCGTCCGGCACGACCATCGTGCCGATGCCCTCGTCGGTGAAGATCTCCAGCAGGATCGAGTGCTGGACCCGGCCGTCGATGACGCGGGCGGTGTGGACGCCGTTGCGCACGGCGTGCAGGCAGCCCTCCATCTTCGGCACCATGCCGGCCGACAGCTCCGGCAGCAGCTTCTCCAGCTGGGAAGCGGTGAGGCGGCTGATCACCTCGTCGGAGTTCGGCCAGTCCTCGTACAGGCCCTCGACGTCGGTGAGGACCATGAGGGTCTCCGCGTCCAGGGCGGCGGCGAGCGCCGCGGCCGCCGTGTCGGCGTTGACGTTGTAGACGTGTCCGTCGTCCTGGCTGCGGGCGATCGACGACACCACCGGGATGCGGCCGTCGGCGAGCAGCGCCTCGATCGCGCCGGTGTCGATCGCGGTGATCTCGCCGACCCGCCCGATGTCGACCAACTCCCCGTCGATCTCGGGCTGGTGCTTGGTGGCGGTGATGGTGTGCGCGTCCTCGCCGGTCAGTCCGACGGCCAGCGGGCCGTGCTCGTTGAGCAGGTTGACCAGCTCCCGCTGCACCTGTCCGGCCAGCACCATGCGGACGACGTCCATGGCCTCTTCGGTGGTGACGCGCAGGCCGGCCTTGAACTCGCTGACGATGCCGTGCTTGTCGAGGGCGGCGCTGATCTGCGGACCGCCGCCGTGCACGACGACGGGCTTGAGGCCGGCGTGGTGCAGGAAGACGACGTCCTGCGCGAACGCGGCCTTCAGGTCCTCGTCGATCATGGCGTTGCCGCCGAACTTGATGACGACGGTCTTGCCGTTGTGCCGCACCAGCCACGGCAGCGCCTCGATGAGGATCTGGGCCTTGGGCAGGGCGGTGTGCTTCCGCGTCGGACTGCTCATGAGCTGTAGGCGCTGTTCTCGTGGACGTACTCGGCGGTGAGGTCGTTGGTCCAGATGGTGGCGGTCTCCGCGCCCGCGGCCAGGTCGGCGACGATGTGCACCTCGCGGTAGCGCATGTCGACCTTGTCGCGGTCCTCGCCGACGCCGCCGTTCTTGCACACCCAGACGCCGTTGATGGCGACGTTGAGCCGGTCAGGCTCGAACGCGGCCTTCGTGGTGCCGATCGCGGACAGCACGCGGCCCCAGTTGGGGTCCTCGCCGTGCACGGCGCACTTGAGGAGGTTGTTGCGGGCGATGGTGCGGCCCACCTCGACGGCGTCGTCCTCGGTCGCGGCGTTGATCACCTCGATCCTGATGTCCTTGCCGGCGCCCTCGGCGTCGCGGATGAGCTGCCGGCCGAGGTCGTCGCAGACCTGCCGTACGGCGTCGGCGAACTCGTCGTAGGCCGGGGTGATGCCGGAGGCGCCGGAGGCGAGCAGCAGGACGGTGTCGTTGGTGGACATGCAGCCGTCGGAGTCGACGCGGTCGAAGGTGACCCGGGTCGCCGCGCGCAGCGCCCGGTCCAGGGTGTCGTCGTCGAGGTCGGCGTCGGTGGTGAGGACGACGAGCATGGTGGCCAGGCCCGGGGCGAGCATGCCGGCGCCCTTGGCCATGCCGCCGACGGTCCAGCCGTCCTTGGTGACGACGGAGGTCTTGTGGACGGTGTCGGTGGTCTTGATGGCGATGGCGGCCTTCTCGCCACCGTGCTCGGAGAGCTGCGCGGCCGCGGTCTCGATGCCCGGCAGCAGCTTGTCCATCGGGAGCAGCACGCCGATCAGGCCGGTCGAGCAGACTGCGACCTCGATGGGAGCGCGCCCGAGGACCTCGGCCGCCTTCTCCGCCGTGGCGTGGGTGTCCTGGAAGCCCTTGGGG
This sequence comes from Streptomyces sp. NPDC031340, assembly GCF_055569945.1. NCBI lineage: Bacteria > Bacillati > Actinomycetota > Actinomycetes > Kitasatosporales > Streptomycetaceae > Streptomyces > Streptomyces sp. NPDC031340. The sequence continues at coordinate 102,849 of NZ_JBVIIE010000013.1, forward strand.
CCCGTGCAGGCGTTGGCGCCGCCGGAGTTGAGGACGACGGCGGAGACCTGGCCGCTCTTCAGCACCTGCTCGGACCACAGGACCGGCGCGGCCTTCACGCGGTTGGAGGTGAAGACGCCGGCGGCGGCGCGGCGGGGTCCGTCGTTGACCACGAGGGCCAGGTCCGGGTTGCCGTTCTGCTTGATCCCGGCGGCGATGCCCGCCGCCGTGAATCCCTTTGCTGCCGTCACGCTCACGGCGCAACTCCGATCGTCGTCAGCCCGGTGGTCTCGTCGAGCCCCAGGGCGAGGTTCATGCTCTGGACGGCACCGCCCGCGGTGCCCTTGGTCAGGTTGTCGATGGCGCTGATCGCGATGACGCGGCCCACGGCCTCGTCGTACGCGACCTGCACCTGGACGGCGTTGGACCCCTGGACGGAGGCCGTGGCGGGCCACTGCCCCTCGGGGAGGAGGTGGACGAAGGGTTCGTCGGCGAAGGCCTTCTCGTAGGCGGCGCGGACCGACTCGGCGGTGACGCCGTCCCTGGCCTTGGCGCTGCAGGTGGCGAGGATGCCGCGGGGCATCGGCGCGAGGGTGGGGGTGAAGGAGACGGAGACCCGCTCCCCCGCCACCGCGCTGAGGTTCTGGATCATCTCGGGGGTGTGCCGGTGGCCGCCGCCGACGCCGTACGGCGACATGGAGCCCATCACCTCCGAGCCCAGCAGGTTCGGCTTGGGCGCCTTGCCCGCGCCGGAGGTGCCGGACGCGGCGACGATCACGGCCTCGTTCTCGACGAGCCCGGCGGCGTACGCCGGGAAGAGCGCGAGCGAGACGGCGGTCGGGTAGCAACCGGGCACCGCGATGCGCTTGGACCCCTCCAGCGCGGCGCGGGCGCCCGGCAGTTCGGGAAGGCCGTAGGGCCAGGTGCCGGCGTGCGCGGAACCGTAGAAGCGCTCCCAGTCGGCGGCGTCCTTCAGCCGGAAGTCGGCGCCCATGTCGACGACGAGGACGTCCGGGCCGAGCTGCTCGGCGACGGCGGCGGACTGGCCGTGGGGCAGGGCGAGGAAGACGACGTCGTGTCCGGCGAGCGCCGCGGCCGTGGTCTCCTCCAGCACGCGGCCGGCCAGCGGCAGCAGGTGCGGCTGGAGCGCGCCGAGCCGCTGGCCCGCGTTCGAGTTGCCGGTCAGGGCCCCGATCTCGACCTCGGGGTGCGCCAGGAGCAGACGCAGGACTTCACCGCCCGCGTATCCACTCGCTCCGGCCACCGCCGCACGTACCGCCATGGAATCCTCCTCTTGGATGGCATGACTATACGTATCGCTGCACGTTTATGCAATCCATCGGGGGTCGGCCCGCGCGGCCGGATCGCGGCCGTGACACGGCTGGCGCATCGGGCCATCGATCATCCCACTGCCCGTAACTTGTCGGACCAATGGCACTCCGATGGAGCCACGAAACCTTTACAGGCGCGTGATTTCGCCGGTATAACTCCCGCAGAGGTAGAACCACTTGCGCGAATCCGGCCTCTACGAGCGGCCGACAGCCCCTTCCGGTTCAGCTCGGACCTCCCCCCGCACCACCTCGCCCCCACCCCTCGAGGAGAATTCGTGCGCCTGCTGGCTTCTTCCCCTGCCGCCGGTGGCCCCGGCCGCCCGCCGCGGCCCCGCCGCAAGACGCTGAACCGCGCGGCTGCCGCGATGTCGGTGTTCCTGGCCGCCGCCGTGGTGTCGCTGTCGCCGTCGTCCCTCACGCCCGCCGCCGCGGCCACCCGGACCGAGGTCGCGGCCTGGAGCACCGGCCTCAACCAGGGCGGGCCGGGCTTCTCGAACCAGACGATCCGCGAAGTGGTGCACCTGTCCTCGGGCGGGTCGACGGTGCGGCTGCAACTGTCCAACCTGAGAGGCACGTCGGCGCTCACCGTCGGCCACGTGGACGTCGCCGTGCAGTCCAGCGGCGGCGTGCCCGTCGCGGGCACCCATCACACCGTCACCTTCGGCGGATCCACCGGGGTCACCCTCGCCGTCGGGGCGGAGCAGGCCGGCGACGAGGTCGCCATGACCACGACCGCCGATCAGAACCTGCTCGTCAGCATCTACGTCTCGAACACCGTCGACACGTCGAGCTGGCACCCCAACGCCCAGGCCACCACCTACATCTCGTCGTCCGGCGATCACGCCGCCGACGACACCGTCGCCTCATACCCGACGCACACGTACGCCTCCTACCTGCTCGGCGGGGTGTGGGTGAACTCGGCCACCGCCACGGGCACGCTGGTCACCTTCGGGGACTCGATCACCGACGGCGTCAAGTCCACCGTCAACGCCGACCGGCGCTACCCGGACGACCTGGCCCGCCGCCTCGCGGCCGTCACCGGCGGCCCGCGCCTGAGCACCGCCGACGTCGGCATCGGAGGCAACCGGGTGCTGGCCGACGGCAGCGCCAACTCCGGCCTCAGCGCCCTCCACCGCTTCGCCCACGACGCCCTGGCCCAGCCGAACGTGAAGACCGTCCTGCTGCTGGAGGGGATCAACGACATCAGCTACAACAGCGCTTCGGCCTCGTCGATCACCTCCGGCTACCAGACGCTGATCACGCAGGCGCACGCCGCGGGTGTCCGGGTCGTGGCCGCGACGGTGATGCCGTTCAACGGCACGGCGAGCTACACCGCGGCACGGGAGACCATCCGGCAGCAGGTGAACACCTGGATCCGGACCTCCGGCGCCTTCGACGCCGTGCTCGACTTCGACCTGGCGGTCCGCGACCCCGCCGACGCCACCACGCTGCTCCCGGCCTACGACAGCGGCGACCACATCCACCCCAACGACGCCGGCTACCAGGCGATGGCCGACGCCGTGCCCCTCTCCGCCCTGGGATGAGCCCCGAGACCGGCCACGCCGCCGCTAAGCCATCGCCCCGTCGAGGCGGAGGTTCCAGCGGCGGGCGTGGCCGGTGACGGTGACGGCCGACAGGGGGCGCACGTCGATGCTCCAGTAGGCCGACGGCGGCGCCTTCAGGGCGTACAGCAGGGCCGCGCGGATCACGGACGGTTCGGCCACGGCGACGATGCGGCAGCCGTCCTCGTAGGGCCGGGTGTCGAGCCAGCCGCCGACCCGGGAGACGAAGGCCGGCAGCGACTCGCCGCCGTGCGGGGTGGCGTGCGGGTCGGCCAGCCAGGCGTCCACCAGCTCCGGCTCGCGGGCCATCGCCTCGCCGAGCGTCAGCCCCCGCCAACGCCCCATGTCGCAGTCCCGCAGGGCGAGTTGGACGAGCGGCGCGTAGCCGAGGGCGTCGCCGGTGGCGCGACTGCGGGGCGTGGGCGAGCAGTAGCGCAGTTCGGACGCCGCCAGCGGGACCAGGGCGGGGGCGGCGCGCTGCACCTCGTCCCAGCCGGCCTGGTCCAGCGGGCGGTCGTCCTCGAAGCGCTCGGCGAGCGGCGGGGAGCTGCGCGCGGCCGCGACGAATGTGACCCTCAGCTGCATGCGGCGATGGTGAGCCGCGGGAGCGGGCAGGTCAAGGGATGTTACCTACGAGTCACCCAGGGTGCGTGAACCCTCACCTCCGGGTCGGGATCTGCCGGACAAGTCACCCCACAGCAAGCGGCTCGCCCTCCCACGAACGGCTCACCCGAAGGCGAGCACCATCCACTGCTCGGGCCGCTCCAGGGCGGTGAAGCCGACCTTCTCGTACACCCCGTGGGCGTCGTGCGTGGCGAGCAGCAGGCGCCGCAGCCCGTACGGAAGCAGGTGCTCGCGCACGGCCGCGACCATGGCGGTGCCGATCCCCTTGCCCCGCACGGACGGGTCGACGTAGACGTCGCACAGCCAGGCGAAGGTCGCCCGGTCGGTGACCACCCGCGCGTACGCGACCTGCTCCCCCGACGCCCTGTCGTACACACCGAAGTTGAGCGAGCCCTCGATCGCCCGCTCCAGCTTCTCCCGCGGCCGCCCGAGCGCCCAGTACGCGTCGGTGGACAGCCAGCGGTGCACACGATCGACGTCGACACGTCCGGGATCGGCGGAGAACTCGTAATCGTCGGGAAGGCTCGGGAGGTCGTTCATGGCGGGAGATTCACAGGTCGGGCCGCGGTTTGTCGAACCGTTTTCCCGATTCCGGCTCTCCCGTTTCGCCGCACCCCCACCGCACGGACCCGGTGCGCTACAGCACCTCGTCCGCGGCGGTCCGCAGCCGCCGTACCCCTTCCGTGATCTCCTCCGCGCCCGCCACCGCCGCGAAGCTCAGCCGCAGGTGGCCGGCCGGAGGCTCGGCGCCGAAGTACGGGCGGCCGGGCGTGACGGCGACGCCGGCGCGGAGGGCTGCGGCCGTCAGGGCCGCCTCGTCCGTGCCGTGGGGAAGGCGCAGCCACAGGTGGTAGCCGCCCGACGGGATGTACGGCAGGGCGAGTCGGGGCAGTTCCCGGCGCAGGGCCGCCGTCATGACGTCGCGGCGGGCCTTCAACCGCGCCGACAATGACCGCAGATGACGCGGCCAGGCGGGCGAGCCGACGAGTTCGAGCGCGGCCTCCTGCAGAGGCCGGGGCACGAAGAAGGTGTCGACGATCTGGATGGCGCGCAGGCGTTCCAGGACCGGGCCGCGGGCGGCCAGGGCGCCGACCCGGAAGCTGGGCGAGGTGGCCTTGGTCAGCGAGCAGACGTGGACGACGACGCCGTCGGGGTCGTCGGCGGCGAGCGGCCGGGGCAGCTCTCCCGCGTCCTCGTGCGCGAGCCGCCTGACGAAGTCGTCCTCGACGACGAACGCGCCGGCCTCCCGGGCGGTCCGCAGCACGTCGGCGCGCCGTCCGGGCGCGAGCACCGCGCCCGTCGGGTTCTGGAACAGCGGCTGGCAGACGAAGACGCGGGCCCCGGTCGCCCGGAAGGCGTCGGCGAGCAGGGCCGGTTTCACCCCGTCCGGGTCGACGGGGACCGGGACGGGCCGCAGACCCGCCGCGCGGGCGATCGCCAGCATGCCGGGGTAGGTGGGCGATTCGACCAGCACCGGCGCCCCGGGCGGGGCCAGCGCGCGCAGGGCGGTGGTCAGCGCCGACTGGCCGCCCGCGGTGACCAGCACGTCCGCGGCGGTGACCGTCGCGCCGATGCTCCGGGCGAACCACTCGCGCAGCTCCGGCAGTCCCTCCACCGGCGGCCGCCCCCAGGCGCCGGGCCGACGCCCGGCGCGGGACAGGGCCGCCGCCATGGCCTGCTCCGGCTGCAGCGAGGGATGCAGGTAGCCGCCGTTGAACTCGACGACGCCGGGCGGCGGACCGGCCAGCGAGACCAGCACGCCCGAGGCGTCCACCGAGCGCGGGACGAGGTCGGTGGCGCCGTCCGCGCTCAGTGCCACCTCCTGCCACGAGGTGTCCCCGGCGGCGACGGCGCTCGCGCGTGGCCGCGCCCGGAAGGCGCCGGCGCCGGGCCGGGTGACCACCAGCCCCTCGGCGGCGAGCTGGGCGAGGGCCCGCGAGACGGTCACCGGGCTGACCCGGAAGCGCTCGACCAGCGCCCGACTGGACGGCAGCTTCCCTTCCGGAGGGTAGCGGTCCAGCTCCTGCCGCAGCCGTTCCGCCAGTTCGCCCACACTGCTACGCTCTTGCATGAGAGAACAGAGTAGCGCTACTACCACCGCCTCGATAGCGGTCGGCACCTCCGGGACAGCGCGGGGAACCGCGGCGGGCCCAGCGCCACGGACGACGGCGGAGTCGACGGCCGGGACGACGGCCGGGTCGACGACGGCGACGCATCCGAAGACGTCGGCGGCGGCACCGGCCGTGGCGGACCGTCGCGTCGGCACCCTGCAGGCGGGCCTGGGCGTCGTCGCCTTCTCCCTCACCTTCCCCGCGACCGTCTGGGGGCTGGAGGGCTTCGGGCCCTGGGCGCTGGTCGCCGTCCGCAGCGTCCTCGCCGCGCTGATCGCGGGCGGCTGCCTGCTGGCGCTGCGCGTGCCGGTGCCGGGCCGGGCGCACTGGCCGGGCCTCGCGGTCGTCGCCGTCGGCGTCGTCGTCGGGTTCCCGCTGCTGACGACGCTCGCCCTGCGGACGTCCAGCACCGCGCACGCGGCCGTGGTGGTCGGCCTGCTCCCGCTCACCACCGCCCTGCTGTCCGCGCTGCGCGTCGGCGTCCGCCCCTCCCGGACGTTCTGGGCGGCGGCGGTCGCGGGGGCGGCCGCGGTGGCCGTGTTCACCGCCCAGCAGAGCGGCGGCGCGCTGACCGCCGCCGACCTGTACCTCTTCGCGGCGCTGCTGGTGTGCGCCGCCGGTTACACCGAGGGCGGCCGGCTGGCCCGGATCATGCCGGGCTGGCAGGTCATCGGCTGGGCCCTGGTGCTGTGTCTGCCGCTGACCGTGCCCGCCGCGGTGGCCGCCCTGGCGCTGCAGCCCGCGCACCTGACCGCGCACAGCGTCGCCGGACTGCTGTGGGTCGCGGCGGGCTCGCAGTTCCTGGGGCTGGTGGTGTGGTACCGGGGCATGGCCGCGGTCGGAATCCCCAAGGCGAGTCAGTTGCAGTTGGCGCAGCCCCTGCTCACACTGGTGTGGTCGGTGCTGCTGCTGGGGGAGCACCTGACGGTGGCCGCGCCGTCGACCGCCGCGGCGGTGCTCGTGTGCATCGCCGTGACCCAGCGGGCCCGGGGCTGAGGACCGTTCGGCCCGCTTCCGGCCGGCATCCCACGCCCTGGACCCAAGGCCACGGAACGCCGCTCCGCACCAGGTGAGGAGGCCGCACAGATGCGCGCAACCAAGGGCGACCAGCTTGTCCAGCACGGCAGGGTGGTCGGCCAGCAGGACAAGGTCGGCGAGATCGTCGAAGTGATGGGCCAGGAGGGCAACCCTCCCTACCGCGTCCGCTTCGAGGACGGGCACGAGGGCGTGTGCTCGCCCGGCCCCGACACCGAGATCCGCCACCGGGAGAACCGGTAGACCGTCCGGCAGATCCTCCGGTGGATCAGCGCGGGGGCATCGCCGGCTGCGTGTAGTGGTCGGCGACCACCCGTGCCATCGCCCCGATCGGATCGGCCGCCACGTCCTTGGCGGCGAAGAAGACGTGCCCGCGCACCTGCGGATACTCCTCGGCCAGCGCCAGGTGCCGGGACAGTTCCGCCGGGTCCTGCCAGGCGGCGGGCTGCGCGGGGTCGCCCGCCTTGTACAGCGCCTCGCCCAGGTACAGCCTCGTCGCGGTGTCCCGCGCCACGTCCGCCCACCAGGACACCAGCGTGGCGTAGTCGGCGGCGCCGAACCCGATGTTCCAGTACAGCTGCGGGCAGATGTAGTCGATCCAGTTCTCCCGCACCCACTTCCGCGTGTCCGCGTACAGGTCGTCGTACGTCTCCACGCCCGCGCGCGTGCCGGAACCGCGGGAGTCGGTCGTCGCGTTGCGCCACACTCCGAAGGGGCTGATCCCGAACTGCGTGGCGGGCCGGATCAGCCTGATGCCGGCCGCGGTCTCCTGGATCAGCTTGTCGATGTTGGCGCGCCGCCAGGCGGCCCGGGTCGGGTAGCCGGCGCCGTGGCGCTCGTAGGCGGCGGTGTCGTCGAAGGTCCGGCCGGCCACCGGGTAGGGGTAGAAGTAGTCGTCGAAGTGCACCGCGTCGACGGGGTACCTGCGCACCGCGTCGAGCATGGACTCCCGGACGAAGGCGCGGACCTCCGGCAGCCCCGGGTCGTAGTACAGCTTCCCGCCGTACGGCACCACCCAGCCCGGGTGCTCGCGCGCGGGGTGCGAGGCGGCCAGCCGCGCCGGGTCGGTGTGGTTGGCGACGCGGTAGGGGTTGAACCAGGCGTGCAGGGCGAGACCGCGGGCGTGCGCCTCCTCGACCGCCGTCCCCAGCGGATCCCAGCCGGGATCCTTGCCCTGGGTGCCGGTGAGGTACTGCGACCAGGGCTCGTACGGCGACGGCCACAGCGCGTCGGCGGTCGGGCGCACCTGGAGGATCACGGTGTTCAGGCGGTCGCGGACCGCGCGGTCGAGGTGGGCGATCAGCTCGGCGCGCTGCCGCGCGGCGGTCAGCCCCGGCCGGGAGGGCCAGTCCCGGTTGGCCACGGTCGCCACCCACACCCCCCGCATCTCCCCGGCCGCGCGCCGCCGGCCCCGACCCGGGCCGCCCGTCACCGCACCGGCGTCCGCACCGCCCGTGCGCGCACCGGCCGTGCGCGCACCGGCCGTGCGCGCACCGGCCTCCGCCACGCCGCCCGCCGCCGCACCGCCGCCCGCCATGAGCGCCGACAGGGCGGTCACCGCGAACGCCCGGCGCGACAAGGGTGCTGTCCTCCGTGTCCTCACTGCTGCCTCCGTGCGTGTGTCTCCGGCGCCGGGCCGCCTCGCGGCACCCCGGTGATCGATCAACGATCGCCGAAGGTAACGTGCAGGGTTGGAGCAGGGACCGAAACACGGCATACCTGCCACGGATGGATCAGTGAAGGGGACGATGTGACGGACATCCCGGCTGGAGACATCGCGCGCGTCGGTGTGGTGGGCTGCGGCCAGATGGGAGCGGGCATCGCCGAGGTGTGCGCCCGCGCCGGACTGGACGTGAAGGTCGCCGAGACCACCGGCGAGGCCCTGGAGATCGGCCGCACCCGGCTGTTCGGCTCCCTGGCCAAGGCCGCCGAGCGCGGCAAGATCAGCGAAGCGGAGCTGGCGGCGACGCAGGCCCGGCTGAGCTTCACCACCGACCTGGGCGAGTTCGCCGACCGCGACCTGGTGATCGAGGCCGTCGTGGAGAACGAGCAGGTCAAGACGGAGATCTTCCAGGTGCTCGATCAGGTCGTGACCCGGCCCGACGCCATCCTGGCCTCCAACACCTCCTCGATCCCGCTGGTCAAGCTGGCCGTGGCGACCTCGCGCCCCGACCACGTCATCGGCATCCACTTCTTCAACCCGGCCCCGGTGCAGAAGCTGGTCGAGCTGATCCCCGCGCTCACCACCTCCGAGGGCACGCTCGGCCGGGCCCACCTGTTCGCGGAGAAGCTGCTCGGCAAGCACGCCATCCGCGCCCAGGACCGCTCGGGGTTCGTGGTGAACGCGCTGCTGATCCCCTACCTGCTCTCGGCGATCCGGATGTTCGAGTCGGGCATCGCCAGCCGCGAGGACATCGACAACGGCATGGAGCTCGGCTGCGCCCACCCGATGGGCCCGCTGAAGCTGTCCGACCTGATCGGCCTGGACACGGTGGCCTCGGTGGCGCAGAGCATGTACGAGGAGTACAAGGAGCCGCTGTACGCCGCTCCCCCGCTGCTGCAGCGGATGGTCGACGCGGGCCGGCTGGGCCGGAAGTCCGGGTCGGGCTTCTACGTCTACGGCTGACACCACACCGCACCGGCGGTCGCACAGTGCCCGTTGCAGGGTGCCGGTCACACAGTGCGACGACCATGGGCCCGGCACTCTTCCGAGTGCCGGGCCCACGCGTTTCACACACCGTGTGCGCGCCGGGCACGCATATGCCCCACGCACACTCTCCCCACGCGCCCACCAGGCGAGTTCACTCGTCATGCGCATGCAAGGGATGTGCCGACTACGGAAAGGAGCGGACTCGTGACCGCCGACCCGGAGCATCCCGTGGTCCATGGAGAACTCGCAGAGTTACGCCGGCGCCTCGACGTGGCGTACGCACGCGTCGAGGGTGGGCTGGCTCTGCTCAGTCACCGAACGGAGGAGACGGACAAGGAGATCGACGAGCTGAGCGCCCGCATCGTCGCCCTGGAGCACAGCCGCTGGCCGTTGCCCGCGGTCGCGGCGCTGACCGCGGTGGGCGCGCTGGTGGTGGCGATCTGGCAGGCCCTGGGCCGCTGAGGGACCAGGACCCGGTCGGGGGATCAGGGCTGGGCGTCCTGCCCGAGCCTGAGATGGTGCAGGAGCAGTAACGCGGCTGCCATGTTGGCGGCCGGGACCTCACCGCGGGCGACCATGTCCGGGACGAGCTTGAGGGGAACCCATTCCCGGCGGTCCGACTCGAAGTCGTCCACGGGGTGCCCGACGTACTCTCCCTCGTCGGCCCAGTAGATGTGATGCCGGGCGTCGGTGAGACCGTTGGACGGTTCCACGCTCATCAGGTGGTACAGGGGCCCCGGTCGCCAGCCGGTCTCCTCCTCGAGTTCCCTGGCGGCCGCGCGGGCGACGTCCTCGCCGTCCTCGACGACGCCCGCCGCGAGTTCCCACCCCCAGCTGTCGGTGATGAAGCGGTGGCGCCACAGCAGCAGGACCTCGTTGGCCTCGTTGACCACCGTGGCGACGGCGACCGGCCGCAGCCGGATCAGGAAGTGGTCGAGGTGCCGGCCGTCCGGCAACTCGACATCCGCGAGATTGACACTGAACCAGCGGTTTGAGTACACAGTCTGTTCGTTCTGTTTCGTCCACTGCACGGTTCTGCCACCTTCCTTCGGGTAAGGGGCAATATCGCAGCAGGGGCGAGGACTGTCGGCGCTCCGGAGCCCGAGCCCGTCCGCGGACCGGACCGGCCTACAGCGGCACCCGCAGCGCGCCGTCGATCAGCTCGGCCGCCTCGGAGGTGCCCGAGCAGCCGTTGCGCACCAGGTGGTCGCGCACCGCGCGGAGTCTGTCGCGCAGCCGCTGGGACTCCATTCCCCGGGCCTGTTCGGCCATCTGCACCGCCGTGGCCACCGCTTTGTCGGCGTTCCCCCGCCGCAGTTCGATCGTGCTGAGCATGGCGAGCCGGTGCACCCGCCCCCGGTCGTGCGCGGGGTTGTCCACCGCCGCCGCGGCGTGCTCCCCCGCCGCCGCGAGTTCCCCGAGGCTGAGCAACGCCTCCGCCACCTGGACGTTGACCAGGCCCGGCTGGACATAGCCGGTCTCGTCGGGTTCGTGCCCGCGCCGGATCCGTTCGGCGGCCTGCTCGGCACGCCGGATGCAGGACAGCGCGCTCGTACCGTCGCCGAGGTGGGCGTACGCCTTGGCCTGCATCGCGTAGAGGTCGGAGGCGAGCGCCGGGGTGATGTGCTTGCCGGCGGCGCGCAGCGCGGCCTCCGCGAAGGCTACGGCCTGGCGGTACTCCCGCATGAACAGCGACTGGTTCACCAGGAGCGCGATCACGTAGGCGCCCAGGCCGCGGTCGCCGCTGGCCTTGGCGAGCCGGAGCGCCTGGTGGAAGTAGCGCTGGGCCAGACCGTGGGCGTCGGAGTCGTAGGCGCAGATGCCGGCGATCGCCACCAGGCCGCCGGTGGCGCGGTGCAGCTGGCGGCCGGTGGCGTCGGTGTAGCTGCCGCGCAGCAGCGGCGCGGCCTCGGCGTTGAGGAAGCCGACGATGCGGGTGCGGGTCGCCATGCCGCCGGCCTTGCGGTACATCTGCTCGTAGTGGGTGCGGGCGGCCCGCAGCATCTCGATGTCGGACGACGTGACGCGGTGCCGGCCGCCGCGCGAGACGTCGACGTCCTCGGGCGGGTTCTCCCACTCCCACACCGGCATGACGGCGGGCGTGCCGGTGACCGCGGGTGCGCCCAGGATGTGCGGGCGCTGCTGTTCGTCGGAGCGCCACAGGGCGGTGGCGCGCTCGACGAAGCCGGACAGCGAGGTGCCGTGCGGCACGGACGGTTCGCCGGGGACGCCGAGGCCGATGTCGTCGAGGGTGACGGGCCGGTGCAGCCGGGCGGCGAGCACCTCGCAGATGAGGTCGGGCACCTGGCCGCGGGGGCGCTGTCCCTTGAGCCAGCGCGCCACGGCGGTGTGCTCGTACCGGAGCGCGAGTCCGCGCGCCAGGCCCGCGTGATTGACGTGTGCGGCCAGCCCCGCGTGCGAGATCCCGGCCTCGTCCAGGATCGCGTCGAGCAGAGTGTTGGGCTGCATGGATGCCCCCCGGGTGCCTCGGTGCCCGTCAGAGTAGTGCCAACCCCTTCACACGGGGTGTGAACGGAGTGCTCGGATCCGCAGCGTGTGCGCGCTGTCGCGGAGAGTTTCTCGGCCGGTTGACTGAACTGCCTCGCAAGAGGCCGGCCGGACCGCCGGCTCCCCCTCGTACCAGTACGGCGGTCCGTCTCCACGCCGTCCGCCCAGCTGCCTGCCCGACACTCCGTGGCGGGGCGGACGGCTCGCCGGCGGCGGCAGCGCGGTGCGATGACGCCCGCTTCTCGAACGTGTGGTCTCAACGGTGCGTCGTCGGCTGCGGGTCCGTCGTGGCCGGTCGCGCAGTTCCCCGCGCCCCTGAAAGGCGACTCCCGGGCGGGCCCGTCGAACGCAGACGGACCAGCTGTCGGCAGCGGAGCGGTGCGAACGACGCCCGCTCTTCCACCGTGGGGTCTCACAGGTGCGCTGTCGGCTGCGGGTCCGTCGTGGCCGGTCGCGCAGTTCCCCGCACCCCTGACGGGCGACTCCCGGGCGGGCCCGTCGAACGCAGACGGACCAGCTGTCGGCAGCGGAGCGGTGCGAACGACGCCCGCTCTTCCACCGTGGGGTCTCACAGG
>NZ_JBVIIE010000013.1:115319-143055 GCF_055569945.1 Streptomyces sp. NPDC031340
CAGGTGCACTGTCGGCTGCGGGTCCGTCGTGGCCGGTCGCGCAGTTCCCCGCACCCCTGACGGGCGACTCCCGGGCGGGCCCGTCGAACGCAGGCGGACCGGCCTCGAGAGGCCGGTCCGCTTCGGGGTCGGCGGGGGTCAGCCGCGCAGTACCGCTCCGGTGCGCTCGCCCGCCAGGGCGACGGCCGCGTCGCGGGCGGCCGACGCCTCGTCGACCGTCAGCGTCCGGTCCGCGGCACGGAACCGCAGCGCGTACGCCAGGGACTTCTTGCCCTCGCCGAGCTGGTCGTCGTTCTCGTAGACGTCGAACAGCCGGATGTGCTCCAGCAGTTCACCCGCGCCCTCACGCAGCGCGCCCTCGACGTCCGCCGCGGGGACGAACCTGTCGACCACCAGGGCGACGTCCTGCGTGGCGACCGGGAAGCTGGAGATGCTCGGCGCCTGGGGCGTGTCGTCGCCGACCTGCTCCAGGACGTCCAGGTTCAGCTCCATCGCGGAGACCCGAGCGGGCAGGCCCAGGGCCTTCAGCACGCGGGGGTGCAGCTCGCCCGCGTGGCCCACGACCCGCTCGGCGCCGTCGGCGAGGACCACCAGCTCGGCGCAGCGGCCCGGGTGCCACGGCCCGTACTGGCCCTTGCGGACGATGAGGTCGGCGCCGGTCTCGCGGGCGACGGCGCGCGCCGCCTCGACCGCGTCGGCCCATCCGGCGGGACGGCCCGCGCCCCACCAGCCGGCCTGCTCGCGGGCGCCGGCGAGGACGACGGCGACGTGGCGCGGCTGCTCGGGCAGCGCGGCGTTCAGCTCCGCGATCTCCTCGACGGTGGGCCGCCGGTCGACGGGCAGGGCGACGGCGGCGCGCTGCTCCTCGCGCGGGTGGAAGACCAGGCCCGTCTCGAACAGCGCCAGGTCGTGCGAGCCCCGGCCGTCGTTGCGCCGCAGCGCGCCGAGCAGACCCGGCAGCAGCGAGGTGCGCAGCGCCGGCTCCTCGTCGCTCAGCGGGTTGGTCAGCTTCACGACGCGGCGGCCCGGGTCATCGGCCTCCAGCAGCAGCTGGTCGAAGACCTGCTCGCTGATGAAGGGGTAGTTCGGCGCCTCGACGTACCCGGCCGCGGCCAGCGCGCGGCCGACCCGGCGGTGCAGCCGCTGCCGGTGGGTCAGGCCCCGGCCCGACGGCGGCTTGGGCAGGGTGGAGGGCAGGTTCTCGTAGCCCTCCAGCCGGATGACCTCTTCGGCCAGGTCGTTCGCCTCTAGCAGGTCAGGCCGCCAGGACGGCACGGTGACGGTCAGCTCGTCCTGTCCGTAGACGTCGCAGCCGACCTCCTGCAGCCGCCGTACGACGGTCTCGCGGCCGTAGACGACGCCCGCGACCTTGTCCGGGTGGTCGGCGGGGACGGTGATGGTGTGCGGCCCGGACGGCGCGACGACCTCGGTGACGCCGGCCTCCGCGGTGCCGCCCGCGAGGAGGACCAGCAGGTCGACGGTGCGCTGCGCGGCGGCGGCCGCGGCCTGCGGGTCGACGCCCCGCTCGAAGCGGCGGGACGCCTCGGAGGACAGCTTGTGACGGCGGGCGGTGCGCGCGATGGAGACGGCGTCGAAGTGGGCGGCCTCGATCACGACGTCGCTCGTCGCGTTCTCCACGTCGTCGTGGTCGGCGATCTCGGTGTTGGCGCCGCCCATGACGCCGGCGAGCCCGATGGGTCCGCGCTCGTCGGTGATGACCAGGTCCTCGGCGTGCAGGGAGCGCTCGACGCCGTCGAGGGTGACGAGCTTCTCGCCCTCCTCGGCCCGGCGCACGCCGATGGTGCCCTGGACCAGCCCGCGGTCGTAGGCGTGCAGGGGCTGGCCCAGCTCCATCATCACGTAGTTGGTGACGTCGACGGCGAGCGAGATCGGCCGCATGCCGACCTTCTGCAGGCGGCGCTGCAGCCAGATCGGGGAGCGGGCCTCCGGGCTCAGACCGGTGACGGTGCGCGCGGTGAAACGGTCGCAGCCGGCCGGGTCGGAGACCGTCACCGGGTAGCCGAACGCGTTCGGGGCGGGCACGTCGAGCAGCGCCGGGTCGCGCAGCGGAAGACCGTAGGCGATGGCGGTCTCGCGGGCGACGCCGCGGATGGACAGGCAGTCGCCGCGGTTGGCGGTGACGGCGATGTCCAGGACCTCGTCGACGAGTTCGAGCAGTTCGATGGCGTCCTTGCCGACCTCGGTCTCCGGCGGCAGCACGATGATGCCCTTGCTGCCGTCGTCGCCCATGCCCAGCTCGTCGCTGGAGCAGATCATGCCGTGGGACGTCTTGCCGTAGGTCTTGCGCGCGGCGATGGCGAAGCCGCCGGGGAGGACCGCGCCCGGCAGGACCACGACGACCTTGTCGCCGGCGGCGAAGTTGCGGGCGCCGCAGACGATCTCCTGCGGCTCACCGGTGCCGTTGGCCTGGCCGACGTCGACGGTGCAGAAGCGGATCGGCTTCTTGAAGCCCTCCAGCTCCTCGATGGTCAGCACCTGGCCGACGACGAGGGGGCCCTTGAGGTCGGCGCCGAGGTGTTCGACGGTCTCGACCTCCAGACCGGCCGAAATGAGCTTGGCCTGGACGTCGCGGCCGGTTTCGGTGGCCGGCAGGTCGACGTACTCCCGCAGCCAAGAAAGCGGGACCCGCATCAGATCTCCATCCCGAACGGCCGGGTGAACCGGACGTCACCCTCGACCATGTCTCGCATGTCATCGACGTTGTGGCGGAACATCAGCATCCGCTCGATGCCGAACCCGAAGGCGAAGCCGCTGTACTTCTCCGGGTCGACGCCGCAGGCGACGAGCACCCGCGGGTTGACCATGCCGCAGCCGCCGAGCTCGATCCAGCCCTCGGAGGAACAGGTGCGGCAGGGCCGGTCGGGGTTGCCGACGGACTCGCCGCGGCAGACGTAGCACTCCATGTCCATCTCGGCGGAGGGCTCGGTGAACGGGAAGAAGTTCGGCCGCAGCCGGGTCCGCACGCCCTCGCCGAACAGCGACTGGACCATGTGGTCCAGGGTGCCCTTGAGGTCGGCCATGGTCAGGCCCTCGTCGACGGCGAGCAGCTCGACCTGGTGGAAGACCGGGGTGTGGGTGGCGTCCAGCTCGTCGGTGCGGTACACGCGGCCGGGGCAGATCACGTAGACCGGCAGTTCGCGGTCGAGCAGCGAGCGGATCTGCACGGGCGAGGTGTGGGTGCGCAGTACGACGCCGGATTCGGTGCCGCCCTGCGGGCCCTCCACGAAGAAGGTGTCGGCCTCGCCGCGGGCCGGGTGGTCGGGGCCGATGTTGAGGGCGTCGAAGTTGAACCACTCGGCCTCGACCTGGGGGCCCTCGGCCACGGCGTAGCCCATGGCGACGAAGATGTCCTCGATGCGCTCCGAGAGGGTGGTGAGCGGGTGGCGGGCGCCGGCCGGCACGCGGTCGAACGGCAGCGTGACGTCCACCGACTCCTCGACCAGCACGCGCGTGTCGCGCTCGGCCTCCAGTTCCGCCTGGCGGGCGGCGAGGGCCTTGTTCACGGCGCCGCGGGCCTGGCCCACGCGCTTTCCGGCGTCGGCCTTGGCGTGCGGGGGCAGGGCGCCGATCTCGCGGTTGGCGAGGGCCAGCGGGGAGGTACCGCCGGTGTGCGCGACCTTGGCCTCCTGGAGGGCGTCGAGGGAGTCCGCGGCGGCGAAGGCGGCGAGCGCCTCGTCCCGCATGCGCTCGATTGCTTCCGGTTTCAACGCCTCGACCTCGACAGGGTCGTACGACTTATTGGGTGCCGACATCTCTTCCCGTGCTTCCGATTGGCTGGCTGAAGGTCCCCGTCACCGACTCTTGAGGGCCGTCCATGGGACACCAAGGTGCCAAAGGCCGAGTCTAACGGGGTGGAGGTGTACGAATGCGCCCGTGGGCCGTCAGGCGAGATACGCCGGCGCCGCCACGGGCAACGTAAATCGGAACTCGGCGCCGCCGCCGGGGGCGCGGCCGACGGTGATGGTGCCGCCGTGGGCTTCGACGATGCCCTTGACGATGTAGAGCCCGAGGCCGGTGCCGCCGCGCTTGCTGCCCCGCCAGAAGCGG
Organism: Streptomyces sp. NPDC031340; assembly: GCF_055569945.1. Taxonomy (NCBI): domain Bacteria; kingdom Bacillati; phylum Actinomycetota; class Actinomycetes; order Kitasatosporales; family Streptomycetaceae; genus Streptomyces; species Streptomyces sp. NPDC031340. Next base: position 119,388 of record NZ_JBVIIE010000013.1, read on the forward strand.
GTGAAGACGCGGTCCATGGACTCCTCCGGGATGCCGGTGCCCTCGTCGCTCACCGTGACCGACGTGGCTGCGATCTCATGGCCTTCCCCTTCACGGGGGGAGGCCGTGGGCGTGATGTCGATGCTGACGGTTCCCTCGCCGTGGCGCACGGCATTTTCCAGCAGGTTGGACAGCACCTGGTCGATCTTGTCCGGGTCGGCCCACAGCGCGGGCAGCGGCTGCTCGATGCGCAGCAGGAACCGGTCGGCGGGCTGTCCGGCGGCGACGTAGGCCTGGATGTGGCGGCCGACGGCGGCGCCGATGTCGACGGGCTGGCGGCGCACCTCCAGCCGTCCGGAGTCGATCCGGGAGATGTCCAGCAGTTCGGCTATGAGCCGGGTGACCCGGTCGGCGTCGGCGTCGACGGTCTCCAGCATCAGCCGCTTCTGGTCGTCGGTGAAGCGGGCCCACTTGGCCAGCAGGGTGGCGGTGAAGCCCTTGACGGAGGTGAGGGGCGAGCGCAGCTCGTGGGCGACGGTCGCTATCAGTTCGGCGTGGCTGCGTTCGGTGCGGCGGCGGGCCTCGGTGTCGCGCAGGGAGACGACGACGCGGTGGACGGGGCCGGTGGGTTCGGCGCGTACGTAGCGAGCGGAGACGAGGACCTCGCGGCCGCCGGGGAGCAGCAGGTTGCGCTCGGGCTGCCGTACCCGGATGGCGAGGCCGCCGTAGGGGTCGGTCAGCTGCCACCAGCGGCGGCCTTCGAGGTCCTCTAATGGCAGGGCTTTCTCCAGCCGCTGTCCGAGGGCGTCGGGGGCGGCCCGGCCGGTGATGCGTTCGGCGGCGGCGTTGAAGCAGATCACGCGGCCCTGCTCGTCGGCGACGACCAGGCCGTCGGGCAGGTCGTCGGGGTCGATGCCGAGCTCGGCGAGGTCGCCGTGCCGGGGCGCGGGCGGGCGGCGCACGTCGTGTGCTTTCCGCGTCCTGCTCGTGCCGACGCTCATATACCCGTACCCCACCTCTCAGGCACCCGAGCTGGTCACCCTACTAGCTCTCGGTGACGGAGCGGCACCCTCCGGAGGCGCGCTGCGCACGGGCCGACGCGTAGAGACATACGGCCGCCGCGGTGGCCAGGTTCAGGCTCTCGGCCTTTCCGTGGATCGGCACGCGCACCACGGCGTCCGCGAGGGCGCGGGTCTCCTCCGGCAGCCCCCATGCCTCGTTGCCGAACACCCAGGCGGTCGGTCCGCCCATGGCGCCCTTGTCGAGTTCCTCGTCCAGGTCGTGGACGCCGGCGCCGTCGGCGGCGAGGACGCGCACGCCGGCGCTGCGGAGCCCGTCGACGGCGCGCTCGACGGGTACGCCGACGGCGACGGGGAGGTGGAAGAGGGAGCCGACGGAGGCGCGGACGGCCTTGGGGTTGTACAGGTCGACGGAGGCGTCGGTGAGGACGACGGCGTCGGCGCCGGCGGCGTCGGCGCAGCGCAGGACGGTGCCGGCGTTGCCGGGGTCGCGTACGTTCGCGAGCACGGCGACAAGGCGGGGGCCGGCGGCGAGGACGCTCTCGAAGGGGGTGTCGACGAACCGGCAGACGCCGACGAGGCCCTGCGGGGTGACGGTGGTGGAGATGTCGGCGATCACCTGCTCGTCGGCGAGGTGGATCCGGGCTCCCGCGTCGCGTGCCTCTCCCACGATGTCGGCGTACCGCTCCGCGGCCTCGACGGTGGCGAACAGCTCGGTGAGGCTGTCGCCGTGCGCGGCGGCCTCCCGCACGGCCTGGGGCCCCTCCGCGAGGAACAGCCGCTCCTTGCCCCGGAAGTTCCGCTTGGCCAGCCGCCGGGCGGCCAGGACGCGGGCGGAGCGGGGGGAGATCAGCTCGGGCGTGACGGGGGGCATGTGGTTCACCTCTGCAGTCGGGAAGACCAGCGGACCCGCAGGCCCCGAGGGCCTGCGGGTCCGTCCGGTACAACGGCGCCGTTGCGGCGTCAGGCCGCCTTGGGCGCGTTCACGTCCGCGGGCAGGGCCTTCTGCGCGACCTCGACGAGCGCGGCGAACGCGCCGGCGTCGTTGACGGCCAGCTCGGCGAGGATCTTGCGGTCGACCTCGACGTTGGCGGCCTTCAGGCCCTGGATGAAGCGGTTGTACGTGATGCCGTTGGCGCGGGCAGCGGCGTTGATGCGCTGGATCCACAGCTGACGGAAGTCGCCCTTGCGCTTCTTGCGGTCGTTGTAGTTGTAGACCAGCGAGTGGGTGACCTGCTCCTTGGCCTTGCGGTACAGGCGCGAACGCTGACCGCGGTAGCCGGAGGCCTGCTCGAGGATCGCCCGGCGCTTCTTGTGGGCGTTGACTGCCCGCTTGACGCGTGCCACTTGTTAACTCCTTGTAGCGGGGCCGTGGTTGTCGTCACACGGCCCGGAATCGATGGGGTCCCGGTCAGAGGTCGGGCGCGAAATGCGCGCCCGGCGTCACTTGCCGAGAAGCTTCTTGATCTTCGCGGCGTCGCCCGGGGCCATCTCGGCGTTGCCGGTGAGGCGACGCGTCACGCGGGACGACTTGTGCTCGAGCAGGTGGCGCTTGCCGGCGCGCTCACGGAGCACCTTGCCGGAGCCGGTGACCTTGAAGCGCTTGCTGGCACCGCTGTGCGACTTGTTCTTCGGCATAGCGCCGTTCTCTCCTCGTCGGTGGCGCTCCGGTGCCCGGTCACGAAAACCGGGCACCACGGTTGGAGCGTCGCTCTTGTATCGGTTACGTCCTCGGGGACTCGCGTCCCCCGGGATCACGCCTCGGCGGTAGCCTCGGCAGGTGCCTCGGCGTCCACGGCGTTGTCGGTGTCCGCGGCGTTCTGCGACTTGCCGGGGTTGGCCTTCGCTTCCGCCTTGCGGGCTTCCTGCGCCTGGCGCGCCTCGGCCATCGCCTCGGTCTTCTTCTTGTGCGGACCGAGAACCATGATCATGTTGCGGCCGTCCTGCTTCGGGTTCGACTCCACGAAACCGAGGTCCTGGACGTCCTCCGCGAGCCGCTGCAGCAGTCGGTAGCCCAGCTCGGGCCGGGACTGCTCGCGACCACGGAACATGATCGTGATCTTGACCTTGTCGCCCTGCTTGAGGAACCGGACGACGTGACCCTTCTTGGTGTCATAGTCGTGCGGGTCGATCTTCGGCCGGAGCTTCATCTCCTTGATGACCGTGTGCGCCTGGTTCTTGCGCGCCTCACGGGCCTTCATGGCCGACTCGTACTTGAACTTCCCGTAGTCCATGAGCTTGCACACGGGCGGACGGGCGTTCGCCGCGACCTCGACCAGGTCGAGGTCGTACTCCTGAGCAAGCTCCAGTGCCTTCGCGAGCGGCACGATGCCGACCTGCTCGCCACTGGGACCGACAAGTCGCACCTCGGGAACGCGAATCCGGTCGTTGATGCGGGGCTCGGCGCTGATGGATCCTCCTCGGTAGCACCAACGCGGCAGTCTGGCGGACAGCCGCGCATACGTCTGTATTCGTTAGACCTAACCGCGCCGAAGCACAAAAAATGCCCCGGACGATCACAGGCGGGGCTCCTAGCACTACCGGAACACCGCCGCGACTGATCGCGGGGCGCACTCTCGGGCGACTCCATCGTCCGTACGGAACGATGGTGGCCGCCTGACCGGGGTGACCCGCCGCCCCGGGGGACGGTCAGGTGGGAGATCGGAGCCTCCACTTGTGGGCCGCACACATGTGTCCGGCCGGTCGCACTCCAGATTAGCAGGATCGCTTGACAAGGGCTAATTCAAGGACGACGCGCGGGACCACCTATGGTGTGCCCCATGAGCGATACCCCTCCTGAGAGCCCCGAGAATCCCGAGAATCCCGACTTCGACGCCATGACGCGGGACATCGCCGAGGTCCCCGCCGTCGAGGTGATCGTGACGGTCGCCGTCAACCTGATGAGCGCCGCCGCGGTGAAGCTCGGCCTGACCGAGGAGGGGGACAAGTACAAGGACCTGGACGAGGCCCGCAAGCTGGTGACCGCGCTGGCCGGCCTGCTGGACGCCAGCGCGACCGAGATCAGCTCCTTCCACGCGGCGCCCCTGCGCGACGGCCTGAAGTCGCTGCAGCTGGCCTTCCGCGAGGCGTCCCTGGTCAAGGACGAGCCGGGCCAGGGCCCCGGCGAGAAGTACACCGGCCCGGTGTACGGCTAGAAACGGCCGCAAGCACACCGGCCCGGTCCACGGCTGGGGCTCGTCAGCGTACGTACAGGGGCTCGCCCGGCGGTGTGGTCCCGGCCGGCAGCAGTGCCAGGTCGAGGCCGCGCACCAGGCGGGCCCGCAGCGTCTCGTCGGCGGCCAGGCGCTCGGCGACGGCGCGGGCGGTCCCGGCGGGCGCGGCGGCCGGGTCCAGCACCAGGGCGAGGGTGCCGTCGGCCTGCCCGGGGCCGAGATGGGCGCGGACGACGCCGAGTTCGGCGGCGACCGCGGCGCGCACCGCCTCGCGCACGGCGGGGTCGGCGAGCGGATCGTCGGTCGTGCGTCCCTCGGCGAGCGCGAGCAGCGCCTGCCCGGTCAGCTCGAACGGCACCGGACCGGACATGTCCAGCACGATCGTGTCCGCCTTCTCGTGCGCGGCGGCCTGCAGCGCCTGGTGCAGCGGTACGGCGACGGGGCGCGCCGCCGGGTCCCAGCGGGCCAGCGCGTCGGTGGAGGTGAACGCGGGCAGGGCGGTGCGGGAGCCCGCCTTCAGCGTCGGCACGGCCATCTCGCTCGTCTTCTCGCGGCGCAGCCCGTTCTCGTCCAGCTCCACCTCGCCGAGCACGGCGACCACGGGGACGAGCAGCCGGGCGCCCTTGAGCGCCTGGAGGACGGGGCCCACGGCGGTGCGGTCCCCGGCCCAGGCGGCGAGCGCCGCGCTCAGCCGGGGGTCGGCGGAGCCGTCGTCGTCGGAGAAGAGGGAGTCGGGAATGTTCTTGTTCGCCACGGTCACCGACCCTATCGGGGGGATGGTGCCGGGCTTGTGCGGCCCCCGAAACCGGCCGTTCACGGCTTTCACGGGTTTCTCAGGTTTCCCTGACACACATCTAACGTCCGGCTAACGGCCCGCACAGCCGCCGCGCCCAGCATCGCGGGCATGGAGTCCTCCAGAACCCGCCGTCGCCGCCGTGTTCGTCCGTCCCGGACGCGCCCCCTGCTGTACACCGCCCTCGCCGCGGTCACCATCGTGGGCGGCACGGCGGCCGGAAGCGCGTACGTCAGAGCTCAGGCGCACTCCGGCACCGGCGTCGTATCGTCGTCGGCGTCGCCGTCGGCCTCCGGCCCGGCCACGGCCGGCGGGAAGGACTCGGTGGCAACGGTGGCGCAGCCCGCGGTGGATCACGACGCCCTGCTGTCGGCCGCGATGAAGTCGGTCGACGCCGAGGACGGCGCCCGGGTGTCGGTGACGGTGCTGGACCTGGAGTCCGGCGAGAGCGCCTCCTACGGCGACGCCACCTTCGCCACCGCCAGCATCGTGAAGGTCGACATCCTCGCGACGCTGCTGCTGCAGGCGCAGGACGCGGGGCGGCAACTGACGGCGTCGGAACGGTCGTACGCCACCGCCATGATCGAGAACAGCGACAACGCCTCGGCGTCCGCCCTGTGGGAGGCCATCGGCGAGGCCGACGGGCTCGACGCCGCGAACGAGCGGTTCGGGCTGACCGGCACCGAGGGCGGCGACGGCGCGCTGTGGGGACTGACCCGGACCACGGCCGCCGACCAGCTGACGCTGCTGGAGCAGGTCTTCGGGGACGACTCGGAGCTGAGCGCGGCCTCCCGGACGTACCTGCGCGAGCTGATGGGGCAGATCGCCGCCGACCAGCACTGGGGTGTGTCGGCGGCGGCCGACGGGGGGCGGTGGGCTCTGAAGAACGGCTGGCTGCCCCGCAGCACCACCGGTCTGTGGGTCATCAACAGCATCGGCAGGGTGACGGTGGACGGCCACGCCTACCTGGTGGCCGCGCTGTCGGACGGCAACTCGACGAAGGCGAAGGGTATTTCGCTGGTCGAGGCGGCGGCACGGGCCGCCGTGTCGGTGTTCACCGACGACGACGTGTCGGCCGTGTCCGCCTCGGGGTAAAGCCCCCGGGCCGCAGCCGGAGCCGGAGCCGGGTGTGAGGCCGGGTGTGAGGCCGGGTGTGGGTGGCGCGGTCGGCGCGGGTCAGCCGTCGGCGTGATACTCGCGGCGGCCGCGCCACAGCACGACCGCCGCGACCAGCAGGACGCCGCCGAGACCGCCCGCGAGCGGGGCCGCCCAGTCGCTGGTGCCGCCGTCGGACTTGGCGGCGTCGGGCCCGGGGCCGAAGTACTTCTCGCCGTACGACGCCGCCCGCAGGCCCTCCGGCTTCAGGCGTCCGGCCGCCTCGATGGCCGCGGCCGGGTCGACGAAGCCGAAGCCGCGGGAGTCGTCGTGGCGGCCGGCCGGGGCGTCCCGGGCGGTGTCCTCCAGGAGTTGCTTGATCTGCGCGGGGGCCAGTCCCGGGTGCGCGGCCTTGACGAGGGCCACCGCGCCCGAGACGAACGCCGACGCCGCGCTCGTCCCCCAGCCCTCGTAGTACCGGTGGTCGGGGTCGGCGATGACGATGTCGACGCCGGGCGCGCTGACCGTGGCGTACCAGCGGCGGGTGGAGAAGGAGGCGCGGGTGCCGTAGCGGTCGACGGCGGTCGCGGCGATGACGCCCGGGTAGGCGGCCGGGTAGGAGACGTGGTCGCCCTTCTCGCCGCCGTTGCCCGCCGAGGCGACGACGGCGACGCCCTTCTTCAGGGCGTACTGGACGGCCTCGTCCTCGGCGGGTTCGGGATGGGCGGAGGCGGAGTCGTCGCCGAGGGAGAGGTTGATGACGTCGGCGCCGTGGTCGGCGGCCCAGCGGATGCCTTCGGCGAGGGCGTTGCCGCGGGTGCTGCGGGCCTTGCCGCGGGCCGAGTCGCCGTCCTCCAGGATCACGCGGACCGGCAGGATCCTGGCCTCGGGTGCGATGCCCATGACGCCCTCGGCGTCGCCGGGGCCGTGGCCGTGCCCGGCGATGATCCCGGCCATCGCGGTGCCGTGCCGGGCCCATGCCCGGTCGCCCTTGCTCGCCCCGAAGCCGATCATGTCCTTGGCGGGCAGGACGTTGCCGGCGAGGTCGGGGTGGTCGGCCTCGACGCCGGTGTCCAGGACGGCGACGGTGACGCCCTTGCCCTTGGTGATGCGCCAGGCCTGCTGGGTGTGCATGGCGTCCAGGCCCCACTGCTGGGCGCGTATGCCGTCGGCGTGCGCCGCGGTGGGCGGGACCAGCGCGACGGCTGCGGCGAGGAGGACGCTCAGCGTCCCGACACGGCCCCGGCGTCTCATGACGGCGTCTCCGTGGCCTGGCCGCTGACGTCCTTGCGCAGCGCTCGCTCGATCCGGTCGGCGAGGCCCCGCGCCTCGTGGCCGAGGCCCGACTGGGCGACGGCCGCGGTGTTGCCGGACTGCATGGCCTCCCCGGCGGGCAGCGGGCTGTCGACGGTGCGGCCGTCCGCCCAGCCGGAGACGGCGTAGACGACGACGGGCGCGTCGGTGAGGACGGACACGGTCCACGAGGCGCGCTGCCGGACGCCGAAGCGGGCGGCGGCGGTGCCCGGCGCGGCGTACGGGCGGGGCATCAGATCGGTGCGGCGGTCCAGGCCCTCGTTCTGGAAACGGGTGGCGAGGGAGGCCATGCCGGCGGCGTCGGCCTTGGTGAACAGCAGGCCGACGGTGGTGACGTGGCTCTGCGTGGCGTCGGTGTAGGTGGCCCGCAGCAGACGCCGGCAGCCCACGGGCGCGAGCGCCTTCCTCAGCAGCGGGTCGAAGGCCTGCGCGCACCCGCGGTCCGGGGCGACGGCGATCCGCGTCCAACTGCGGTCGGCGCCGCCGGGACCGGCGCCGCGGCCCTCCACCACGGGCGGGAAGAGCCGGTCGACGGGGATGCTGTGCCACAGGCCGCCGGCCGCCGTGAAGGTGTCCCGCGCGCCGCCGTCCCCGGAGTCACCGGTCAGCCAACTCCCGGTCAGCGCACCGCCGATGAGCCCGAGTCCGAGGACGACGCAGGCGGTGACGGCGACGGCCCGGGTGCGGACGTGGCCGACGAGGGGCCGGGGCCGCCCCTGCCCGTCGTACCCCTCGGGCACCCCGAACGACACGACGGTGCCCCCGGCGCCGGCCACGGGCGCGTTCCAGGACAGGGACGGATCGGGAACCGGCCGCACGTCGCCGTCCCGCCCGGGAACGCCCACCCCGGCAACCTCCCGTGCCACCCCGGCCCGGGTGTCCGGGAGACGGAACGGCGGAGCGGGGCGCCGGAGCGGACGCGGCGGCGCGACAGCGCCCTCGGCCCGAGGGGGCGCGTCAGGACGTCGGAGCGGACGGGGCGGCGCGACAGCACCCTCGGCGCGGGGCGACGGAGCGGGACCGCGACTCGGGCGCGGCGGGGCGGCGGTGTCCTCGGCCCGGGACGGCGCGGCAGGGCGGCGGGGCGGTACGGCCGGGTCATCGCCACCGGCCGGCGGAGCAGGGCGCCGGAGCGGACGCGGCGGGACAAGGGCGTCCTCGACGCGGGGCGACGGAGCGGGACCACGGCTCGGGCGCGGCGGGGCGGCAGTGTCCTCGGCCCGGGGCGGGGTCTCGCAGCCGGCCGAGGGAGCGGTGTCCGGGAAGCGGGCGGAGGCCGGCGGCGGGGGCGTGCTCTTCGCGGCGTTCTCCCCGGCGGGCCGGGCACGCAGGCCGGGGAAGCGGGGCGGGGCGCTCGCGGAAGTGGAGTCGGAAACGGAAGCGGAAGTGGAAGCGGAAGCGGAGGTGGAAGCGGAGTCGGAGGCAGAGGCGGGGGCAGAGGCGGGGGCAGCCGCCCCCGCGCCGGTCCCGTCGCGCCGGGCCGGGGGAACCTCGGGGCCGGCGGCCAAGTCCGCGTCCGGGTCCGCCTCCGCCCTGCCGGTCGCGGTGCCGGCGGCGGCACGGGAGCCGCCGCTCCGCGAGCGCCGGCGGAAGGCGTCGAACTCGTCGTAGCCGTCGTAGCCGTCGTAGCCGTCGCGCGCCTCGAAGTCCTGGGTGCCGCGCCACGGCGACCAGACTCCGCGCGCTGCTCCCGTGGCCTCCCCCGTCGTGTTCCGCCGTGTCCGCGCCGTGTCCGCGACGGCGTCGTCCGGATCCTCGGGCCGGGGCCGGCCCGGTGCGGGCGGCTGGGCCGGGCGGGGCGGGGTGGCGGGCCGCGGAGGGACGGGAGCCGGCTGCGGGGGAACAGGAGTGTGCCGCGCTTCCGTACTCATGCACCCCCCGTTTCCTCGGACCCTGGCCGTCTTCCCGTACGCGCGCCGTCGTGGTTGCGCTCAACGCGCGGGCCGGTCCGTCCCGGACACTCCCGGACACGCATACCCGCACGGACGGACCGGCATCCCGGCACGGCCGCGACCGGCGCGTTCCGCCGTGCGTGCGCGTCACTCTACGGCTTGCCCCTGTCGGAACGGGAACCACTTCGCGACCCCCGGGGCATCTGCCCCAAACGTCCCCCTACCCTGCGGTAATCCTGTCTGGCAGGCTTCGTTCATGACTGCGCGCGCCGCCGACCGGGCCCGTTACGACCGGGCCACCGCCCACCTCGAGGCCCCTCTCGCGATCGTGGACCTGGACGCCTTCGACGCCAACGCCGACGACCTGCTGCGCCGGGCGGGCGGCAAACCGGTCCGCGTCGCCAGCAAGTCCGTACGCTGCCGGGCCCTGCTGGAGCGGGTCCTCGCCAAGGACGGGTTCGCCGGCATCATGTCCTTCACCCTCGCCGAGTCCCTGTGGCTCGCGCGCTCCGGCTTCGACGACGTCCTGCTCGCCTACCCGTCCGCCGACCGGGCCGGTTTCGCCGAGCTGACCTCCGACCCGAAGCTCGCCGCCGCCGTGACCGTGATGATCGACGACCCGGCGCAGCTCAGGCTGATCGACGAGGCGCGTGACGGAGGCGGTGAGGTCGTGCGCGTGTGTCTGGAGCTGGACACCGCCTTCAAGCTGCTCGGGGGCCGGGTGCGGATCGGGGCGCTCCGCTCGCCGCTGCACTCCCCCGCCCAGGTGGCCGACCTGGCCCGCGCGGTGGCCCGGCGGCCCGGGTTCCGGGTCGTGGGCATCATGGCGTACGAGGGGCACATCGCCGGTGTCGGTGACTCGGTGGCCGGGCGGCCGCTGCGGTCCGGCGCCGTCCGGCTGATGCAGGCGGCCGCGCGCCGGGAACTCGCCGAGCGGCGTGCGGAGGTGGTGCGCGCGGTGCGCGCCGTGGTGCCGGACCTGGAGTTCGTCAACGGCGGCGGCACCGGCAGCGTGCAGCACACGGCGGCCGAGGACTCGGTCACCGAGATCGCGGCCGGGTCGGGGCTCTACGTGCCGCGCCTGTTCGACAACTACACGTCGTTCAGCGGGCGTCCGGCCGCGCTGTTCGCCCAGCCGGTGGTGCGGCGCCCGGGGATGGGTGTGGTGACGGTGCTCGGCGGCGGCTATCCGGCCTCCGGCGCGCCCGGACGCGACCGGCTCCCGCTGCCGTACCTGCCCGAGGGGCTGCGCTACGACCCCCAGGAGGGGCCCGGCGAGGTGCAGACGCCGCTGCTGGGCTCCCCGGCCGACGACCTGCTGATCGGCGACAAGGTGTGGTTCCGGCACGCCAAGGCCGGTGAGCTGTGCGAGCGGTTCGACGCGCTGCACCTCGTGGAGGGCGACACGGTGACGGCGACCGTGCCGACGTACCGCGGGGAAGGCCAGACGTTCCTGTAGTCCCCGTTCCTGTGGTCCCCGTACACGTACACGGCCTCCGGCCGGCCGGCCCGCACGCCGGGCCGGCCGGTCCCTGTCTACAAGGGCGTGACGTACGCGCCCGAGATGCCGCCGTCCACCAGGAAGTCGGTGGCGTTGACGAAGGAGGAATCGTCGCTGGCGAGGAAGGCGACGGCGGCGGCGATCTCCTCGGCCTCGGCGAAGCGGCCGACCGGGATGTGGACGAGGCGGCGCGCGGCCCGCTCCGGGTCCTTGGCGAACAGTTCCTGCAGCAGCGGGGTGTTGACCGGGCCCGGGCACAGGGCGTTGACGCGGATGCCCTCCCGGGCGAACTGCACGCCCAGTTCACGGGACATGGCGAGCACGCCGCCCTTGGACGCGGTGTAGGAGATCTGGCTGGTGGCCGCGCCCATCCTCGCCACGAAGGAGGCGGTGTTGATGATGGAGCCCTTGCCCTGGCGGCGCATGTAGGGGATGGCGGCCTTGCAGCACAGGTAGACGGAGGTGAGGTTGACCTCCTGGACGCGCTTCCACGCCTCCAGGCCGGTCTCCAGGATGGAGTCGTCGTCGGGCGGGGAGATGCCGGCGTTGTTGAAGGCGACGTCGACGCTGCCGTAGGTGTCGTAGGCCGCCTTGAACAGCGCCTCGACCTGCTCGGGGTCGGTGACGTCGACCTTCACGAACAGGCCGCCGACCTCGTCGGCGGCCGCCTTGCCGCGGACCTCGTCGACGTCGCCGCAGACGACGTGGGCGCCCTCGGAGGCGAGCCGGCGCGCGGTGGCGAGGCCGATGCCGCTGCCGGCGCCGGTGACGACGGCGGTTCGGCCGGCCAGGCGACGGCAGATGGTTCCCTCGGTGTTTTCGGTCATGAGCGGCTCAGGCCTCCGTGCTGATGAAGACGTTCTTGGTTTCGGTGAAGGCGGTCAGCGCGTCCGGGCCCAGCTCGCGGCCGACGCCGGACTGCTTGTAGCCGCCGAACGGGGTCCAGTAGCGGACGCTGGAGTGGGAGTTGACGGACAGGTTGCCGGCCCGGACCGCGCCGGAGACGCGCAGCGCGCGGCCGACGTCCCGGGTCCAGATGGAGCCGGAGAGGCCGTAGGGGGTGTCGTTGGCGAGCCGGATCGCGTCCTCCTCGTCGGTGAAGGGCAGCAGGACGGCGACCGGTCCGAAGATCTCCTCGCGGGCCGCGGCGGAGTCCGGCGCCTGACGGGTGAGGACGGTCGGCGGGAACCAGAAGCCGGGCCCGTCCGGCGCGCCGCCGCGCAGCGCGGGCGCGTCCTCGGGCACGAACCCCCGTACGCGGTCGAGCTGCTGACGGGAGATCAGGGGACCCATCTGGGTCTTCTCGTCGGCCGGGTCGCCCACCACGACGGCGGCCAGCGCCTCGGCGAGCAGTTCCGTCACCTCGTCGTGGACGGACTCCTGTACCAGGATGCGGGTGCGGGCGCAGCAGTCCTGGCCGGAGTTGTCGAGGAAGGAGAAGGGGTCGACGGCGGCGCGCAGGTCGGCGTCGGCGAAGACGATGTTGGGGCTCTTGCCGCCGAGTTCGAGGGTGACCTGCTTGACCTGGTCGGCGCACAGCGCCATCACGTGCTTGCCGACCCGGGTGGAACCGGTGAAGACGATCTTGGCGACGCCGGGGTGGCGTACCAGGGCCTCGCCCGCGATGTCGCCACGCCCGGGCAGCACCTGGAAGAGGTGTTCCGGCAGCCCTGCCTCCAGGGCGAGTTCGGCGAGCCGGAGGGCGGTGAGCGGGGTGGTCTCGGCGGGTTTGAGGACGACGGCGTTCCCGGCCGCGAGGGCGGGGGCCGTTCCCCAGGCGGCGATCGGCATGGGGAAGTTCCAGGGGGCGATCACGCCGACGACGCCGAGCGGTTCGAGGATCGTCACGTCCAGGCCGCCGGGGACCGGGATCTGTCGGCCGGTGAGGCGCTCCACGCCGCCGGCCGCGTAGTCGAGGAGGTCGCGGACGTTGCCCGCCTCCCAGCGGGCGTTGCCGATGGTGTGGCCGGCCTCGCGCACCTCCAGCCGGGCCAGTTCCTCGCGGTGTCCGTCGACGACGGCGGCGAAGCGGCGCAGCAGCCGGGCCCGGTCGGCGGGGGCGACGGCCGCCCAGGCGCGCTGGGCCCGCTCCGCGCGCCGCACGGCGGCGTCCACGTCCTGTTCCACGGCGCCCGGGACGGTGGCGATCACCTCCTCCGTCGCCGGGTTGAGCACGTCCAGTTCGTACGGGTGGGACACGGGGGGCCTCACAGGCGTTCGAAGGAGCGGCGCAGCTCCCAGTCGGTGACCGCGGCGTCGAAGGCTTCGAGCTCGACGCGGGCCATGTTGCGGTAGTGCGCGACGACCTCGTGGCCGAAGGCGGCCTCGGCGACGGGGCTGGCCGCCCACAGCTCGGCGGCCTCGCGCAGGGTGGTCGGGACGTGCGCGAACTCGCCGGTGTAGGCGTTGCCGGGGCAGGGCTCCGGCAGCTCCAGCCGCTGCTCGACGCCGTGCAGGCCGGCCGCCACCAGTCCGGCGACCGCCAGGTACGGGTTGACGTCGCCGCCGGGCAGCCGGTTCTCGAAGCGCAGGGAGCGGCCGTGGCCGACGACGCGCAGGGCGCAGGTGCGGTTGTCATGGCCCCAGGCGACGGCGGTCGGGGCGAAGGAGCCCGGCTGGAAGCGTTTGTAGGAGTTGATGTGGGGGGCGTAGAGCAGCGAGAAGTCGCGCAGCGCGGCCAGCTGCCCGGCGAGGAAGTGGCGCATGACCTCGGACATGCCGTCCGGGCCGTCGCCCGGCATGACGTTGCGGCCGTCCGCGTCGGCGAGCGAGAGGTGGATGTGGCAGGAGTTGCCCTCGCGCTCGTTGTACTTGGCCATGAAGGTGAGGGACATGCCCTCCTGGGCGGCGATCTCCTTGGCGCCGGTCTTGTAGACGGCGTGCTGGTCGCAGGTGACCAGGGCGTCGTCGTAGCGGAAGGCGATCTCGTGCTGGCCGGGGTTGCACTCGCCCTTGGCGGACTCGACGGTGAGGCCGGCGCCGGCCATCTCGTTGCGGATGCGGCGCAGCAGGGGCTCGACGCGGCCGGTGCCGAGGATCGAGTAGTCGATGTTGTACTGATTGGCCGGGGTCAGCCCCTGGTAACCCGCGTCCCACGCCTGTTCGTAGGTGTCCTTGAAGACGATGAACTCCAGCTCCGTGCCGACCATGGCGGTCAGTCCGTGCTCGGCAAGGCGGTCGAGCTGGCGGCGCAGGATCTGGCGGGGGGCGGCGACGACCGGGGAGCCGTCGTGCCAGGCGAGGTCGGCGACGACCATGGCGGTGCCGGCGTTCCACGGCACGCGGCGCAGGGTGGACAGGTCGGGGTGCATGGCGAAGTCGCCGTAGCCGCGGTCCCAGGAGGACATGGCGTAGCCGTCGACGGTGTTCATCTCGGTGTCGACGGCGAGGAGGTAGTTGCAGCCCTCGGTGCCGTGGTGGAGGACCTCGTCGAGGAAGAACCGGGCGGCGAACCGCTTGCCCTGCAGGCGCCCTTGCATGTCGGGGAAGGCCAGGACGACAGTGTCGATCTCCCCGCCCGCGACGAGGGCGTGCAGCTCCTCGACGCTGAGCGGGGGCGTGCGGTCTGCCACGGGAGAGCTCCTTCGGCTTCTTCGCGTTCTGCTTGTCGCGTTCTGCTTGTCGCGTTCTGCTTCTTCGCGTTCTGCGGTCGGGCCGGGAGCCATAAGGTATTGCCGAGAACCATTGCTTGGGAAGGGGGTGCGGCGGCATGTCACCGGATCCGGAGACGGACCTCACGGACCGGCTGACGCCGGTGCTGCGGCCGGTGCGGGCCGGGAACGGCTTCGAGGAGGCGCTGGAGCAGATCCTGCAGGTCGTCCGGCTGGGCCTGGTGCCGGCCGGCGGACGGCTGCCCGCCGAGCGGGAGCTGGCGGAGCGGCTGGGGATCAGCCGGGTGACGCTGCGCGAGGTCCTCAAGGTGCTCCAGGACCAGGGGCTGGTGGAGTCGCGGCGCGGCCGCTACGGCGGCACGTTCGTGCTGCCCCGCACGGACGCGGGCGGCGAGGACGAGCTGCGGCGGCGGATCGCCGAGGTCGACATCGAGGACGTGCTGCGCTTCCGGGAGGTGCTGGAGGTGGGGGCGGCCGGTCTGTGCGCGACGTACGGCCTGACCGGCGAGCGGGCGGTGCGGCTGCGCGAGGCGCTGGCCCGCACGCACGACGCGCCGCTCGGCGACTACCGCCGCCTGGACACGCTGCTGCACCTCACGCTGGCCGAACTGTGCGGATCGCCGACGCTGACCGCGCAGTACGCGGCCGTACGGGCGACGGTGAACGAGCTGCTCGACTGCATCCCGCTGCTGGTGCGCAACCTGGAGCACTCCCAGCGGCAGCACGTCGCGCTGGTCGGGGCGGTGCTCGACGGCGACGCGGACGGGGCCCGGGAGATCATGCGGGAACACTGCGCGGGAACGGCCGCGCTGCTGCGGGGCTTCCTCGCGTGAGGCGCCCCGCGAGCCCGCGCGGCACCGCGCGGCACCGCCCGGCGCGGGCCGGGGCGGGCCGGCGGCCGGGGCGGGACGGCGGCCGGGGCGGGACGGCGGCCGACGGCTCTTGCCCCGAGCGGCCACCCTCAGCAAAGGTATGAACCGAATCCTTTGGCGGAAGGGGCAGGTGCATGGCGGGCAGACCGTTGATCGGCGTCAGCACGTATCTGGAGACCGGGGCGCGCTGGGGCGTGTGGGAGCTGGAGGCCGCGCTGCTGCCGGTCGGCTATCCGCGGCTGGTGCAGCGGGCGGGCGGGCTGGCCGCGATGCTGCCGCCCGACGCGCCGGAGCACGCGGCGGCGGCCGTCGCCCGTCTCGACGGCCTGGTGATCGCGGGCGGCCCGGACGTCGAACCGGCCCGCTACGGCGCCGAGCCCGACCCCCGGACGGGTCCGCCGGCCCGGGCCCGGGACGCCTGGGAACTCGCCCTGATCGAGGCCGCGCTGGCGGCACGCCTGCCGCTGCTCGGCATCTGCCGCGGCATGCAGCTGCTGAACGTCGCCCTGGGTGGCACCCTCGTCCAGCATCTCGACGGCCACGCGGAGGTCGTCGGCGTCTTCGGCACCCACCCGGTCAAGCCGGTGCCCGGCACCCTGTACGCCGCCGCCGTGCCGGAGGAGACATCCGTGCCGTCGTACCACCACCAGTGCGTGGACCGCCTCGGCGCGGGCCTGATCCCGTCGGCGTACGCGGCGGACGGCACGGTGGAGGCAGTGGAACTGCCGACCACGGACGGCTGGGCGCTGGGCGTGCAGTGGCACCCCGAGATGGGCGAGGACCTGCGCGTCATGCACGCCCTGATCGAAGCCGCGTCCTGACCCACCCGAGCGCCACCTCCCCCAACGCCCGCTGAAAGGCCCGCAGGGTGGGCAGGCCGGGCGGAGCTGGGCGCAGCCCGGCCCCCGCCAAGCGCTTTCCCCGGGCACGTCCGGCGGACGCCGGGCAGGGCGACCGGCGTTCACCAGGAGGCGGAAGCGAACCCGCCGAGCCCCGGGCCCCAGCCGCCCCGCCGGCCGGAACCGCGGGCCGGGTCGTGCCCGATGGATCATGCTCCCGCCCGCCTGCCCCTGCCCACCGGCGGTCAGCCCCAGCACACCCCGCCCACCAACGGGAGGCCGCAAGGCCCACCCAGCCGTTGCGGTCACCAGCGGGGTGGGCCCCAGGGCCGGGTCGTTGCTTGCACACCTGCCGAGCCCGGCATCCGCCGCTCACCCCGTGCCCGTCGTCGTCCCCGCGAATCCGTCGCCGCGCACCGGAGTCGCCCGTCAGCCTCGGGTCAGGGAGAGGAGTTCTCTGGCCGGGCCCGTTGGGCGGTGGCCGGTGGGCCATACCGCGCGGAGGTCGCGGGCCAGGGCGACGTCCTGGACCGGGATGCGCACCAGTCGCCGCATCGCCAGTTCCTCGCCCACGGCGAGTTCGCTGAGGACCGCCGGTCCGGCGCCGCTCACCACGGCCGCCTTCACCGCGGTCGTGGACGACAGCTCGATCAGCGGCCGGGCCGGTCCGCCCAGCGCGGCGTCCAGCACCTGGCGCGTCCCCGAACCCTTCTCCCGCAGGATCAGAGCGGTGGCCGCCAGTTCCGGGGACTCCAGCGGCCGCCGGCGACGGGCCCACGGGTGGCCGGGCGCCGTCACCACGATGAGCCGGTCGCGGGCGATGACCGCCGAGTCCAGGCCCGGCGGCACGCCCACGCCCTCCACGAACCCCAGGTCCGCGTCGCCGGACAGCAGCCGCTCGGCGACCGTCGCCGAGTTGCCCGCGAGCAGGGACACCGCCGTGTCCGGCCACCGGGCACGCAGCGCGAGCAGCCAGCCCGGCAGCAGGTACTCGGCGATCGTCATGCTGGCCACCACCGTCAGGCGCGAGTCACGCCGGTCGCGCAGCGCCTGCGCCCCCGCGTCGAAGGCCTCGGCCGCCTCGACGACCCGCCGCGCCCAGTCCGTCACCAGCACCCCGGCGTCCGTGAGCCGGGAGCCGCGCGGCGAACGGTCGACCAGGGCCACGCCCAGCTGTCGCTCCATCGACCGGATCCGGCTGCTGGCCGCCGGCTGGGTGATGCCCACCTCGCGGGCCGCCCCGCCGAGGCTGCCGAGCCGCGCCACCGCCAGCAGCAGCTCCAGCGCCCCGAGGTCCGGCACCCGGTGCGCGAGTGACCCGCCCGGCGCGGAACGGGTGTCGGACGACTCCGCCATGTCGCTCATAACCCCAGCTTATGCCCTGATACAGAGGTGGTCCCTGGTGGCGGGCGTCCGGCCACGGGACGATCAGGGCATGGTCACCGCAGCTCCGGTCCTCCCGCACACCCCGCTCCGCCCGCGCGCCCGTGCCGTCCGCCACCTCGGACCCAACTGGTACGCCGCCGTCATGGGCACCGCCGCCGTCGCCACGGCGGGAGCCGGGCTGCCCGGCAGCATCCCCGGCCTGCGCACCGCCTGCGCCGCCGTCTGGGCGCTGTCCCTCGCCCTCCTGGTGGCGCTGCTCGCCGCCCGCGCCCTGCACTGGACCCACCACCGCGACCAGGCCCGCGCCCACCTCCTCGACCCGGCGACGGCCCCCTTCTACGGGTGCCTGGCCATGGCCCTGCTGGCGGTCGGCGGCGGCGCCCTCGCCGTCGGCCGGGACTGGATCGGCGAACCGAGCGCGGTCGCCCTGGACGCGGCCCTGTTCACCGCGGGGACGGCCGTGGGACTCACGGCCGCCGTCGCCGTCCCGTACCTGATGGCCGTACGCCACGAGACCGGGCCGGGGCAGGCCTCGCCCGTGTGGCTGCTGCCCCTCGTCGCGCCCATGGTGTCCGCCGCGCTCGGCCCCCGCCTGGTGCCGTACCTGCCCGCCGGCCAGCCCCGCGAGACCCTGCTCCTCGCCTGCGTCGCGATGTTCGGGCTCAGCCTGCTGGCCATTCTGGTCACGCTGCCGATGGTCTTCGCCCGGCTGATCACCGGCGGGCCGCTGCCGCTCGCCCTCACGCCCACGCTGTTCCTGGTGCTCGGGCCGCTCGGGCAGTCGACCACCGCCGTCGGCGCGTTCGCGGACTCGGCGACCGGCGCCGTGGCGGACCCGTACCGCGCGGGGTTCACCGTCCTCGCCGTCCTGTACGGGGTGCCCGTCATGGGCTTCGCGCTGCTGTGGTGCGCGTTCGCCGCCGCCCACGTGGTCCGGGCACGGCGGCACGGGATGAGGTTCACGATGACGTGGTGGTCGTTCACCTTCCCGGTCGGCACCTGCGTCACCGGGGCGGAGGCGTTGGGCCGGCACACCGGGCTGGCCGTGTACGACGGGCTCGCGGTGGCCCTCTACGGCCTCCTCGTCGCCGCCTGGGCCACCGCCGCCGTGCTCACGGCACGCGGCGTGGTCAGCGGCGAGCTGCTCGCAGGGCCCCGGCCAGCACCGCCGGCGCCTCGGCCAGCGACGGCCCGTACCACGTCAGGTGCCGTCCGCTGACCAGGGCGCAGGCCGACCCCGGGAAGGCCTCGGGTCCGTCGTCGGCGGTGAAGCGGTACGGCTCGTCCGGCAGGACGACGACGTCCGGGGCGGCCGCCCGCAGTTCCTCGACGGGGACGCGGGGGTAGCGGTCGGGGTGGGTCGCGTACAGGTGGTCCACGCCGAGGCGGGCGAGGACGTCACCGGCGAAGGTGTTCCGGCCCAGCACCATCCAGGGCCGGCGCCAGACGGGGACGACGGCGGTGACGCGGTGCTCCGGCGGCGGCAGCGCCGCCCACGTCCGCTCGGCCTCGTCCAGCCAGCGCGGCCGGGCCCGGACACCGCACGCCGCCAGCACCCGGGCCAGCTCTGCGAAGGCCTGCGGGACGTCGCGCACCTCGGTGACCAGGACCTCGACGCCGGCTGTGCGCAGCTCGTCCAGGTCGGGCGCGCGGTTCTCCTCCTCGTTGGCGATCACCAGGTCGGGGGCGAGGGCGACGATCCGCTCGACGTCGGGGTTCTTGGTGCCGCCGACGCGGGCGACGGCCAGGTCCGGCGGGTGCGTGCACCAGTCCGTGACGCCGGCCAGGGCGTCCGGCGCCGAGACCGCCACGGCCTCGGTGAGCGACGGGACGAGGGAGACGACCCGGATCACCGACGGGACGTGGAAGACGGACCCGGTCACCGACGCGACCGGCCCCGGACCGCCTCGATGTGCTCGGCCACCGCGACGACGATCAGGCGGGTGTCCGCCACCGTGGCCCGCCACCGGTGCCGCACCCCGCCCGTCAGGTACAGCGTGTCGCCCCGGCCGAGCCGGTAGGCGCGGCCCTCCGCCTCGATCTCCACGGCGCCGTCGGCCACGTACATCAACTGGTCGTTGCGGTACTGGAACTCGCGGCCCGCGTCATGGTCTCCGGTGAACTCCTGCGCGTGCATCTGGTGGTGCCCGCGCACCAGGGACCGCATGCGCGGTTCGGGCCCGGTCTCGACGCCCTCGGCACGCACGACGTCGACGCTGCAGGCGGGGTCCGCGGCAGCGAGGAGCTCGACGGCGGTGGTGCGCAGGGCGTCGGCGACCTTCTCCAGGGAGGTCGGGCTGGGCCGCGCCCGGTCGTTCTCGATCTGGCTCAGGAACGGCACGGACAGGCCGCTGCGCTCGGCCACGACGGCGAGGGTGAGCTCGAGCGCCCGGCGCCGGCGCCGCACGGCCGCGCCCACTCGCAGGGGCTGGTCCTTGTGGTCGTCCTTGTGGTCGCCCATCGCAGCTCCCTCCTTCGCCTCGTCGGTCCGTGACGGCCATGGTCCTGATGACTTCTCTGCACCTTACGCATGTTCGGCAAACCGTTTCACGTGCTCGTCACACACCGGTAAGGACGGCGTGCGTTCAACGCGCCACCACTCCCCGGCGGATGAGTTCCGCGCGAGCTCCGGGCGGACCGCCCCGCCGCGGCACCGCCCGGGACCGAAGAGGCTGACCAGCGGGGCGGGACGGCCCGCGGGCAACGGCACGTGCGCTCGTCCGCGCTCCCGGCGGATCCCCCGGCCGGGGCGACCAGGTGGCGTTCCGTGGTTGGCCGGATCTTTTCCGTACGCGCCGGCCCTGGGCCGGGGCTCCCGGATACGACTCCATCTCATCACGACTCCTCTTCCAGGGTCCCCTCTCACGACGGTCCCCGCAGGCGACGGCCGAAGGCAGTGACTGCGGTGACCGCAGTGACCGCAGTGACCGCAGTGACCGCGTGACTGCAGTGGCCGCGGTGGCCGCAGGCGGTGGCAGCGGGCGACGGCAGCTCGCCGCGGGTGGCTGTCGGTGCCGTACGGCATGATGCGAGGCGTGACCGGACGACTCATGCTTCTCGACACCGCCTCGCTCTACTTCCGTGCCTTCTTCGGCGTCCCCGAGTCGGTGAAGGCCCCGGACGGCACGCCGGTGAACGCCGTGCGCGGCCTGCTCGAATTCATCGACCGCCTGGTGCAGGACCACCGTCCCGAGCACCTGGTGGCCTGCATGGACGCCGACTGGCGCCCGCGGTGGCGGGTCGACCTCATCCCCTCCTACAAGGCGCACCGCGTCGCCGAGGAGCACGCGGCGGGGCCGGACGAGGAGCAGGTGCCGGACACGCTGTCGCCGCAGGTGCCGGTCATCGAGGCGGTCCTGGACGCGCTGGGCATCGCGCGCGTGGGGGTCGCCGGATACGAGGCGGACGACGTGATCGGCACGTTCACCGCCCGGGCCGAGGGCCCGGTCGACATCGTCACCGGCGACCGCGACCTCTACCAGCTGGTCGACGACGCGCGCGGGGTGCGGGTGCTGTATCCGCTCAAGGGCGTCGGCATGCTGCAGCTGACCGACGAGGCGCTGCTGCGTGAGAAGTACGGGGTGGACGGCAGCGGGTACGCGGACCTGGCGCTGCTGCGCGGCGACCCGAGCGACGGCCTGCCGGGCGTGCCCGGCATCGGCGAGAAGACGGCCGCGAAGCTGCTCGCCGAGTTCGGGGACCTGGCCGGGATCATGGCCGCGGTGGACGATCCGAAGGCGAAGCTCACGCCGTCGCAGCGAAAGCGGCTCGACGAGGCGCGGCCGTACCTCGCGGTGGCGCCGAAGGTGGTCCGGGTCGCCGCCGACGTACCGCTGCCCGGCGTCGACACGAAGCTGCCGCGCGCCCCGCGGGACCCGGCCGCGCTGGAGGCGCTGGAGGCGCGCTGGGGACTGGGCGGATCGCTGCGGCGGCTGCTGACGACGCTCGGGACGTGACGCGGGCGGCGACGGCCGTTCATCCGGTTCTCACGAAAGGGGTGTTCACTGGGGGAAGGTGCTAACTTAGGCAAACCTAAGCTCGGAACAGGGAGGCCTCCATGGCAGATCGACCGGACCGCAGGCCGCGGAAGCCCCGCACCGCTCAGGTCGTCCGCACCCAGCGGCTGACCCCGCACATGCAGCGGGTGGTGCTCGGCGGCGACGGTCTGGACGGTTTCTCGGCCGACACCTGCACCGACCACTACGTGAAGCTGCTGTTCGCGCCCGAGGGCGTGAGCTATCCGGAGCCCTTCGACGTGGAGCGGATCCGGGCGGAGTTCCCGCGGGAGCAGTGGCCGGTCACCCGCACCTACACCGTGCGGGCCTGGGACCCGGTCCACCGCGAGCTGACGCTGGACTTCGTGATCCACGGCGACGAGGGCCTGGCCGGCCCGTGGGCGGCGCACGTCCGCCCGGGCGAGACCGTGCGCTTCAACGGCCCCGGCGGCGCCTACGCCCCCGACCCGGACGCCGACTGGCACCTGCTCGCCGGGGACGAGAGCGCGCTGCCCGCGATCGCCCGCTCCCTGGAGGCGCTGCCCGCCGGTGCCACGGCGCACGCCTTCATCGAGGTCTCCGGCCCCGAGGAGGAGCAGAAGATCGACTCCGGCGTGCAGGTCGTCTGGCTGCACCGCGGGGACCGGCCGGTCGGCGAGGCGCTGGTGGAGGCCGTACGGGCGTTCCCGTTCCCCGAGGGCCGGGTGCACGCCTTCGTGCACGGCGAGGCGCACTTCGTGAAGGAACTGCGGCGTCTGCTGCGGGTCGAGCGGCAGATCCCGCGGGAGGACCTGTCGATCTCCGGCTACTGGCGCCTCGGCCACAACGAGGACGGCTGGCAGGCCTCCAAGCGGGACTGGAACGCGCGCGTCGAGGCGGAGCAGGAGGGCGCGCCCGCCGCCTGATCCGCACCCGGAGCCGCCCGTGCCCCCGGAGCGGCCCCTGCCCCCGGCGCGGGCCGGGCGGCTCCGGCCGGTCTCCCGGCACCGTGCGCTGCCGGTTTTCCGGCACCGTACGCTTGGCCGCGATGAGACGCCGTACCCCGCCCCCGCCCTCCCCCCTCCCCCAGCGCGAGGGCATCGACGCCGTGCGGGTGCGGCTGCCCGCCGGGGGGCCGTGGGCCACGGTGCGCGAGCACCTGACGGAACGGCTCACGGCGGACGCCGGGGTCGTGGACGGGATGTTCGACGCGGGTCTGGTCGTCGGGGCGGACGGGCGGGCGGTACCGCCGGACGCGGCGTACGTGCCGGGGATGTTCGTGTGGTTCCACCGGGAGCTGCCCGCCGAGGTGCCGGTGCCCTTCCCGCTGGAGGTCGTGTACCGCGACGAGCACATCGTCGTCGTCGACAAGCCGCACTTCCTCGCCACCACCCCGCGCGGCAGTCACGTCGCGGAGACGGCGCTCGCGCGGCTGCGCCGGGAGCTCGGGGTGCCGACGCTCGGCGCCGCCCACCGTCTGGACCGGCTCACCGCCGGGCTGGTGCTGTTCACGGTGCGGCCCGGGGAACGCGGCGCGTACCAGTCGCTGTTCCGCGACCGCCGGGTGGGCAAGGAGTACGAGGCGGTCGCCCCGTACGATCCCGGCCTGGCCCTGCCCCGGACGGTGCGCAGCCGGATCGTGAAGGAGCGGGGGGTGCTCGCCGCCCGCGAGGTGCCGGGCGAGCCGAACGCCGTCAGCCGCATCGAACTGATCGAGCACCGCGCGGCCGACGGGCTCGCCCGCTACCGCCTGGTACCGGCCACCGGGCAGACCCACCAGCTGCGCGTCCACATGAACGCGCTCGGCGTGCCCCTCCTCGGCGATCCGCTGTATCCCGAGGTGACCGGTCCGGTGCCGGCCGGTGACTTCCAGCGTCCGCTGCAACTGCTGGCGCGGACGCTGGAGTTCACCGATCCGGTCACGGGGGCGGAGCACCGGTTCCGCAGCGCGCGGACGCTCACCGCCTGGTCGTGCCCCAGCGCGTGGGCCGGCGCGGTGACCGCGCCGCCAGCCGCCGAGGCGGGCAACACCGAACAGGCACCGGCGAGTTCGGCGCGCCTTGCGTAGAAGCAGGCGAACCGCTCGGCACGCGCCTCGGGGGGGGGGGGGGGGGGGGGGGGGGGGGGGGGGGGGGGGGGGGGGGGGGGGGGGGGGGGGGGGGGGGGGGGGGGGGGGCGGAGGCCTTTCCACCTCCCCCCCCTCCACCCGTCCCCCCTCCG
>NZ_JBVIIE010000013.1:143065-195030 GCF_055569945.1 Streptomyces sp. NPDC031340
GGGGGGGAAGGGAAAGGGAACACGCGATACACGCGCGGGGGGGGGGGGTCGGCGAGCCCCCCCCCCCCCCCCCCCCCCCCCCCCCCCCCTCCCCGACATCCGCCCGGCCGGCTCCCACGGCCGCCCCCGCCCCCGCTCCCGCCCGTCGGCGGCTACCCCACCGACGAGTAAGCCACCACACCCCGCAGCAACTGGTCGACGGCCTTGCGCGCGGCCTTCGCCACGGTCGAGCCCTCCCTCGCGGGCGCCGCCGCGGAGATCTGCCCCAGCACGTCGATGACCTGCTTGCACCACCGCACGAAGTCGCCCGCCGGCATCTCCGCCTCGCGCAGCACCTCGTCCAGGCCCTTGCCGGAGGCCCACGTGTAGGCGGCCCAGGCGAATCCGAGATCCGGCTCACGCTGTCCCACGCCCTCGGTCTGCGTGATCCGGAACTCCTCCTCCAGGGCGTCCAGCCGGCCCCAGATCCGGACCATCTCCCCGAGCGCGGCCTTCGCCTTGCCCGAGGGCATCTTGGGCGCCATGGCGTCGTCGCTGGTCCGGGACTCGTACACCAGCGCCGAGACGCACGCGGCCAGTTCGGCTGGTGCGAGCCCCTCCCAGACGCCCTCGCGCAGGCACTCGCTCGCCAGCAGGTCCAGCTCGCCGTAGAGCCGGGCGAGCCGCTTGCCGTGCTCGGTGACCTCGTCGGCGCGCAGGTAGTCCAGCTCGGTCAGCAGCGCCACGATCCGGTCGAAGGTCCGCGCGATCGTGTTCGTGCGGCCCTGTATGCGGCGTTCCAGCTGCGAGGTGTCCCGCAGCAGCCGGTGGTACCGCTCGGCCCAGCGCGCGTGGTCCTCACGGTCGTTGCAGCCGTGGCAGGGATGCGCCCGGATCGCCGTGCGCAGCCGGGCGATCTCACGGTCGTCGGCGGCCTGGGACCGCTTCTTGCGCGCCCGCTCCGGCGGGATGTGCCCGGCCTTGGTGCGCAGCGCGGAGGCGAGGTCGCGGCGGGACTGCGGCGAACGCGGGTTGAAGGACTTCGGGATGCGCATCCGCTCCAGCGCCTCGACCGGCACCGGGAAGTCGATCGACGCCAGCCGCTTGACCTGCCGTTCGGCGGTCAGCACCAGCGGGCGCGGGCCGTCGTGGTGGTCGAAGCCGCGGTGGCCGTTGGACCGGCCGGCGGGCAGCCCCGGGTCCAGCACCAGCGCGAGCCCCGCGTACTTGCCCGTCGGCACGTGGATGACGTCGCCCGGCTTGAGCTTCTCCAGCGCGACGGCGGCCTCCGCGCGGCGCTCCGCCGCGCCCTGCCGGACGAGTTCGGTCTCGCGGTCCTTCAGCTCGCGCCGCAGCCGCGCGTACTCCTCGAAGTCGCCGAGGTGGCAGGTCATGGAGGCCTTGTAACCTTCCAGGCCCTCCTCGTTGCGCTGCACCTGCCGGGAGATCCCGACGACCGACTTGTCGGCCTGGAACTGCGCGAACGACGTCTCCAGCAGTTCGCGCGAGCGGTGCCGGCCGAACTGCTCGACCAGGTTGACCGCCATGTTGTACGACGGCTTGAAGCTGGAGCGCAGCGGATAGGTGCGCGTGCCGGCGAGCCCGGCGAGGTGCTCCGGGCTCATCCCGCGCTGCCACAGCACCACGGCATGGCCCTCGACGTCGATGCCGCGGCGGCCCGCCCGGCCGGTCAGCTGGGTGTACTCGCCCGGGGTGATGTCCGCGTGCTGCTCGCCGTTCCACTTGACGAGCTTCTCCAGCACCACCGAGCGGGCGGGCATGTTGATGCCGAGCGCCAGGGTCTCCGTCGCGAACACGGCCTTCACCAGCCCGCGGACGAACAGTTCCTCGACGACCTCCTTGAACGTCGGCAGCATGCCCGCGTGGTGGGCCGCGATGCCGCGCTCCAGGCCCTCCAGCCACTCGTAGTAGCCGAGGACGTGCAGGTCCTCCGGCGGGATCGACGCGGTGCGCTCCTCGACCAGGGCGCGGACCTGTTCGCGTGCCTCCTCGTCGTTCAGCCTGAGGCCCGCGTACAGGCACTGCTGCACGGCGGCCTCGCAGGCGGCGCGGCTGAAGATGAAGGTGATCGCGGGCAGCAGGCCCTCGGCGTCGAGCCGCTCGATGACTTCCGGCCGGCCCGGCGTCCACACCCGCGAGCGCTGCCGGCGCTCCCGCTCCCGGTCGGCCTCCCGCATCGCCCGGCCGCGCCGACGGTCCTGGTACGACGGCCGGGTCGCCTCCATGCGGGCCAGCCGGGTCAGGTCGGGGTTGACGGCCTTCTTGTGGCCCTCGCCCTCCTCGAACAGGTCGTACATCCGGCGTCCGGCGAGCACGTGCTGGAACAGCGGCACGGGCCGGTGCTCGGAGACGATCACCTCGGTGTCGCCGCGGACGGTGTCGAGCCAGTCGCCGAACTCCTCGGCGTTCGACACGGTCGCCGACAGCGACACCAGCGTCACCGACTCGGGGAGGTGGATGATCACCTCTTCCCACACCGCGCCGCGGAAGCGGTCGGAGAGGTAGTGCACCTCGTCCATGACCACGTAGCCCAGGCCGAGGAGGGTCTGGGACCCGGCGTACAGCATGTTCCTGAGCACCTCGGTGGTCATCACGACCACCGGGGCGTCGGAGTTGACGCTGTTGTCGCCGGTGAGCAGGCCGACCTTGTCCGCGCCGTAGCGGCGGCACAGGTCGGCGTACTTCTGGTTCGACAGTGCCTTGATGGGTGTCGTGTAGAAGCACTTCTTGCCCTGCCCCAGGGCGAGGTGGACGGCGAACTCGCCCACGATCGTCTTGCCGGAGCCGGTGGGCGCGGCCACCAGCACGCCCTTGCCCGCCTCGAGTGCCTGGCAGGCCTCGATCTGGAAGGGGTCGAGGCCGAAGTCGTACATCTCGCGGAAGGAGGCGAGCGCGGTGGCCTGTTCGGCAGCGCGCCTGCGTGCAGCCGCGTACCGCTCGGCCGGGGAGAGGTCCTCTGTCATCGTGCTTTCGAGCGTACCGGGCCACACTGACAACAGGACGATCATTATCCGGATCGAGGGCCGGCAAACCTGTGATCCGCGCAGCTCACGGCGCTGCGACCCGCACCGCGCCGGGCACGCAGCGGGCGGTCAGCGGCAGCGGTCCGAGGGGTTCCCCGTCCGCGTACCCGGTGATCCCCTCCGCGGCCAGTTCGATCTTCGCCGCGCGGTGCACGGTGACCTTGGGGTGGTCGACGTGGGTGCCCCGGTACACCGTCGGGAACACCTTCAGCAGGGTCGCCCGGCCGCAGTCCCCGACCACGGTGACGTCGAACAGCCCGTCGGTGAGGTCGGCGCCGGGGCAGATCCTCATGCCGCCGCCGTACGACGATCCGTTGCCGACCGCCACCAGCGTCGCCTCGACCTCCCGGACCGCGCCGTCGTCCAGGGTGATCCGGTACCGGAAGGGGCGGAAGGCGGCCAGCTCGGCGAGCATGGCGAGGTCGTACTTGAGGCGGCCGGCCGGCCATCGCATGCGGTTTCCGCGGTCGTTGACGCGGGAGTCGAAGCCGGAGGCGAGGACGGTGCCGAACCAGTGGCCGTCCACCTGCCCGAGGTCGATGTCGCGCAGCCCGGAGCTCTTGAGGGCGTCGGCGACGAGGCGGCCCGCGGCGGCCGGGTCCCGCACCGGCAGGCCGAGGGCGCGGGCCAGGTCGTTGCCGGTGCCGACGGCGACGAGGCCGAGCGGGGTGCGGGTGCCGGCGACGGCCTGGAGGGCCAGGTTCGCCATGCCGTCGCCGCCGACGGCGACGAGCGCGCCGGTGCCGCCGGCGACGGCGGCACGCGCGCGGGTGAGGGCGTCCGCGGCGCTCTCCCCGACGACGGTACGCACCGAGAAGCCGGCCGCCCGCAACGCGGAAGCGGCCGGCTGCGCCGCGCGGGCGCCCCGGCCGCGGCCCGCGGTGGGGTTCACGAAGAGGGTGATCTCGCTGGTCACGGACTGACCCTACGAGGTGCCCGGGGTTCGTCAGGTCACGTCGTCATAACCGTTCACGCGCTCGGTGCTCGCCTGCTCGGGCAGGGTGCGGCCGGCGGAGACGGGCTCGATCTCGCCGATGTCCTCAGGCGTGAGGTCCAGCTCCGACGCCTCGTCGTCGGCGGGGCCCTCGGCCTCGCGCCGGCGCTTGCGTCCGTCGTTCATCAGCGAGAAGACGACCGCGCCGAAGTACAGCACCCAGATCGGCCCGGCCAGGGCCAGCATGGTCAGCGGGTCCGTGCTCGGCGTCGCGATCGCGGCGAACACGGTGATGCCCATGATCATGCCGCGCCACCAGCCGAGCATGCGCTTGCCGGTCAGCGCCCCGGTGAGGTTGAGCATGATCAGCAGCAGCGGCAGCTCGAAGGAGAGGCCGAACACGAGCACCATGCGCGTGACGAGGTCGAGCAGGTCGTCGAGCGGCAGCAGGTTGTTGACGCCGTTGGGCGTGAAGCCGATCAGGACCTTCGCCGTGGTCGGCAGCACCTTGTAGGCGAAGTACGCGCCGCCGAGGAAGAGCGGCACGCCCGTGCCGACGAACGCGTAGGCGTACTTGCGCTCGTGCCGGTGCAGACCGGGGGCGACGAACGCCCACAGCTGGTACAGCCACACCGGGGAGGCCAGCACCACGCCGGCCATCAGGGACACCTTCAGCGCCAGCGTGAACGGCGTCAGCAGACCGTTGATGGTGATCTGCGCGCACTGCTGGGACTTCTCGGAGGAGTTGGCCAGCTGCTCGAAGGTCTTGCCGCAGCCGACCGAGTCCAGCACCGGCTTGGTGATGACGTTGACTATGTCGTTGTAGAAGAAGGCGGCCACGGCGGTGACGACGACGATGGCCAGCATGGCCTTCGCGAGCCGGTTGCGGAGCTCACGCAGGTGATCCGCGAGGGGCATCCGCCCCTCGGGGTCCTTCTCCTTCTTGCGGGCAGACTTGAGCAACCCACGTCCTCATCTCGTGCGGCGGGCCGGGGGTGTCCGGCCCTGCATCATCAGGCCTTGGTGGAGTCCGTCGGCTCGGTGACCGGGCGGGCGCTGGTCACGTCGCCGGGGGCGGCCTGGATGGTGCGCTGCGCGGGGGGCTGCTCACCGGGGTTCGGCGGGCCGGCCGGAGCGGCCGTGCTGTTGCCCTCCTCCTTCATCGCCTTCGCCTCGCTCTTGAGGATGCGGGCGGACTTGCCGAGCGAGCGCGCCATGTCGGGAAGCTTCTTCGCGCCGAACAGCAGGATGATGACGACGAGGATGAGAATGATCTCGGGGGCGCCGAGCCTTCCGAACATAAGTCTTTACCTTCTCACCGAGGCGGCTGGGGGTGGGGTGCTGTCCGACCGGTCGGACACGTGTCCGACCAGCCGTGCTGTCAGCGATCGTAACGCTCGGGGGTGAACGTGAGGCAATGCCCGTGCGTACTCCCGTCCGCGGTCCGGGCCTCGTTCTCCGGGCCGCGATCAGCAGCGTACCCGCCGGGGCCGCCACGACGACAGGCCGAAGTCGCCCAAAACACCTGGATGCGCCGGACTTACGGAGTTCTCACCTCGGAGCTCACAGCGAGTCCACAGCCCGCGCCGCACTCAGCGACGCCCGCTCCAGATCCTCGGCGGCCCGGTTGATGCGGTGTGCGGCGTCCGCCACCTGCCGCCCCAGCCGCTGTGCCTCCACGAACACCCGCACGGCTAGCACACCCAGCACGGCGAGACCCAGGAAACCCACCGCTACCGCGAACATCGGCCAGAACATGACGTCGATCCCCAGCGTCTACAGGGTCTACAGGGCGGAGTGGAGGCGCAGGGTCTTCACGCCGCCGCCGGTCAGCAGCTCGACGATGCGCTCCCCGGCCGGCTTGCGGACCGCGGCGCCGCAGTCCGGGCAGGTGAAGGAGTAGAAGGTGGTGCGGCTGCTGGCGCCGATGGCCAGGCGCAGGGCGGCCGCGGTGAGTTCGAAGCGGCCCCGGCAGTCCGGGCAGCAGGCTCTGAACACCACCGGGGACACGCTGCGCATCCCGGCGAACGCGGACGCCACCGACACGGCGCGCACCTCGGACGTCGTCGTCTCGCTCACAGCCCCTGCTCCTGCCTGTCGTACCGACCGTCGTGAACCACGCGACCCGCCAGGTCCCCGGCGCCGCCCGGCCAGGAAGCCGCCCGGCCGGCCGGAACCCGCTCCTCGGCCCCGTCGTACGCCGCCAGCGCCTCGCGGGCCGCCCGCCGGGCACTGTCGGCGAGGTCGCGGGGCGACACGATCCGGCCGTCCCGCCCGAGCCGCAGCGCCAGACGCCGCAGCGACGCGGGATCAGGGGTCCGCAGGGTGATACGCAGCCCGCCGTCCGGAAGCTCATCCGCGCTGTCGTGCGGGTAGTACTCGGCGACCCACCGGCCGGCCGGACCGACCTCGACGACGACCTCCGGATCCTCGGCGGCCGGCTGCACCAGCCCCTCCGACAGGTCCCGCAGCTCCACCTCCGGCGGCGCGGACGGCTCGTCCAGGATCGTGATCTCGGCGACCCGGTCGAGCCGGAAGGTGCGGCGCGCCTCGGAACGCCGGCACCAGGCCTCCACGTACGTGTGCCCCACGCTGACCAGGCGGATGGGGTCGATCTCGCGCTCGGTGACCTCGTCGCGGGCGGGCGAGTAGTAGCGGATCCACAGGCGGCGGCGCTCCGAGATCGCCCGGTCGACGTCCGCGAAGACGCCGCCCTCCGACTCGAAGGTCACCGACAGCCGGGAGCTGGCGCCGGCCGCCTCACCGGCCGCGGTCTCCACCTTCGCCGTCGCCCGCAGCAGCGCCTGCCGGTCGCTCTCCCGCAGGCCCGGCAGAGTGGCCACGGCCCGCGCGGCCACCAGCAGGGCGGTGGCCTCGTCGGCGGCCAGCCGCAGCGGCTCGGCCGCCTCCGCCGCGAGGGCGGCCGGATTGTGCCACCAGATGCGCTCACCGTCGGTGTCGATGTCGAGCAGATCGCCGCCGCGGAAGCTGGTGCCGCACATGGGCAGCACGTCCAGGTCCGAGACCAGCTCGTCCTCGGTGATCCCGAAGGCGCGCGCGACGTCCTCGATGCGGGCCCCCGGACGCTCCTTGAGATACGTCACCAGGGAGAGCATCCGCCTGGTCTGGTCGATGGCGTTGACGGGCCTGACCGGTTTGCCTGCCACTGTCCTCGTCCGCTCCCCCTCAGCCCTTGGCCACGGCACGCAGCCGGTCCACCACGTCCGCCCGCAGCTCGGCGGGCTCCACAACCACCACGTCCGGACCGAACTCCACCAGCCAGGCATCCAGCCCGTGCCCGTACGGAATCTCCAACTCGTCCCACCCGTCACCGAGTTCCCGCACCGACGTGGCTTTCGCCCGAAGGGGGTACCCCGCGCCCGAGCGCAGCCGGATCAGCGCGCTGCGGTCCGCGGACTCCCCAGCCCAGCTCGCGACGGTCTCCCGGACGGTGACGACATCCGGCACCGGCGCGGTGAACCGGCCGCTGCGGCTGCGCACCTTCCCGGTGATCCGGGACAGCCGGAAGACCCGCTCGGCGCCCCGGTCGCGGTCCCAGCCCGCCAGGTACCAGTGGCCGCGCCAGCACTCCAGCGCCCACGGCTCCACCTGCCGCTGCTCGGGGCGGGCGGCGGTGGCCTTGCGGTAGTCGAAGAGGACCGGGCGACGGTCACGGCAGGCCAGCATCAGCGGCTCGAACGCGGCCTCGTGCACCGGGATGCGCGGCTCCAGGGCACCGTGCGCCTCGTACGGGTCCACCTCCTCGGGCAGTCCCGCCGCGCGCAGCTTCTGCAGCGCGCCGCTGGCCGCGCCGGCGAGCCGGGCCTGCTGCCACACCTTGGCGGCGAGCCCCAGGGCCGCGGCCTCCTCGGCGTCGAGGGTGATGGGGGGCAGACGGTTGCTGTCGCGGCGCGCGAGGTAGCCGGTCTCGCCGTCGAGGTTCTCCACCGTCTCGATGACCAGTCCGAGTTCGCGCAGGTCGTCCTTGTCCCGCTCGAACATCCGGCTGAAGGCGTCGTCCGAACCGGCTTCCAGGTAGGCCTCGATGGACTCACGCAGCTCGCGCTTGCTGAGCGGCCGCCGCGTCCCGAGCAGACACAGCGCCAGGTTCATCAGCCGCTCGGCCTTGGCAATGGCCATCGACGCGCTTCGCCTCCCTATGGTGCTTGACGACGACGACCGTACCGCCCCGAAGTGGCGTGGCAAAAGCCGAGGGTCCCCGCCCGCACGGGCAGGGACCCTCGGCCGGTGGTGTCCGGTCCGGCGCCGGTCAGACGGCGAGCAGGTCCACCACGAAGATCAGCGTCTCACCGGGCTTGATCGCCGGGGTCGGGCTCTGGTTGCCGTAGGCGAGGTGGGCCGGGATGGTCAGCTGGCGGCGGCCGCCGACCTTCATGCCCTGCACGCCCAGGTCCCAGCCCTTGATGACACGGCCGCCACCCAGCGGGAAGCGGAACGGGGCATTACGGTTCCAGCTCGCGTCGAACTCCTCACCGGTGCTGAACGCCACGCCCACGTAGTGGACGGTGACGGTCTGGCCCGCCTGCGCGACCGCGCCGTCGCCCTCCCAGATGTCCTTGATCTCGAGGTCCGCCGGGGGCTCGCCGCCCGGGAAGTCGATCTCGGGCTTCTCGATGCTCACGTCTTAGCTCCTGCTGGTCTGCGGAAAGGCAACACGCACAGTCTTACATCCCCGGAGGGTCACATCTTCGCCAGGATGTCGACGGAGAAGACCAGCGTGGAGCCCTTCTTGATGACTCCGCCGGCCGGCGGCTTGTCCCCGTACCCCAGGGAGGGAGGTACCACCACGAGAACCCGGCTGCCCACCTTCTTGCCCGTCACACCCTGCGCGAGACCCTTGACGACCTGCTGCATCTGCTGGACCGAGAACTGGCTGAGCCGCCCCTGCGTGTACGTCGACTCGAACTCCTTGCCGCTCTCCCAGACCATCCCCCGGAACTGGCACAGGATGGCCTCGCTCTCCTTGACCGCCTCGCCGTCACCCTCCAGGACGTAGGCGGACACCAGCTTCTTCGGCGCCGCGGTCTTGGGAATGTCGATGGCGGGAGCCTTGCCGTCGGTGTTGGTGCCGACCTTCGGCAGAGCCGCGTCGTTCTGCGCGACGGGCTTCCCCTTGGCCGAGCTCTTGGCGTTGAACGTGTTGAGCAGGTCGACGACGAAAACCAGCGTGTCGGTGCCCTTGATGCCCGCCTGCGCGTTGCCCTGCGTGCCGTAGCCCCAGGTCGGAGGCACGGTCATGAGGACCCGGCTGCCCACCTTCCGGCCGGCCAGGCCGTAGCGCCAGCCGTCGATGATGCTGCCCTGGGCCAGCTGCAACAGCAGCGGAGTGCCCCGGTCGTAGGAGTTGTCGAAGACCTTCGCCGTGCTCCAGATCTGACCGAGGTAGTCGGCCTGGATGAAGTCGTTCTCCGCCACCGTCTGGCCGCCGCCGGTGATGACCGTGCGGACCGCCAGGTTCTTCGACGGGTCACCACTGCCCTTGGCCACGGTCGGCTTGGTGCCGAACTTCGTGCCCGCCGTGATCGCCGGCAGCGGCCCCTCGACGATCTTCGGCGGCGGCGCGGCGGAGGTGGCCGAGGCAGAAGGCGAAGCGCTTGCCTTGCTCGAGTCGGACGAGTCGTCGCCGCACCCGGCGAGCGTGACCAGTCCTGCGGGTACGGCGATCAGTAGGGAGCGTCGGCGCACGATGAAGGCCTCGTATCGGTCGATCTTGTTGATGGCGTGCGCGCAACTCTACGGCGTGACAAGGGCGCCGCACGGAAAACGTACGGCGCCCGTGTGGCGTCGCGACCTTCGTCCGCGACGCGCTGCTCACATTCCGGCGATCAGTTTCTCCACCCGGTCGTCCACCGAACGGAACGGGTCCTTGCACAGCACCGTGCGCTGCGCCTGGTCGTTGAGCTTGAGGTGAACCCAGTCGACGGTGAAGTCCCGGCGCTGTTCCTGCGCCCTGCGGATGAAGTCGCCGCGCAACCGGGCCCTGGTGGTCTGCGGCGGAACGGACTTGCCCTCGAAGATCTTCAGGTCATTGCAGATCCGCGCCGCCTGACCCTTCTTCTCCAGCAGGTAGTACAGGCCACGACGGCGGTGGATGTCGTGGTAGGCGAGGTCTATCTGCGCGACCCGCGGATGCGACATGGTCATGTTGTGCTTGGCCCGGTACCGCTCGATGAGCTTGTACTTGATGACCCAGTCGATCTCGGTGCCGATACGGTCCAGGTCCTCCGACTCGATGGCGTCCAGCGTGCGGCCCCACAACTCCAGCACCTGCTCCACGGTGCCGGTACGGATGCCGCGCCGCTCGCAGAAGTCCACGGCCTTCTCGTAGTACTCGCGCTGCACCTCCAGCGCGGACGCCTCACGGCCGCTGGCCAGGCGCACCTTGCGCCGGCCCGTGATGTCATGGCTGACCTCGCGGATCGCCCGGATGGGGTTCTCCAGGGTCAGGTCACGCATCACCGTGCCCGCCTCGATCATGCGCAGCACCAGGTCGGTGGCCCCGACCTTCAGCAGCATGGTCGTCTCGGACATGTTCGAGTCGCCCACGATGACGTGCAGACGGCGGTAGCGCTCGGCGTCCGCGTGCGGCTCGTCCCGCGTGTTGATGATCGGCCTCGAACGCGTCGTGGCCGACGAGACGCCCTCCCAGATGTGCTCCGCCCGCTGGCTCACGCAGTACACCGCACCGCGCGGGGTCTGCAGCACCTTGCCGGCACCGCACAGGAGCTGGCGGGTCACCAGGAACGGAATGAGGATGTCCGCGAGCCGGGAGAACTCCCCGTGCCGGGCGACGAGATAGTTCTCGTGGCAGCCGTAGGAGTTGCCCGCCGAATCGGTGTTGTTCTTGAAGAGGTAGACGTCGCCCGCGATTCCTTCCTCGTGCAGGCGTCGTTCGGCGTCCACCAGGAGTCCCTCGAGAATGCGTTCGCCGGCCTTGTCGTGGGTGACCAGTTCGGTCACGTTGTCACATTCGGGTGTCGCGTATTCCGGATGTGAGCCCACGTCGAGATAAAGGCGGGCGCCGTTTCGCAGAAAGACATTGCTGCTGCGGCCCCATGACACGACACGGCGGAAGAGGTACCGCGCCACCTCGTCAGGCGACAGGCGGCGCTGTCCCCTGAACGTGCACGTGACGCCGTACTCGTTCTCCAGCCCGAAAATGCGGCGGTCCATGACTGAACATTACGCCCGATCCCCTGAGCTGAAACGGGGTTCGACAGCACGGTTTGGATCATTTTCAGCTGAAGCCGCGACAACAGCCCGCCCCACCGGCCCCGTCAGCAGCCGCCTCGTGACCAGCAGAACGAACAGCGACACTCCCCCGGCGGCACCCGGAACGGCGAAACCCCACAGGGCCCCGCCCGCCTCGACGACCGGGCCCGCGACCCCCGTCCCGACCGACGCCCCCACGGTGATCGTCGTCACCAGCCAGGAGAACGCCTCGGTGAGCGTCCCGCCCGGCGCGTGCCGGTCCACCAGAACGAACGCGCAGGCGATCGCGGGCGCCAGGAACACCCCCGCCAGGACGGTGAGCAGCACCATGGCGACCGCGCCCGGCATCAGCATCAACGGCAGATAGCACACCGCCAGCAGAGCCACGATCCCCTGCAGCCGGCGCGCCGGCTCCCCCGTCCACCGCCACGCGCCGTACATCGTGCCGCCCAGCAGCGCGCCGAGCCCCAGGGCCGCCATCAGCCAGCCGTACACCGCGTCACCGCCGTGACCGTCCGCGTACGGCACGCAGGCCACCGTGATGGAGCCCAGCGCGATGCCGACGAACAGGAACGCGCCCAGCAGCGCCAGCAGACCGGGCGAGCGCAGAGCGCCCAGCCAGTGGGCCTCACGCGGCGCCGAACGCCAGGCACGCGACGGCGGCGAACAGGCCACGGACAGGGCACCCAGCACGCCCACCGCGTTCAGCACCAGCAGGGCGGCCCGCTCCGACCACAGCGACACGCACAGGGTCACCAGCAGCGGGCCGACGGTGAACATGACCTCCTGCGCGACGGCGTCCATCGCGTACGCCGTGTGCACCTGCTCCTCACGCCGCAGCACGGACGGCCACAGGGCCCGCAGACCGCCCTCCAGCGGCGGGGTGAACAGACCCGCCGCCGCGACCGCCGCGCAGGCGAACGGCAGCGGGTCGGTGCCGGAGAAGGCGAACGCGGCCATCGCCAGGGCCGACACCACGGCCGCGGGCAACTGGACCCGCGGCTGGCCGTACAGGTCCACCAGCCGGCCCAGCACCGGCTGTCCGACGGCGTTGGCGACCCCGTACACCGCCGCCAGGACGCCCGCCAGGCTGTACGTACCGCCCTCGGCGCGCACGAACAGCACCAGGGCGATCGCGGCGGTCGCGTTGGGCAGTCGGCCCACCAGCGTGCCCGTCAGCAGGCGGGCCGCGTGCTTCGCCCTGAGGATCTCCAGGTATCCCGCGGCCATGCCCAGCCTCCAAGTGTTACGTATAACGTCGAGGCCCATACGTACCATGTCCGCTGTTCACCCGTCCAGACGACGACCACGAGCCGGCCGGCGCGAGCAGGCCGGAACACCCCGGACGGACAACCGGACCAACAACCGGACCAATGAGGAGCGGACCCACGGTGGCACCCAGCAGCACCCGCCCGACCAGCCGTGACGTCGCACAGCGGGCTGGAGTCTCCCAGGCCGCCGTCTCCCTCGTCCTGGGCGACAAATGGCGCGGCCGCGTCTCCGAACCCACCGCCGAGCGGGTACGCCAGGCCGCACGCGACCTCGGCTACCGCCCCAACCTCGCCGCCCGCAACCTGCGCCTCGGCCGCACCCGCACGGTCCTCCTCGTCGTCCCCGTCCTGACCACCGAGTTCTTCGCCGGCGTCTACACCGGCGCCGCCCGCGTCGCCGCCGACCACGGCTTCGGCGTCGTCCTCTACCCCTCCCCCGAAGGCACCGGCCCCGCCCGCCCCACCCCCGGGGGAAAGCCCCCGCGGGCCACCCCCATCCCCGACCCCTTCGCCTCCGCCCAGGCCGCCGTGGACGGCGTCATCGCCTCCTCCATGGCCGCCGACGCCCTCACCGCCATCCGCGGCGACCAACTGCCCCTCGTGATGCTCGACAGCGACCCCGCCGGCAGCCTCGGCGCGGCCACCGTCAACCTCGACATCGCCGACGGCGTACGCCAGGTCGCCGAACACCTCCTCGGCCTCGGCCACCGCCGCTTCCTGCACCTGGCCGCCGACGTACCCTCTTGGACCTTCCAGGTCCGCGCCCGCGAACTCGCCACCCGCGTCGGCGCCGTCCCCGGCACCACCCTGCACACCACCCGCGCGCCGATCTCCATCGACGCCGCCCTGACCGCCACCGCAACCGCCCTCTCCCGGCCCGGCCCCCGCCCCACGGCGATCGTCTGCGACGACGACAAAATGGCGGCCGGCGCCTACAAGGCTCTGCGACGGCTCGGCCTGCGCGTCCCCGACGACGTCTCCGTCACCGGCCTCGACGACCTCGCCCTGGCCACCGCCCTCGACCCCGAACTGACAACCGTCCGCCTGGACGCCGAACTGTTCGGCGAACACGGCATGCGAGCGCTCCTGGCCGTACTGGAGGGCCGCACACCGGAAGCAGGAGACATCCCCGTCCAACTCGTCGTCCGCGGCTCCACGGCACCGCCGAGCGCCTCCTGAACGCCCTGTGCCCCGGCCGCAGAACCGGCCGGGGCACACGAGGAACAGGGCGGGGCGGGCCTACTCCTCCTCGGAACCCTCGACCTCGGAACCCTCCGAGCCCTCCGAGCTCCCCGCCTCGGTGGCCGCGCCGCCGTTCTCCAGCAGCCGGGAGAGCTGACGCCCCACGATGCGCTTGAACTTGCGCGCCTGCGGACGCGTCCGGTCCAGCACCGCGACCTCCAGCCGCTCCGCGGGAATCTCCCGCTGCGTGCCGTTCGTGTCACGGGACAGCGCCTGCACGGCGAGCTTCAGCGCCTCGGCGAGGCTCATGCCGTCCTGGTGCCGCTGGTCGAGGTAACTGCTGATCTGCTCGGCATTGCCACCGACCGCGACCGAACCGTGCTCGTCCACGATCGAACCGTCGTGCGGCAGCCGGTAGATCTGGTCACCGTCCGGCGTCTCGCCGACCTCGGCCACCACCAACTCCACCTCGTACGGCTTCTCGCCCGCCGAGGAGAAGATCGTGCCCAGCGTCTGGGCATAGACGTTGGCGAGACCGCGCGCGGTCACGTCGTCACGGTCGTAGGTGTAACCGCGCAGGTCGGCGTAGCGCACACCACCGATGCGCAGGTTCTCGTACTCGTTGTACTTGCCGGCGGCCGCGAAGCCGATCCGGTCGTAGATCTCGCTGAACTTGTGCAGCGCGCGGGACGGGTTCTCGCCGACGAAGACGATGCCGTCGGCGTACTGCAGCACGACCAGGCTGCGGCCACGGGCGATGCCCTTGCGGGCGTACTCCGCCCGGTCGGCCATCGCCTGCTGGGGTGAGACATAGAACGGCGTCGACACCGGTTATCCGTCCCTTTCTGTCGAAGTCACAGGATCACCTTGATAAGAAGCCCGGCCACCGGCTACAGCAGCGCGGCCCGCGGGCCGTCGGGCTGCTCCAGCCGCCGCTCCAGGATCGAGCGGGCGACGGCGGAGGACTCGTCCTCGGTGAGGCGGCGGAAACCGTCCTCGGTGATCACCATGACGATCGGGTAGATCCGGCGGGCGACATCGGGACCACCGGTCGCCGAGTCGTCGTCAGCCGCGTCGTACAGGGCCTGGACCACCAGCGTGGTGGCCTGCTCCTCGGTCAGGTCCTCGCGGAAGAGCTTCTTCATCGCTCCGCGCGCGAAGATCGAACCGGAACCCGTGGCCGCGTAGCCGTGCTCCTCGGAGCGGCCGCCCGTGACGTCGTAGGAGAAGATGCGGCCCTTCTCCCGGTCCACGTCGTAACCGGCGAAGAGCGGCACCACGGCCAGACCCTGCATCGCCATGCCGAGATTGGAGCGGATCATGGTCGACAGGCGGTTGGCCTTGCCCTCCAGGGAGAGCTGGGCCCCCTCGACCTTCTCGAAGTGCTCCAGCTCCAGCTGGAAAAGCTTCACCATCTCCACGGCCAGACCGGCGGTGCCGGCGATGCCGACCGCCGAGTACTCGTCGGCCGGGAAGACCTTCTCGATGTCGCGCTGGGCGATCACATTGCCCATGGTGGCCCGGCGGTCACCGGCGAGCACCACACCCCCCGGGAAGGTCACGGCCACGATGGTCGTGCCGTGCGGCGCCTCGATCACACCCTGGATCGGCGGCAGCTGCCGCCTGCCGGGCAGCAGCTCCGGCTGGTGCTCGGAGAGGAAGTCCATGAACGACGAGGATCCCGGCGTCAGGAAGGCAGCCGGTAGACGCCCGGTGCCACGAGTGTTGGCTTCCACGCGATTCCTTCCACGTAAGCAGCAGCCCGCCTTATGGCATCGGGCCGATCCTTGAACTGCCCCAGTGCGGCATTGCAGCTGAAGCACAGTACGCCACGGACCCTACCCGTCTCGTGGCAGTGATCCACATGCTCGGGCACAGCCGCCAGACATATACAGCAGACGCCCCCTTGCGAGGCGATCAACTCGTCGCGCTCGGCTTCGGTGATGCCGTACTGACGCTTGAGATGGTCCTGCCGCCCGAGCCGGGACCGGCACGCTTTGCAGCGAGTGGCCAGCCCGTCGGAAGCAGTCGCGTTGCGATGCCATTCGGTGTGAGGCTTGGCCTCACCACACGTCCGGCAGAGCTTGTGCCCGGCCGGGACGTCCACCTTCTCCCGCACGGTCCTGCCCATGGCCTCCCGGCGGCGCCGGTAGTGCGCGGCGCTGTATTCCGCCACGCACTCCCGGCAGTGCACTTGGAGTCCATCCCGCCGATTCCTGTCTCGCGCAAACGCCGCAGGAGGCAGCTCCCGCTCACATTTCCTGCATCGCTTCGCGCTCGGCTCCTCGGTCACCCTCTCCCCCGCCACTTTCATTTCAAAGGAAGGGTGGCCAATTCACCTTCACTCTCCGCCTTTTTGCACGAAGGAACGAACGAAATCCTCGGCGTTCTCTTCGAGCACATCATCGATTTCGTCCAGGACGGAGTCCACGTCGTCGCTCAGTTTCTCGTGGCGCTCCTTGAGGTCGTCCGTCGCCTGCGCGTCCTGCGCCTGCTCCTCGACCTCCTCGGTGGAACGCGTCGCCTTCTGCTGTCCGCCGCCGGTGTCCTTGGTCGCCATAACCCTCACCCCGCTCGGTTCGACGTTCTTGATCAGACCCTACAAGCAGGGTCCGACATCGGCCCCGCAGTTCTCTCAACGTCCGGGGACCACCTTCATGATTCCCTCGCGCCGGGTTTTCCACCCTGCCTCCCTGCCGGGCAGGGCCCGCCCCGGGTACCCGCTCAGCCGCCGGACAGCACCCTGACCAGGTCTTCCGCCGTGCGGCAGCGGTCCAGGAGCGCCTTGACGTGATTTCGCGTTCCGCGAAGCGGTTCGAGGGTTGGGACGCGCTGGAGCGAGTCCCGGCCCGGGAGGTCGAAGATCACCGAGTCCCAGGAGGCCGCCGCGACGTCTTCGGCGTACTGCTCCAGGCAGCGTCCGCGGAAGTAGGCGCGGGTGTCCTCCGGCGGCTTGGTGCGGGCCCTGTCGACCTCGTCCTCGGTCAGGAGGCGCTTCATCCGGCCGCGGGCGGCGAGGCGGTTGTAGAGGCCCTTCTCGGCCCGTACGTCGGCGTACTGGAGGTCGACCAGGTGGAGCCGGGCGGCGTCCCAGTCGAGGTCGTCGCGGCGCCGGTAGCCCTCCATGAGTTCCCGCTTGGCGACCCAGTCCAGTTCGCCGGCGAGGCTCATCGGGTCGTGCTCCAGGCGGTTGAGGGTGTCCTCCCAGCGGGCCAGGACGTCCTTGGTCTGCTCGTCCGCGTCGGCGCCGTAGCGCTCCTCGACGTACTTGCGGGCCAGTTCGTAGTACTCCATCTGCAGCTGGACCGCGGTGAGCGTGCGGCCGCTGCGGAGGGTGACGAGTCGCTTGAGCGTGGGGTCGTGGGAGACCTGGTGGAGGGTGCGGACGGGCTGGTCGACGGCCAGGTCGACGGCGATGAAGCCGTCCTCGATCATGGACAGGACCAGGGCGGTGGTGCCCACTTTGAGGTAGGTCGAGATCTCCGAGAGGTTCGCGTCGCCGATGATGACGTGCAGGCGGCGGTATTTCTCGGCGTCCGCGTGCGGTTCGTCGCGGGTGTTGATGATCGGGCGCTTGAGCGTCGTCTCGAGGCCGACCTCGACCTCGAAGTAGTCGGCGCGCTGGCTGAGCTGGAAGCCGTGCTCGTGTCCGTCCTGGCCGATGCCGACGCGGCCGGCGCCGGTCACCACCTGGCGGGAGACGAAGAACGGGGTGAGGTGGCGCACGATGTCCGAGAAGGCGGTCTCCCGCTTCATCAGGTAGTTCTCGTGCGTGCCGTAGGAGGCGCCCTTGTTGTCGGTGTTGTTCTTGTAGAGGTGGATGGGCTGGGCGCCGGGGAGCTGGGCCGCGCGTTCGGCGGCCTCTGCCATGATCCGTTCGCCGGCCTTGTCCCAGAGGACCGCGTCGCGCGGGTTGGTGACCTCGGGTGCGCTGTATTCGGGGTGTGCGTGGTCGACGTACAGTCGCGCGCCGTTGGTGAGGATCACGTTGGCGAGGCCGATGTCCTCGTCGGTGAGCTGGCTGGCGTCGGCGACCTCGCGGGCGAGGTCGAAGCCTCGCGCGTCCCGCA
Source organism: Streptomyces sp. NPDC031340 (assembly GCF_055569945.1). Classification (NCBI taxonomy): domain Bacteria; kingdom Bacillati; phylum Actinomycetota; class Actinomycetes; order Kitasatosporales; family Streptomycetaceae; genus Streptomyces; species Streptomyces sp. NPDC031340. The sequence goes on from NZ_JBVIIE010000013.1 coordinate 160,779, forward strand.
GCGGATTCTCCTCCTCGAAGTCCCATCGGGCCCGGCGGGCCCGGTGCATCGCCGCCGCGTAGGCGTTGACGATCTGGGACGAGGTGAGCATGGCATTGGCGTTGGGGTGGCCGGGGACGGAGATTCCGTACTCGGTCTCGATGCCCATTACTCGCCGTACGGTCATGCGGCCCTCCTTGCCCGGCGGCGCCCTCGGTCGGGGGCGGCGCTCAGATACCGCTGGCGCTCCGGTGCGTGTGCGGTGCCCGTCCCCGCACTGCGCGACTCGGCGGTACCGGTACCGAAGAGCCTAGAACGGCTTTGCGCTGGTGGGGAGATCATTTGCGTCATTGGCCTTGCTCCGGCGGTGGCCCGGAAAGCGGTCGGCTGCGGGTACCCGCTGAGGGCACCCGCAGCCGCCCTGACTTTTAGAGGTACTGACCGGTATTCGCCACCGTGTCGATGGAGCGTCCGGTGTCCGCGCCCTGCTTTCCGGTGATGAGAGTGCGGATGTAGACGATCCGTTCGCCCTTCTTGCCGGAGATGCGGGCCCAGTCGTCCGGGTTGGTGGTGTTGGGCAGGTCCTCGTTCTCCTTGAACTCGTCCACGCATGCCTGGAGGAGGTGGGAGACCCTGAGGCCCTTCTGGTTGTGGTCGAGGAAGTCCTTGATCGCCATTTTCTTGGCGCGGCCGACGATGTTCTCGATCATGGCGCCGGAGTTGAAGTCCTTGAAGTAGAGGACTTCCTTGTCGCCGTTGGCGTAGGTGACTTCCAGGAAGCGGTTCTCCTCGGACTCGGCATACATGTGTTCGACGGCGGTCTGGATCATGCTCTCGACCGTGGCCGCCTTGTCGCTGCCGTGTTCGCCGAGGTCGTCCGCGTGGAGCGGAAGGCGCTCGGTGAGGTACTTCCCGAAGATGTCCTTCGCCGCCTCGGCGTCCGGACGCTCGATCTTGATCTTCACGTCGAGCCGGCCGGGGCGCAGGATGGCCGGGTCGATCATGTCCTCGCGGTTGGAGGCGCCGATGACGACCACGTTCTGCAGGCCCTCGACGCCGTCGATCTCGGCGAGCAGCTGCGGGACGATGGTGTTCTCGACGTCCGAGCTGACGCCGGAGCCGCGGGTGCGGAAGAGGGATTCCATCTCGTCGAAGAAGACGATGACGGGGGTGCCCTCGCTGGCCTTCTCCCTCGCACGCTGGAAGACGAGGCGGATCTGCCGCTCGGTCTCGCCGACGTACTTGTTCAGCAGCTCGGGGCCCTTGATGTTGAGGAAGAAGCTCTTGCCGGCGGCCTGGCCGGTGACCTCGGCGACCTTCTTGGCCAGCGAGTTGGCGACGGCCTTGGCGATGAGCGTCTTGCCGCATCCGGGGGGCCCGTACAGCAGGACGCCCTTGGGCGGCCGCAGTTCGTGCTCCTTGAACAGGTCGGGGTAGAGGTACGGGAGCTCGACCGCGTCGCGGATGGCCTCGATCTGGTTGCCCAGGCCGCCGATCTGCTCGTAGCCGATGTCGGGGACTTCCTCGAGGACGAGTTCTTCTACCTCGCTCTTGGGGACGACCTCGTAGACGTATCCGGAACGGGGTTCGAGCAGCAGGGCGTCGCCGGCGCGGATGGTGACGTCGAGCAGCGGCTCGGCGAGCCGTACCACCCGTTCCTCGTCGGTGTGCCCGAGCACCAGGGCGCGCTCGCCGTCCTCGAGGATCTCCTTGAGGGTGACGATGTCGCCGACGCGCTCGAACTCCATGGCGTCGACCACGTTGAGCGCTTCGTTGAGCATCACTTCCTGGCCGCGCCGGAGCTCGTCGAGCTCGACGCCGGGGCTGACGTTCACCCGGAGCTTGCGGCCGCCGGTGAAGATGTCGGCGGTGCCGTCCTCGTTGGCCTGCAGGAAGACACCGAAGCCGGCCGGTGGCTGCGCGAGCCGGTCGACTTCTTCCTTGAGGGCCACGATCTGGTCGCGGGCCTCACGGAGTGTGTTGGCGAGCCGCTCGTTCTGCGCGGACACGCCGGCCAGGTTGGTCTGCAGCTCGACGATCCGCTCTTCGAGAATCCTCGTGTGTCGCGGAGAGTCGGCGAGCTTGCGTCGCAGGACGGCGATCTCCTGCTCAAGGTAGGCAATCTGCCCGTCGGGGTCCTCGGACCCTCGTCCCGGGCGGATGCCGCGGTTCATGTCGTCGTCGTGGGCTGCCACGGTCCTCACCTCCTCCAAGGGGAGCTGGACGCTTCCAGACCCTACCTGGGTGGGTGTCGATTGAAACCCCTAGATCACAAAGACGGTCGGGGTGTGTCCGATCTTCACCCTTGCGCTCTCCCTCACGCCAGGGGAATACCCACCGAACATGATTGGAAAGCGGGCGAAGGTAGGGTCGAAGTGTTCAACACCCTTCAGAGCTGGCCTGATTCCCGTCGGCTCGTCAGCTAAACGGCAGGAGACATGAGCGTGCAGCAGGAGGCCGTGCAGCAGGTGGCCGGTGCCGACGGTGCGGCGCTGGAGGTCTGGATCGACCAGGACCTGTGTACCGGTGACGGCATCTGTGCCCAGTACGCGCCGGAGGTGTTCGAGCTGGACATCGACGGTCTGGCCTACGTCAAGGGCGGCGACGACGAGCTGCTTCAGGACAAGGGGGCCACGACCCTGGTACCCCTGCCGCTCCTGGCGGACGTGGTGGACTCCGCGAAGGAGTGTCCGGGCGAGTGCATCCATGTACGGCGCGTTTTGGACAAGGTGGAGGTGTACGGGCCGGACGCCGAGTGAGGAAGGGGTCACCTGCTGTGACGGTTGTCTGATTTCTCACAGGCGCCGGTGGCGCAGGTCACACGCTCCGGGTGCCGGCGGGTGCCGAGCGCACGAAGGCGCCGTCCTGCCAGGCCCACTGCGCCTTGTCGGTCTTGTCGGGGCAGCAGCGGGGCACGTCGTCGGACGAGTAGCCGAGGAGCGTGGCCATGACGGCCCCGTCGCGCACGGCGAGGTCGCCGACGGTGTCGCCGTCCTTGGGGTCGACGAGGGTGGCGACCACGCGCGCCTTGTCGCTGTGGGCGGCGCGGGTGAGGACGTACACGCCGTCGGGCGGTGTGCCCATGGGGGCGTCGCAGTGCACCACGGCCACGGTCTCCGGCCTGCCGTCGCCGTCGAGGTCCCCGGAGGCCTTCTTCTGCACCACGGCCTTCACCGGGCCGCAGGTGATCGGGAAGTCGACGCCGGTGGTGCCGGGCGGGGTGGCCGCGTGGACGGCCCTGGTGTCGTGGCCGGCCGGCTGGGCCGCCGTCGCCGAACCGGGCTGCAGGAGCGAGGACACGGCCATCACACCGGCCACGGCTGTGGCGGTGGCGAGCCAGTGGATCGGCCGGGTTTGGGTGTGGGCCAGTTCCGGAACGGCGGGGTGCTGCACTAGGAGTGTCTCCTGTGAGGGCTGTGCCGGTGGGGGGGGGTGGCCTGCATCGTGCCACACGTCACAGTGTGGAGGAACGGCGGGGGGGCACTGCCGGGACGGTTCCCGCCCGGGTTCGTTCGCTTTGTGCTGTTCTGTCAACACGTGAGCGCCGCCGCTGAGTTCCGGGAGGATGCCCGGGAACTGCGCGGCGGCGCTCGTACGTTGAGGGTGACGGCCGGGTGGCCTCAGCGACCGGTGCCTCCGTCGGCGTTGGGGCCGGCGTAGTCCTCGCCGTAGGCGCCCTTGGCGGGGCGGCGGCGGCGCATGGGCGGCTCGACGCCGTCGGCGAGGCGGCGGGCGGTGAGGAGGAAGCCGGTGTGGCCGATCATCCGGTGGTCGGGGCGGACGGCCAGGCCCTCGATGTGCCAGTTGCGGATCATCGTCTCCCAGGCGGTCGGCTCGTTGAAGCAGCCGATCTCGCGGATGGACTCGACGGTCCGGGCGAGCTGGGTGGTGGTCGCGACGTAGCAGCACAGGATGCCGCCGGGCACGAGCGCCTTGGAGACGGCCTCCAGGCATTCCCAGGGGGCGAGCATGTCGAGGATGACGCGGTCGACGTCGGTGTCGCTCAGGTTGTCCTGGAGGTCACCGACCGTGAGCTGCCAGGCGGGGTGCGGGCCGCCGAAGTAGCGTTCCACGTTCTGCCGGGCGATGTCCGCGAAGTCCTCGCGGCGCTCGTAGCTGTGCAGCATGCCCTGGTCGCCGATGGCGCGCAGCAGGAAGCTGCTGAGCGAGCCGGAGCCGACGCCGGCCTCGACCACCCGCGCGCCGGGGAAGATGTCGGCGAAGGCGAGGATCTGCCCCGCGTCCTTCGGGTAGACGACGGCTGCCCCTCGGGGCATGGACAGGACGTAGTCGGGGAGCAGGGGGCGCAGCGCGAGGTAGGCGACGTTCCCGGTGGTGCGGACAACGCTGCCCTCGGGAGCGCCGATCAGTTCGTCGTGCGGGAAGGAACCCTTGTGGGTGTGGAAGTTCTTCCCGGCCTCGAGCGTGAACGTGTAGTGGCGGCCCTTGGGGTCGGTCAGCTGAACCTGGTCCCCGACCTTGAAGGGCCCGCGCCTGCGGGCGGCACCGGTCGGTTCGGACATGTGAACAGCCTACCGGCCTTTGCGCGCCCCGCCGACCACGGCCGGGAGCGGCTACGAGGGCCTGGCCATGGCCTTGACGAAGGCGCGTTCCACGTCGGCGGCGGACAGGACGCCGTAGATCTCGCCGGTCTCCTCCACCACCAGGTACTCGGTGGCCGGGGCGGCGCGCAGGGCGTCCAGGAGGTCTTCTCCGGCAAGTTCGGCGGAGACGCGCATGCCGTCGGTCAGCTCCTGGGCGAGGCCGCTGACGGCGACCCAGGGGCGGCGGTGTTCCGGTACGCCGACGATGGCGGCCTCGCGGACGAGGGAGAGGGGGGTGCCGTCGGGGTCGACGACGACCAGGGCGCGGGCGCCGGCGGCGTTGGCGCGGCGCAGGGCCTCGGACAGGGGGGTGTCGGTCTCGACGGGGACCGCGCGCCGGGTGAGGTTGCGGGCGCGCAGTTCCGGCAGGTGCTCGCGCAGTCGGGCCATCCGCAGGCTGTTGCCGGCGCCGGTCCAGATGATCGCGGCGAGGATGGCGGCGAGCAGGGCGTCGGTGACGGTGTCCATGCCGACGCTGTCCTCGGCGTTGCTGCCGAGGGCTCCGGACTGGGTGAGCAGCGGGAGGCCGATCAGGACGGAGACGGCGAGGGCGCGGCCGACCCAGGCCGCGGCGACGGTGCCGCTCATGGGTCTGCCGGTGATCTTCCAGACGACGGCGCGGAGCATGCGGCCGCCGTCGAGGGGGAGGCCGGGCAGGAGGTTGAAGACGGCCACGATCAGGTTGGAGATCATCAGGCCGGCGAGCAGGACGCCGGGGACGGTGCCGGGCTCGACGGGCTGCATGGCCAGGTAGAAGACGCCGGCCAGGACGAGGGAGAGCAGCGGGCCGACGAAGGCGAGCACGAACTCCCGTCCGGGGGTCTCGGCCTCCTTCTCGATCTCGGAGACGCCGCCGAAGAACTGGAGCTGGATGCGGCGGACCGGCAGTTTGAAGCGCAGTGCGGCGACCGTGTGGGCCAGTTCGTGGACCAGGACGGAGGCGTAGAAGGCGACCGCGAAGAAGAGGGAGACCAGGTAGCGGGCGGCGCCGAGTTCGGGCAGCACGCGTTCGAGCTGTCCGCCGAACACCCAGGTGATCAGGGCGGCGACGAGGAACCAGCTGGGCGCGACGTAGACCGGTACGCCGAAGGGGCGTCCCATCAGCAGCCCGCCCCGCGGCTCGGGGCGCTGCGGCGGCGGATTCTTGGCTCCTCCACCCGGGGAGTGCGCCGGCGTGCGGTTCCCGGACCTGGTGGGGTGGGGGGCGGCCGGGTGATCGGCGGCGGCCGGGTGGTCGGCGGGGGCCGGGTGGTCGCCTTGGGCCGGGTGGTCGGGGGTGGGCGGGGTGTCCGGCCGGTGTGCGGAGGGGCGGTCCTGCGCGGGGGCGTCCTCGGCCGGGGCGTCCTCGGCGGGGGCGTCCTCGGCGGGGGCGTCCTCGGCGGGGGCCGGGCGGTGGTCGGCCGGGGACGCCGGGTGGGCGGGCGTGCCGGTGGAGGGGGCGGGTCCGTCGGTGCCGGGGTCCGGCTCCGAGGTGTCGGCCGGCCGGGGCGGGGATGCCGGCTCCCCGTCCTCGGTCTGCGCGGTGACACCGTTGCCGTCGGACGGCGGCGCCGCTTCCGCGGGTTCGCCGGACGGCGTCGGGGTGGGGGCGGGGGCGGGGCGCGTGCCCGGCGTCCGGGTGTCGTCGGCCGCCGTGGTGCCGCCCTCGGTGTCGGCCGGGGTCGCGGTTCCCGCGAGGTGGTCGGCCGACTCGTCGGTGCCGGTGCGCGGCTGCCCGCTCCCGCCGCTCTCGTCCACGGTGTCCCCTCGTTCGAAGCGTCTTCCGCGCCTGCCGGGCGGAAGGGTCTCGGGTCGATGGTATGCGGCCGTCGCGGTGCGTTCCGCCCCGGCACCCCCTGTGTTCCACCCTCCGTCACACCTGTCACGGCCGCAGGTGGGTCACTGTCAGTGGCGGGCCGTAAGGTCTGGGGGCATGGAGACGAGCACGGAGGACGCGGCGCAGGCCCAGGGTGACGGCGCCGCACCAGCCGGGGCGCCGGTTCCGGCGGAGCCGGCGGCGGTGGTGACGGCCGAAGCGGTGGCCGCGGCCGGAGCGGTGGACGGGGTGGGCGTGGTCGACGCGGTGGGCGCGCGGGCGCCGGCGGCCGGCGCGCCCACCGGCCTGTCCCCGTCCCGTGCCGGCGACTTCATGCAGTGCCCTCTGCTGTACCGGTTCCGGGTCATCGACCGGCTGCCCGAGAAGCCGAGCGAGGCGGCCACCAGGGGGACCCTGGTGCACGCGGTCCTGGAGCGCCTCTTCGACGCGCCGGCCGCCGAGCGGACCGCGCCGCGCGCCAAGTCCCTCGTCCCCGGCCAGTGGGACCGGCTGCGGGAGTCCCGGCCGGAGGTCGCGGAGCTGTTCCGGGACGATGCCGACGGCGAGCGGCTCGCCCGGTGGCTGGCGGAGGCCGAGCAGCTCGTGGAGCGCTGGTTCACGTTGGAGGACCCGACCCGGCTGGAGCCCGCCGAGCGTGAGCTGTTCGTCGAGGCGGAGCTGGCCTCCGGGCTGAGGCTGCGCGGGATCATCGACCGGGTGGACGTGGCGGCGACGGGCGAGGTGCGGATCGTCGACTACAAGACGGGCAAGGCTCCCCGGCCCGAGTACGCGGAGAGCGCTCTGTTCCAGATGAAGTTCTACGCCCTGGTGGTGTGGCGGCTGAAGAAGGTGGTCCCGCGCCGGCTCCAGCTGGTGTACCTGGGCAGTGGGGACGTGCTGACGTACGACCCGGTCCTCGCCGACCTGGAGCGTGTGGAGCGCAAGCTGCTGGCGCTGTGGGAGGCGATCCGGCTGGCGACGGAGACGGGCGACTGGCGGCCGCGGCCGACGAAGCTCTGCGGCTGGTGCGACCACCGGGCGCACTGCCCGGAGTTCGGCGGCACTCCCCCGCCGTATCCGCTGCCGGTGCGGGTGACCGGGTCCGGTCGCTGAGCGGGCGCAGGGCAGAATGGGGCCGGACTAGCGAAGGAGACTTACGTGGCCATCCGCGTCCTATTGGTCGACGACCAGCCGCTGCTGCGTACCGGGTTCCGGATGATCCTGGAGGCCGAGCAGGACCTCGCGGTCGTCGGCGAGGCCGGAGACGGCCTGCAGGCCCTCGACCAGGTACGGGCGCTGCAGCCCGACGTGGTCCTGATGGACATCCGTATGCCGCGTATGGACGGCGTGGAGGCGACCCGGCAGATCACCGGGCCGGGGCGGGACGGCCCGGCGAAGGTGCTGGTGCTGACGACCTTCGATCTGGACGAGTACGTGGTGGAGGCGTTGCGGGCGGGCGCCAGCGGGTTCCTGCTGAAGGACGCGCCGGCCAATGAGCTGGTGCAGGCGATCCGGGTGGTGGCGGCGGGTGAGGCGATGCTCGCGCCGAGCATCACGCGGCGGCTGCTCGACAAGTACGCCACGCATCTGCCCTCCGGCGACGAGCCGGTGCCGGACACGCTGCACACGCTCACCGACCGTGAGGTGGAGGTGCTGAAGCTGGTGGCCCGTGGTCTGTCCAACGCGGAGATCGCCGCGGACCTGTTCGTCAGCGAGACGACGGTCAAGACGCACGTCGGCCATGTGCTGACCAAGCTGGGGCTGCGGGACCGGGTGCAGGCCGCGGTGTACGCGTACGAGAGCGGGCTGGTGCGGCCCGGCGCGCAGTAGGCCCGGCCCGGCTGACGAGAACACCGAGGGCGCTCCTTCCATGGAAGGGGCGCCCTCGGTGTTCTCGCCGTCGGCCGTTCGGGGTGGGTGTCAGCCGCCCACGCCGCGGCCGAGCTCCCACAGCTGGAGGGTGGAGGAGGAGTTGAGCGCGTACGCGGTGCCGGTGACCTTGTCGCCGGAGGCGACGTACTGCTTGCCCTGCCACAGCGGCAGCAGCGGGACGTCCTCGGCGATGGCGTCCTGGATCTCGGTGAGGCTGGTGGCCGCTCCGACCCGGTCCGCCTCGCGGCGGGACTCCGGGATCAGGCTGTTGATGACGGTGCTGTTGCGGTACGGCGACTTGAGGAAGTTGTCCTTGTCGAGGAAGGGCGCGAGGTAGTTGTCGGCGTCCGGGAAGTCCGGGAACCAGCCCATGCCGAAGACGTCGTACTCGCCCTTGCGTTCGGCCGGGACGAAGGACTCCCAGGGGGTGCCCTTGATGGTGACGTCGAACAGCCCGCTGTCGTTGAGCTGCTGCCGCAGGACCTCGAACTCCTTCTTGGTGGCGGAGCCGTAGTGGTCGGTCGTGTAATGCAGGGTCAGCTTGACCGGGGTGGTGATGCCGGCTGCGGTCAGCCGGGCCTTGGCCTTGGTGACGCTCGGGTCCCCGTACTTGTTGAAGAACGAGTTGGAGTGGCCGGTGATGCTCGCCGGGACCATCGAGTAGAGCGGCTCGGCCTGGGTGCCGTAGACCTTGGAGACGAGCTCGCCGCGGTTGATGAGCTGGGCGATCGCCTGGCGGACGGCCTTGGACTTCACCGTCGGGGCGCTGGTGTTGAAGGCGAGGTAGCGGATCTCCAGGCCGGCCATCTCGACCAGGTCGACGTTGCTGCCGGACTTGCTGGACAGCGCCTGGATCTGCTCCGGCGACATGGTGCGGGTCATGACGTCGATGTCACCCTTGTCCAGGGCGTCGCCCATCTTCGCGGCGTCCGCGAAGGAGACCATGTCGACCTTGGAGTTGTTGACCTTCAGGACGCCCTTGTAGTTGGGGTTCTTGCTGAAGGTGGCCTTGACGATCTCGTCGTTCTTGACCTCGGCGTGCAGGGTGTAGGGGCCGGAGCCGTCCACGTCGAAGCCGTCGCGCAGCTTGTCCTTCTGGTAGTCGTCGGGGTTGACGATGCCCGCGACCGGAGTCGACAGCTTGAAGGGGAAGGTGGCATCGGCGGTCTTGAGGTGGAAGATGACCTCGTTGTCACCCTGCGTCTCGACGGTGTCGATGGTGGACAGCAGGGCGAAGACGCCGGAGTCGGCCTTGATGGCGCGGGCGCGGTCGATGGAGTACTTCACGTCGGCCGCGGTGATCTTGTCGCCGTTGGAGAACTTCAGGCCGTCGCGCAGCTTGCAGGCGTAGCGCTCGTTGCCCGAGTCGGTGAAGGAGCAACTCTGGGCGGCCTCGGGCACCGGGTCGCCCTCGCCCTTCGGCTGGATCATCAGGGTCTGCACGGTCTGGCGCAGGATGTTCCAGGTGCCGACGTCGTAGGCGTACGCGGGGTCGAGCGGCGCCGGGGCGTCCTTGGTGGCGGTGAACCGGTCCGTGGTGCCGACGACGATCGCATCCCCGCCGTCGCTACCGCCGTCGGACCCGCCACAGGCGGCGAGAACCGGGGCGAGCAGGCCGACCACGGCCGGCAGCACCAAAGTCTTGCGGTTCATGCTCGAGTTTCTCCAGAGCTGTGAGGACCGTGCATCCGGCGTGCAGGGGTGTCGACGCGGATTCACGGGGGTAGGGATCGATGTTCTCGCGACGAGATTAATGCGCGCCCGCACGGGGGTTGGCGGTCGCCGGAGGCGATCCGCCATCACGCAGCGAATCCGGGCGTGGACACACCGAAAACCCGACAGTGGAAGGATTCGTGCAGCGTTCCACCAATCGGGACACAAGGGCACGCCGGACACCCCCGAATGGGGGTGAACAGCACACCCCGGCCGCCCTGTCGACCGCCTGGGGAGTGGGGAACGTCACATGGTCAAACATTGTACGAGGGAGCGGAATTCGGTCATCCGCCGGTCTCTCCGAATTCCGGCCGGAAACCGTGTGTCCCGGCGCTCAGGGTGAACGCTTTCCCGCGGCCGCGTCAGCCGGTGGTCATCAGGCCGCGCAGGAAGGTCAGGTCGACCGCTTCCAGGGAGGGGACGACGGTGCGCCGCTCGGCGGGCGCGATGGGTGCGACCGACGGCACGGCCACCACGTGGCAGCCCGCGGCCTCGGCGGCGGCGACACCGGTCGCGGTGTCCTCCACGACCGCGCATCTGGTCGGGTCGACGCCGAGTCCGGCTGCCGCGACCAGGTACGGGTCGGGGTGGGGCTTGGTGCGCCGTACCTCGTCGCCGGCGACGGACAGCCCGAAGTGGTGGGATCCGAGCGAGTCGAGCACGCGGTCGATGATGCGGCGGTGGGAGGCGGAGACCAGGGCGGTGGGGACTTGGTACTCGGAGAGTTCGGCGAGCAGCCGGGCGGCGCCCGGCATCAGCGGCAGGGCGTCCGCGATGCGCTCCTCGAACCCCTGGTTGAGCAGGACGGTGAGTTCGGCGAGGTCGATGCCGGCGCCGGTGGCTTCGATGAGGAAGCCGGCGCTGCGGGTCATGGGGCCGCCGACGACGACGTGCCGCCAGGAGTCGTCCAGGGCGTGGCCGAGGCGGGCGAAGACCTCCACCTCGACGTCCCACCAGAACCCTTCGGTGTCCACCAGGGTTCCGTCCATGTCCAGGAGCACGGCCTGAAGGGCTGAGCCCGAGCCTTGGGCCGTACCGGTTCCGAGCGCGGGGACCGTACTGGTCATCCGGGCGCACCTCCTTGAGGGACGATCAGGCCGGCTGCCCCTTTTTCGCAAAGGTGAGCAACCGGCCTGCGGTGGACCGACCAGTGTACGACTGTCGGGGGCGAAGCGCCTCGTTTGAACCCGGTGTGCCGGGGGACACCGGCAGTACGGCCGGGGGTGTCCCCGGCGTGCGCCGGTGCGGCCCGGGCGGGGCCGTCAGCGGGCGTTGAAGTACTTCGCCTCCGGGTGGTGGATCACGATCGCGTCCGTGGACTGCTCGGGGTGCAGCTGGAACTCCTCGGACAGGTGGACGCCGATGCGCTCCGGCTGGAGCAGGTCGGCGATCTTGGCGCGGTCCTCCAGGTTCGGGCAGGCGCCGTAGCCGAGGGAGAAGCGGGCGCCCCGGTACTTGAGGGCGAACATGTCCTCGATGTCGCTCGGGTCCTCGCCCGCGAAGCCGAGTTCGCCGCGGACGCGGGCGTGCCAGTACTCGGCGAGCGCCTCGGCCAACTGCACGGACAGACCGTGCAGTTCGAGGTAGTCGCGGTAGGCGTTGGCCTCGAACATGCGGGCCGTCTCCGCGCCGATGCGGGAGCCGACGGTGACGACCTGGAAGCCGACGACGTCCGTCTCGCCCGACTCCTCCGGGCGGAAGAAGTCGGCCAGGCACAGCCGGCGGCCGCGGCGCTGGCGGGGGAAGGTGAAGCGGGTGCGCTCGTTGCCCTGTTCGTCCAGGACGATGAGGTCGTCGTCCTTGGAGACGCAGGGGAAGTAGCCGTACACGACGGCCGCCTCCAGCAGGTTCTCCGTCTGGAGCCGGTCCAGCAGGCCGCGCAGCCGCGGACGGCCCTCGGTCTCCACGAGTTCGTCGTACGTCGGTCCCTCGCCGGAGCGGGCCTGCTTCAGGCCCCACTGGCCCTTGAACAGCGCGCCCTCGTCCAGCCAGCTCGCGTACTCCTTGAGCTGGATGCCCTTGATGACGCGGGTGCCCCAGAAGGGCGGGGTGGGGACGGGGTTGTCGGTGGCGACGTCGGAGCGGACGTGGCCCTCCTCCGGCCGCTCCTCCACCTCGACGGTGGCAGCGCGTACCCGGCGCTGCTTCAGCTCGGGCAGTTTCACGCCGGGTACGCCCCGCTTGACGCCGATGAGGGCGTCCATCAGGCGCAGTCCCTCGAACGCGTCGCGGGCGTAGCGGACTTCGCCCTCGTACAGCTCGTGCAGGTCCTGCTCGACGTATGCCCGGGTGAGGGCGGCGCCGCCGAGGATGACCGGGTAAGCGGCGGCCAGGCCGCGCTGGTTGAGCTCCTCCAGGTTCTCCTTCATGATCACGGTGGATTTGACCAGGAGCCCGGACATGCCGATGACGTCGGCCCGGTGCTCCTCGGCCGCTTCCAGGATCGCGGAGACCGGCTGCTTGATGCCGAGGTTGACGACGTTGTAGCCGTTGTTGGACAGGATGATGTCGACCAGGTTCTTGCCGATGTCGTGCACGTCGCCGCGTACGGTGGCCAGCACGATGGTGCCCTTGCCGGCCTCGTCGGTCTTCTCCATGTGCGGTTCGAGGTGGGCGACGGCCGCCTTCATGACCTCGGCGGACTGCAGGACGAACGGCAGCTGCATCTGGCCGGAGCCGAACAGCTCGCCGACGGTCTTCATGCCGTCCAGCAGCGTCTCGTTGACGATGTCCAGGGCGGGCCGGTCCTGGAGCGCGGCGTCGAGGTCGGCTTCCAGGCCGTTGCGCTCGCCGTCGATGATGCGGCGCTTGAGGCGCTCCTCCAGCGGCAGCGCGGCGAGTTCCTCGGCCTTTCCGGCCTTCAGGGACTTGGCGGTGGCTCCCTCGAACAGGGCCATCAGCTTCTGCAGCGGGTCGTAGCCCTCGGCGCGGCGGTCGTGGATGAGGTCGAGGGCGGTGGTGACCTCCTCCTCGCTGAAGCGGGCGATCGGCAGGATCTTGGAGGCGTGCACGATCGCCGAGTCCAGGCCGGCCTTGACGCACTCGTCCAGGAAGACGGAGTTGAGCAGGATGCGGGCGGCCGGGTTGAGGCCGAAGGAGATGTTGGACAGGCCGAGGGTGGTCTGCACGTCCGGGTGGCGGCGCTTGAGTTCGCGGATCGCCTCGATGGTGGCGATGCCGTCCTTGCGGGACTCCTCCTGGCCGGTACAGATGGTGAAGGTCAGGCAGTCGATGAGGATGTCCGACTCGTGGACGCCCCAGTTGCCGGTCAGGTCGGCGATGAGCCGTTCGGCGATCTCGACCTTCTTCTCCGCGGTGCGGGCCTGGCCCTCCTCGTCGATGGTCAGCGCGATCAGCGCGGCGCCGTGTTCCCTGGCGAGCTGGGTGACCTTGGCGAAGCGGGACTCGGGGCCGTCGCCGTCCTCGTAGTTGACGGAGTTGATGACGGCGCGGCCGCCGAGCTTCTCCAGGCCGGCCCGGACGACGTCGACCTCGGTGGAGTCCAGCACGATCGGCAGGGTGGAGGCGGTGGCCAGGCGGCCGGCGAGTTCCCGCATGTCGGCGACGCCGTCGCGGCCGACGTAGTCCACGCACAGGTCGAGCATGTGCGCGCCCTCGCGGATCTGCTCGCGGGCGATCTCCACGCAGTCGTCCCAGCGGCCCTCCAGCATGGCCTCGCGGAACTTCTTCGAGCCGTTGGCGTTGGTGCGCTCGCCGATCGCCAGGTAGGAGGTGTCCTGGCGGAAGGGGACCGTCTGGTAGAGGGAGGCGGCGCCCGGCTCGGGCTGCGGGGCGCGCTCGGCGGGGGCGAGGTCGCGGACCCGTTCGACGACCTGGCGCAGGTGCTCGGGGGTGGTGCCGCAGCAGCCGCCGACGAGGGAGAGGCCGTAGTCCCGGACGAAGGTCTGCTGCGCGTCGGCGAGGCCCTCCGCGTCGAGCGGGAAGTGGGCGCCGTCCTTGGTCAGGACGGGCAGGCCGGCGTTCGGCATGCACAGCAGCGGGATGCGGGAGTGCCGGGCGAGGTAGCGCAGGTGCTCGCTCATCTCGGCGGGGCCGGTGGAGCAGTTCAGGCCGATCATGTCGATGCCGAGGGGTTCCAGCGCGGTGAGCGCGGCGCCGATCTCGGAGCCCAGCAGCATGGTGCCGGTCGTCTCGAAGGCCATCGAGCAGAGCAGCGGCACCTCGGCGCCGGTGGCCTCCATGGCGCGGCGGGCGCCCAGGATCGAGGCCTTGGTCTGCAGCAGGTCCTGGGTGGTCTCGACGATGAGGGCGTCGGCGCCGCCGGCGAGCAGTCCCTCGGCGTTGGCCTGGAAGCCGTCGCGGAGGGTGGTGTAGGGGACGTGCCCCAGGGTGGGCAGCTTGGTGCCGGGGCCGATCGAGCCCAGGACCCAGCGGCGGCGGCCGTCACCGGCGGTGAACTCGTCGGCCACCTCGCGGGCGATGCGGGCGCCGGCCTCGGACAGCTCGAAGACGCGTTCCTCGATCTCGTACTCGGCCATGGCGGCGTGGTTCGCGCCGAAGGTGTTGGTCTCGACGCAGTCGACGCCCACGGCGAAGTACGCCTGGTGGACCGAACGGACGATGTCGGGCCGGGTGACGTTGAGGACCTCGTTGCATCCCTCGAGGTTCTGGAAGTCCTCCAGGGTCGGCTCCTGGGCCTGGAGCATGGTGCCCATCGCTCCGTCGGCGACGACCACACGGGTGGCCAGCGCCTCACGGAGTTCGGACACACGGGTCCGGCTGTCGGCGGAAGGGGTCGGCGACGAGGCCATGAAGGGGCTCCCTTGAGGTGCGACGGCTGTCGGCTTTGCGTCCGCCCGCGGAACTCTCCGCGGTGGGCGCACCACGTCAGAGTAACCGGGTCGGCCGCCCGGCGGTCGGGGCGTCCACGGGCCGGACGACCGCCCCGGCGGCCGGAGGGCGTGCGAGCGGACGGCTGCCCCGGCGGCCGGAGGAGTGACGAGGGGACGACCGCCCCGGCGGCCGGAGGAGTGACGAGGGGACGACCGCCCCGGCGGCCGGAGGGCGTGCGAGCGGACGGCTGCCTCGGTGGTGAGGGCGTCCACGGAGCGGACGAGGATGACGGGCGGGGCACCGGCGGGATACGAGTGACGCAACAGGTGTTGACCGACCATTAGCGGGAGGTTGGCATCGACCGGTAGTGTTCGACATTGCCGAACAGTGGCGCGACGTCGCACGGCGACGGTCGAAGGGGACGGAGGCAGCACGGCGATGGCACGGAACATCCAGTCGCTCGAACGGGCGGCCGCGATGCTGCGGCTCCTCGCGGGCGGAGAGCGACGCCTCGGCCTGTCGGACATCGCCTCCTCGCTGGGCCTCGCCAAAGGCACCGCCCACGGCATTCTGCGCACCCTGCAGCAGGAGGGCTTCGTCGAGCAGGACGACGCGTCGGGGCGCTACCAGCTGGGGGCGGAGCTGCTGCGCCTGGGCACCACCTATCTCGACGTGCACGAGCTGCGGGCGCGGGCCCTGGTGTGGACGGACGACCTGGCCCGTTCCAGCGGCGAGAGCGTCTACCTGGGGGTGCTGCACCAGCACGGGGTGCTGATCGTGCACCACGTCTTCCGGCCCGACGACAGTCGGCAGGTGCTGGAGATCGGGGCGATGCAGCCGCTGCACTCCACGGCCCTGGGCAAGGTGCTGTCGGCGTACGACCCGGTCGCGCACAGCGAGGCGCTGGAGGCCGACCGCAAGGCCTTCACCGAGCGGACCGTGTGCGACCTGGAGGGTTTTGAGCACATCCTCGATCTCACGCGCGCGCGTGGCTGGGCGGCGGACGTCGAGGAGACCTGGGAGGGCGTGGCGGCCATCGCCGCGCCCATCCACGACCGGCGGCGCATGCCGGTGGGCGCGGTCGGCATCACGGGCGCGGTGGAGCGGCTGTGCCGGGACGGCGAGCTGCGGCCGGAGCTGATCGCGGCGGTGCGGGACTGCGCGCGTGCGGTGTCGCGGGATCTGGGCGCCGGGCGGTTCTGACCGGCGCGAGGCGCGAACGGCGGCCGGAACGCCGGGGGGCGTTCCGGCCATCGACATATGCCGACAAAAGCGGCAAAATTCGTGACCGTCCCGTGCGCCCGTGCGCCCCGCCGTGGGCACTGACCAGGAAGATCGACTGCTCGTGGCGATGAGTAACAATCATATTTTCGGTAAACGAACTATTGACGCACACGCGACCCCACGGCGAGACTCCCGTCCAGCGGTCGGCATTGTCGAACACCTACCGGCAATTCACGCTAGAGTGTGACAACGCCAAGGGCCGGCATCGCTCTCACCCCTGAGGGCGCCGAACCCCCGGAGGGACCCGGGGTTCCGGCTTCCCTGGACGAAGGACAAGGAGTCGCGGGTGTCCAGCTCCGACATCTTCATCGGCGAGACCATCGGTACCGCCGTACTCATCCTGCTCGGCGGCGGCGTCTGCGCCGCCGTCACACTGAAGGCATCCAAAGCCCGCAACGCCGGCTGGCTCGCCATCGCCTTAGGCTGGGGCTTCGCCGTGCTCACGGCGGTCTACACCTCGGCGCCGCTGTCCGGCGCCCACCTGAACCCGGCCGTCACGCTCGCCCTCGCCATCAAGGACGGCGACTGGAGCGACGTGCCGGTCTACTGGGCCGGACAGTTCCTGGGCGCCATGATCGGCGCGGCGCTGGTCTGGGTCGCCTACTACGGGCAGTTCCACGCCCACCTCACCGACCGGGAGATCGTCGGCGGTCCGGGGGCGCAGGCGACCGCGGCCAAGGCCGTGGAGGCGCAGGAGAAGGGCGCCGGGCCGGTGCTCGGGGTCTTCTCCACCGGCCCGGAGATCCGCAACGCGGTGCAGAACCTCGCGACGGAGATCATCGGCACGATCGTGCTGGTCCTCGCCGTCCTGACGCAGGGCCTGAACGACAGCGGCAAGGGCCTCGGCCCCCTGGGCGCGCTGATCACCGCACTCGTGGTGGTCTCGATCGGCCTGTCCCTCGGCGGCCCGACCGGCTACGCCATCAACCCCGCCCGCGACCTCGGCCCGCGCATCGTGCACGCCCTGCTGCCGTTGCCGAACAAGGGCGGCTCCGACTGGAGCTACGCCTGGGTCCCGGTGGCCGGCCCGCTGATCGGCGGCGCGATAGCCGCGGGCATCTACAACGCCGCGTTCGCCTAGACACACCGGACCTCCAGCGCGTGCCGTACGCACAGCCCCTCGACCACGGACCTTCCAGGAGCACACAGTGACCGACGCCCACACCGCCGGCATCTCGTCCCACGGGCACGGCCCCTTCATCGCCGCCATCGACCAGGGCACGACCTCGTCCCGCTGCATCGTCTTCGACCGTGACGGCCGCATCGTCTCCGTCGACCAGAAGGAGCACGAGCAGATCTTCCCGAAGCCGGGCTGGGTGGAGCACGACGCCACCGAGATCTGGACCAACGTCCAGGAGGTCGTCGCCGGAGCCATCGAGAAGGCCGGCATCACCCGCGACGACATCAAGGCCATCGGCATCACCAACCAGCGCGAGACCACGCTGCTGTGGGACAAGAACACCGGTGAGCCCGTCCACAACGCCCTCGTCTGGCAGGACACCCGCACCGACGCCCTGTGCAAGGAACTCGGCCGCAACGTCGGCCAGGACCGCTTCCGCCGCGAGACCGGTCTGCCGCTGGCCTCCTACTTCGCCGGACCGAAGGCCCGCTGGCTGCTCGATCACGTCGACGGCCTGCGGGAGCGCGCCGAGGCGGGCGACATCCTCTTCGGCACCATGGACAGCTGGGTCATCTGGAACCTGACCGGCGGTGTCGACGGCGGCCGGCACGTCACCGACGTCACCAACGCCTCCCGCACCCTGCTGATGAACCTGCACACCCTGGAGTGGGACGAGAGAATCTGCGAGTCCATCGGCGTCCCGATGGCGATGCTCCCGGAGATCCGCTCCTCGGCCGAGGTGTACGGCGAGATCACCGGCGGCAAGCTGGGCGAGCTGCTCGGCGGCATCCCGGTCGCCTCCGCGCTCGGCGACCAGCAGGCGGCCCTGTTCGGCCAGACCTGCTTCGCCGAGGGCGAGGCGAAGTCGACGTACGGCACCGGCACCTTCATGCTGATGAACACCGGCGACAAGATCATCAACTCCTACTCCGGCCTGCTGACCACGGTCGGCTACCGGATCGGCGACCAGACCCCGGTCTACGCCCTGGAGGGCTCGATCGCCGTCACCGGTTCGCTGGTGCAGTGGATGCGCGACCAGATGGGCCTGATCTCCACCGCGGCCGAGATCGAGACGCTCGCGCTGTCGGTCGAGGACAACGGCGGCGCCTACTTCGTGCCGGCCTTCTCCGGCCTGTTCGCCCCGTACTGGCGCCCCGACGCCCGCGGGGTGATCGCCGGCCTGACCCGGTACGTCACCAAGGCGCATCTGGCGCGCGCCGTCCTGGAGGCCACCGCCTGGCAGACCCGCGAGATCAGCGACGCGATGACGAAGGACTCCGGCGTCGAGCTGGCCGCCCTCAAGGTCGACGGCGGCATGACCTCCAACAACCTGCTGATGCAGACCCTCGCGGACGTCCTGGACGCGCCCGTGGTGCGCCCGATGGTCGCCGAGACCACCTGCCTCGGCGCCGCCTACGCCGCCGGCCTCGCCGTCGGCTTCTGGACCAGCACCGACGACCTGCGCGCCAACTGGCGCCGGGCCGCCGAGTGGACCCCCCGCATGGACGCGGAGACCCGCGACCGTGAGTACAAGAGCTGGCTCAAGGCCGTCGAACGGACCATGGGCTGGCTCGAGGACGAGGAGTAAGAACCCGACATGACCACTCAGTCCACCCTGCAGTCCGTGCCTGCCCTGGGGACGCGCCCGGCGTCCGGCTGCAACCCGAGCCGAGCCGAGACCCGGGAGCAGCTCGCCAGGGCGTCGTACGACCTTCTCGTGATCGGCGGCGGCATCCTGGGCATCTCCACCGCCTGGCACGCCGCGCAGTCCGGGCTCAGGGTGGCCCTGGTCGACGCCGGCGACTTCGCCGGCGCCACGTCGTCCGCCTCCTCCAAGCTGCTCCACGGCGGTCTGCGCTACCTGCAGACCGGCGCGGTGAAGCTGGTGGCGGAGAACCACTTCGAGCGCCGTGCGGTCTCCCGCCAGGTGGCCCCCCACCTGGCGAACCCGCTCACCTTCTACCTCCCGGTGTACAAGGGCGGGCCGCACGGCGCCGCGAAGCTCGGGGCGGGCGTGTTCGCGTACTCGATGCTGTCGGCGTTCGGGGACGGCGTCGGCCACCTGCTCAGCCCCGCGCGGGCCGCGCGGGACGTGCCCGAGCTGCGCACCGAGAACCTCAGGGCCGTGGCCGTGTACGGCGACGACCAGATGAACGACGCGCGCATGGCGCTGATGACGGTCCGCGCGGCCGTCGAGTCGGGCGCGGTGGTGCTCAACCACGCCGAGGTCGCCGGCCTGCGGTTCACCAGGGGGCGGGTGACGGGCGCGGAGCTGCGCGACCGCCTGTCCGGGGACGAGTTCGGGGTGGATGCCCGTCTCGTGCTCAACGCCACCGGCCCGTGGGTGGACCACCTGCGCCGGATGGAGGACCCGGACGCCGCCCCGTCGATCCGGCTGTCGAAGGGCGCGCACCTGGTCCTCAAGCGCACCTCCCCGTGGAAGGCGGCGCTGGCCACCCCGATCGACAAGTACCGCATCACCTTCGCGCTGCCGTGGGAGGACATGCTGCTGCTCGGCACCACCGACGAGGCGTTCGAGGGCGATCCGGCGGACGTCGCGGTGACCGACAAGGACATAGCCCAGATCCTGGACGAGGCCGCGTTCTCCGTCCGGGACCAGCAGCTCGACCGTGACCTGATCACGTACGCCTTCGCGGGGCTGCGCGTGCTGCCGGGCGGGCCCGGCGACACGGCGAAGGCCAAGCGGGAGACGGTCGTCACCGAGGGCCGGGGCGGCATGCTGTCCGTGGCGGGCGGCAAGTGGACGACGTTCCGGCACATCGGCCGCACGGTGATGAAGAAGCTCCAGGAACTGCCCGGTCACCCGCTGGGCGACGGCTTCGAGCCGGTCGCGTCCCTGCCGAGGAGGCTGCCGCTGCCCGGGGTGGCGAACCCGCGGGCGGTCGCGCACCGGCTGCTGGTGGACGGCCCCGCGCCGGGTCCGCGCATGGCCGCCGACACCGCCCGGCACCTGGCCACCCACTACGGTTCGCTGGCCTTCGACATCGCCCGCCTCGCCAACGAGAGGCCGGAGCTGGGCGAGCGCGTCCACCCGGACGCCCCGGAGATCTGGGCCCAGGTCGTCTACGCCCGGGACCACGAGTGGGCCGAGACGGCGGACGACGTGCTGCGGCGCCGCACCACGCTGACGATCCGCGGCCTGGCCACGGAGGACGTGCGGGCGAAGGTGCGGGCGCTGCTCGAGGAGAAGTAGGCGGCGCCCCGTCGCCGCCCCGGCGCTCGTACTTCCCTTCGTCCGGGCCTCCTTCCCTTCGTCCGGGCCTTCGTACGTCCCTTCGTCCGGGCTTCGTACGTCCCTTCGTCCGGGCTTCGTCCGGGCCTCCGTGCGTCCCTTCGACGGCTTGATCGTTCGGCGCCCCGCCGGACCCCCTGGGACCGCATACTTGACCCTGAGACATCCGATGTCTCAGGGTCAGCGGAACCACAGGGAGGCCGTGCATGGCAGTCACCGACGAGGCGATCGAGAAGATCAAGGACATGATCGTCTCCGGCGCGCTGCGCCCCGGGGACCGGCTGCCCAAGGAGAGCGAACTCGCGTCCGAACTCGGGCTGTCCCGCAACTCGCTCCGGGAGGCGGTGCGGGCGCTGTCGCTCATCCGGATCCTGGACGTGCGGCAGGGCGACGGCACGTACGTCACCAGCCTCGACCCGCAGCTGCTGCTGGAGGCGATGAGCTTCGTCGTCGACTTCCACCGGGACGACACGGTCCTGGAGTTCCTGGCCGTGCGCCGCATCCTGGAACCCGCCGCCACGGGGATGGCCGCCTCCCTCATCAGCGAGCAGCAACTGGACGCGCTCTCCGCCCAGTTGGACCAGCTCGGTGACAACCCGTCGGTGGAGGACCTGGTCGCGAGCGACCTCGAGTTCCACCGGAGCATCGTGCAGAGCGCCGGCAACTCGGTGCTCAGCTCCCTGCTCGACGGCCTGTCCGGGCCGACCACCCGGGCCCGGATCTGGCGCGGGCTGACCCAGCGGGACGCGGTCAGCCGCACCCTGCACGAGCACCGGGCGATCCTGGCGGCCCTGCGCGACCGCGACGCGGAGACGGCCCGCTCCTGGGCGACCGTGCACATCGCGAGCGTGGAGCAGTGGCTGCGGTCGACCCTGTGAGGGGCAGGTGGCGGCGGGTGTTCCTGGGTGACGATCGGGGCAGTGATCCGTTCACTCCCCCGTGCAAGGGGGCTGCGGACGCCCCCGCCGGACGCCGTAAGGTTGGGTGGTCAGGCGAGGGCACGTCGGAAGGAGGCACTGGGTGATCGAGCTCGAGGGGGTTCCCGAGCTGATCGACCCGGTCATGGTGGCCGCGTTCGAGGGCTGGAACGATGCCGGCGACGCCGCTTCCACCGCGGTCGCGCATCTGGACAGGGAGTGGAAGGGCGAGGTGTTCGCGGCGCTGGACGCCGAGGACTACTACGACTTCCAGGTGAACCGCCCCACGGTGTGGATGGACGCCGGAGTGCGCAAGATCACGTGGCCGACGACGAGACTGTCCGTCGTCCGCGTCGGCGGTGACAAGCCGCGCGATCTGGTGCTCGTCCGGGGCATCGAGCCGTCGATGCGCTGGCGCTCGTTCTGCAACGAACTGCTCGGCTTCGCGCACGAGCTGGGCGTGGAGCTCGTGGTCATCCTGGGCGCCCTGCTCGGCGACACCCCGCACACGCGTCCGGTCCCGATCAGCGGGACCACGTCCGACCCGGACCTCGCCCGCCGCATGGACCTGGAGGAGACCAAGTACGAGGGCCCGACGGGCATCGTCGGTGTGCTGCAGGAGGCGTGCACGCACGCGGGCGTGCCGGCGGTGAGCCTGTGGGCCGCGGTGCCGCACTACGTCTCGCAGCCGCCGAATCCGAAGGCGACGCTGGCCCTGCTCAACCGTCTCGAGGATCTGATCGACGTGCGCATCCCGCTGGGCGAGCTGCCCGAGGACTCGCGCGCCTGGCAGGTCGGCGTGGACCAGCTGGCCGCCGAGGACAGCGAGGTCGCCGAGTACGTCCAGACGCTGGAGGAGGCCCGGGACACCGCGGAGCTGCCGGAGGCGTCGGGCGAGGCGATCGCCCGCGAGTTCGAACGCTACCTGCGGCGCAGGGACGGAGCCGGCCCCGCCGGGGCGGACGGCGGCGACGGCACCTCCTACCGGCGGGAGCGGCCCGGCGGCCGTACGAAGCCGCCGAAGGCGCCGAGGGCGGAGGCCGGGACGGACGCCGACACGGACACGGACGCGGGCATGGACGCGGACACGGGGGCTGACGCCGACTCGGACCGGGACGACGGGGACTCCTCGGAGGACTGAGCGGGCGAACCGGACAGCAGAAACGAGCGGCAGGTCCGGACGGCAGACCGCGTGGAGAGGGCGGTGCGCGCGACGCGCACCGCCCTCGTCGTGCCCGGCCGTGTGTCCCGCCGTCCTACACCTGCCGGACCGCCACCGCGTCGTATTCGGTGTCCGGCGCAGGCTCCACGTCGAAGCGGGCGTTGGGCAGGTACAGGCGGTCGCCCCACGCCGCGACCGTGGTGGGGATGCGGAAGCGCGGGTCCGTGATGCGGGCGATGGCCGTGCCCCGGGTGCCGGCCGCGTCCAGCCGGAAGACGTCGATCGCGTTCTGCTGCTGCTGGACGGCGTAGAGGGTCCGGCCCAGGAGCAGCAGGCCGTCGCCGTTCGGGAGTTTCGCCGCACCGAGGTCGACGGCGCGGCCCACGCCGGTGCGGGGGTCGACGCGCATCAGGCCGCCGCCGTCCGCGACGGTGTTGACCACGAGCAGCGCGCTGCCGTCCGGGGTGCGTTCGATGCCGTTGGCGGTGAAGTCGGCGCCCTGGACCCAGTCGCCGGTGAGCGGCACGGTCTCGACGGCTCCCGGCGCGCCGTGCCGGTCGAGGAGCAGTTTGTACAGCACGGGCCGGTAGGAGTCGGTGAACCAGGCGGCGTCGGGTGTGAGGATCACGTCGTTCACGAACAGGCCGTCGACGTCGTACACCTTCTCGGTCTCGCCCGAGCGGGCGTCGACGGTGCGCAGTTCGCCGCTGACGCCGCCGCTCAGGAAGAGCCTGCCGCGGGGGTCGATCTTGAGGCCGACGGTGGGGTGGTCGGCGCCGAGGCCCTCGGCGATCACCGCGCCGCGGCCGGTGGCGAGGCTGGCGCGGTAGACGTCGCCGTTCGCCAGCGAGCCGAACCAGGCGTACGGGCGGGAGCCGATGGTGATGCCCTCGGGCTGGAAGCCCTGCGGCAGCGAGAAGCCGGCCGGCCAGGCGCTCCCGCTCTTCCCGGCCGCGTGCGCGGTGGGGCCGAGGAGGGTCGCTCCGGTGAGGGCGGCCGCGCCGGTGAGGAGTCTTCGACGTGCGAAGGAACGTTCGGTGGGTGCCACGGTGCGTCCTTCTGCCAGGGGCCGGCGAGGCCGGCCGGACGGTCAACAGACGCCCTCACCCCATCACATGGCCCCCTGCCGCGCAGCGATTTGCCGGGATTGCGGCCGGCGACGACCGGTGGCGGACGCCCGACGAGCCCGTCGGCACGGTCCCTGGGAACCGGCCGCCGGGCTCGTCGGCGTCTCGTCGGCGTGTGCCCGTCGTCGTTACAGCGCCACGCCCATCAGGGCGTCCACGGCACGCGACACGATGCCGGGGGCGCCGGTGTCCGTGCCGCCCTCCCGCTCCTGCCGGGCCACCCAGCGGTCGACCGCGGCGAGCGCGGACGGGGCGTCGAGGTCGTCGGCGAGGGCCTCGCGGATCTCCTCGACGAGGGCGTCGGCGGGCGGGCCGTCGGGCCGGGAAACGGCGGCGCGCCAGCGCCCGAGCCGGGCCACGGCGTCCTGGAGCACCTGGTCGGTCCACTCCCAGTCGGACCGGTAGTGGTGGGCGAGCAGCGCGAGCCGGACGGCGGCCGGGTCGACCCCGTCCCGGCGCAGCTGGGAGACGAAGACCAGGTTGCCCTTGGACTTGGACATCTTCTCGCCGTCGAGGGCGACCATGCCGGCGTGGACGTAGGCCTTGGCCATCGGGAACTCGCCGGTCAGCACCTGGGCGTGGGAGGCGCCCATCTCGTGGTGCGGGAAGGCGAGGTCGGAGCCGCCGCCCTGGACGTCGAAGCCCATGCCGAGGTGGTCGAGGGCGATGGCGACGCACTCGATGTGCCAGCCGGGCCGACCGGATCCGAGGGAGCCGCCGTCCCAGCTCGGCTCGCCGTCACGGGCGGCCATCCACAGCATCGGGTCGAGCGGGTTCTTCTTGCCGGGCCGGTCGGGGTCGCCGCCGCGCTCGGCGGACAGCAGCCTCATGGCGGCCGCGTCGAGCCGGGAGACCTCGCCGAAGTGGGGGTCGGACTCGACGGAGAAGTAGATGTCGCCCTCGAGGTCGTAGGCCGCGCCGAGCTCACGCAGCCGCTCCACCAGGGGCACGATGCCCGGTATGGCCTCGACGGCGCCTATGTAGTGGCGCGGCGGGAGCATCCGCAGGGCGGCCATGTCCTCCCGGAAGAGGGCCGTCTCCCGCTCGGCGAGGGCGACCCAGTCGAGTCCGTCGCGCTGCGCCCGCTCGAGGAGCGGATCGTCGACGTCGGTGACGTTCTGGACGTAGTGCACCTGCCGCTTGGTGTCGAGCCACACGCGCTGCACGAGGTCGAACGCGTTGTAGGTCGCCGCGTGACCCATGTGGGTCGCGTCGTACGGAGTGATGCCGCAGACGTAGATACGGGCGACGGGACCGGGGTCGAGGGTGACGAGGCCGCCGGTCGCGGTGTCGTGGATCCTCAGGTCGCGGCCCTGACCAGGCAGGGCGGGGACCTCGGAAGCGGGCCAGGCATGCATGACATGAGCCTAACCGGACGGATGTTCCGCATACGAACCGGACCGGACCTGATGGCCGACAAGGCGCTCTTGCGCCTTATCGGCCGGTGTGCTGTCAGACGGGCGGCCATGGAATGGCCGGCCACTCCCCGCTCGGCTCCGGGTGCCGTCCCGACTTCAGGAGGGCTTCCACGCGGGCGCGTGTGGCGTCCAGCTCGGCCGGGGTGATCAGCGCGGCCAGGCGCCGGGCCAGCGTCCCGGCGCCGTCCAGGGCCTCCCGCAGGTTCGCCAGGACGTCGAGGGCCTCCCGGGTCAGCGGCTCGCCCGCCCAGCCCCACAGCAGGGTGCGCAGCTTGTTCTCGGTGTTGAAGGTCACCCCGTGGTCGATGCCGTAGAGGCGGCCCCCGGCGGCGGGCAGCAGGTGGCCGCCCTTGCGGTCGGCGTTGTTGATGACCGCGTCGAGGACGGCCAGCCGCCGCAGGCGTTCGTCGTCGGCGTGCACGAGCAGGGCGGTCCTGCCTCCCTCGGCCTCCGCGAAGCCGATGGCCTTCCAGCCGTCCTCCGGCTCCTCGCCGTCCACCAGGGCCAGCAGCCCGTCTCCGGGCTCGCCCTCGATCCACAGCTGGCACATGCCCTCGCCGAAGGGGCCGTCGCGCAGCACAGTGGGCGGCACCAGGCCCCATCCGGTGACCTCGGACACCTCGTACGCGGCCACCTCGCGCTGGGCCAGGGTGCCGTCGGGGAAGTCCCACAGCGGGCGCTCCCCGCGGACCGGCTTGTACACGCAGAAGGCCTCCTGGCCCTCGTGCGTGACGGAGCAGTACAGCACGGCGTTGGAGGCGTCCCGGATCTGCCCGCGCACCGTGAGCTCACCGCGGCCGAGCAGCTCGGCCGCGGTCAGGCTCCGCGGCGGTATCCGTTCTGGCGCGGACATACGTGTCCTTCCGGATCGAGCGGGAGGCTGCACAGCGGGCACGGCGGCCGCCCGGCGTTGACGACGTCGAGGGCGCGCTTGGCGAAGGCTCTGGCCTGCGCGCCGGTCAGCCGGACCCGCAGCATCGGGGGCCCGTTCTCCTCGTCCTGCAGCAGCCGCTCCTCGGCCTCGGCGAGGTCCTCGTCGGACTCCGCGTCGAGTTCCACGAGGGCCTGCGCCTCGACGATCATGCGCTGTTCCTCGCCGTCCCAGGCAAGGGCCATGGTGCCGACCCGGAACTCCTCCTCGATCGGCGTGTCGAGGGGGGCGGTGTCGGCCACCTCGGCGGGCGCCACGGCCGGGACGGCGGCGCTGCCGCCGCTGCGGCGCACGACTTCGTCGAGCAGTTCGTCCATCCGCTCCGCGAGGGCGGCCACCTGGGTCTTCTCCAGGGCCACGCTGGTCGTCCGGGGGCCGGCGGTGGCCTGGAGGAAGAACGTACGGCGCCCGGGCAGTCCGACCGTACCGGCCACGAAACGGTCCGGCGGGTCGTAGAGGAACACCTGACGGGACACGTCCTGTCTCCTGGATCTGGATCGGCTTGGGGACCGGTCGCCGCGCGAGCCGCACGCCTGCGGGCGGGTGCGGCGCTGTCACGACCGCTTCACCCTACTGCGCCCGACGATCACGGTGCGCCCGCACCGCCCCCGACCGGGGCGTCGTCGGCCGGCGGCTCCTCGCGCGGCACCAGGGACGTGAAGTCGCCGGTGTCGCCGAGGCGGACGAGGAACGGCCTCAGACGGGTGTAACGGATCGCGGTGATGGAACACGGTTCAACGGAAATCCTCTGGAAGAGGTCGAGATGGAGTCCGAGTGCGTCCGCGACGAGCGACTTGATGATGTCGCCGTGCGAGCACATGAGGTAGACGGCGTCGGGGCCGTGGTCGCGTTCCACGCGCGCGTTCCATTCGCGCACCGCTTCGGCGGCGCGCGTCTGCATCGCGCGCATGGACTCGCCGCCGGGGAACGCGGCGGCGCTCGGGTGCGCCTGCACGACCTCCATCAGCGGTTCGTCCTTGAGTTCGGCGAGTTTGCGGCCGGACCAGTCGCCGTAGTGGCACTCGCCGATCCGCTCGTCGGTGTGGACGGTGAGCCCGGGACGGGCCTCGAGCAGCGGCCGGAGGGTCTCCCGGCAGCGCTGCAGCGGGCTGCTCACCACTTCGGACAGGGGCAGCTCGGCGAGACGGCCGGGCAGCGCGGCGGCCTGTGCGGCGCCGCGTTCGTCGAGGGCGACACCGGGCGTCCACCCGGCGAGCAGTCCCTCGGTGTTGGCGGTGGAACGTCCGTGCCGGACCAGGATCAGCGTGGGCATGCGGCCCAGGGTAGGCGCAGGCCCGCCCGGGGCGGGCCCGGAGAGAGGGGAGAAGACACTCTGTGATCGTCGACTGCGCCATCTACCGCGACGGGCAGCGCAAGGAGGGCCCCGAGGACTTCTCCGACGCCCTGGAGGACGCGCGTACCGCGGGCGGGTTCGTCTGGATCGGGCTGCACGAACCGTCGGAGAAGGAGTTCTCCCTGGTCACCGAGGAGTTCGCGCTGCACCCGCTGGCGGTCGAGGACGCCCTGAAGGCCCATCAGCGGCCCAAGCTGGAGATGTACGACGACTCCCTGTTCGCGGTGCTCAAGCCGGTCGTGTACGAGGCCGAGAGCGACCGGGTCTCCACCGGTGAGGTCATGGTCTTCCTGGGTGACCACTTCGTGGTGACCGTCCGTCACGGCGAGGGCTCCCCGCTGGGGGCGGTGCGGCGCCGGCTGGAGCACGAGCCGGAGATGCTGGGCAAGGGCCCCACGGCGGTGCTGTACGCGATCGCGGACGCCGTCGTCGACCACTACCTGGACGTGGCGACGGAGCTGCAGACCGACCTGGAGGAGCTGGAGGCGGAGGTCTTCTCCCCGGACGGCGGCGGATCGCGCCACACCGCCTCGCGCATCTACGAGTTCAAGCGGCAGATCCTGGAGTTCCGGCGGGCGACCGGCCCGCTGGCGCTGCCGCTGAACCGGCTGGCGGGCTCCGGGCCGTTCGGCACGACGGTGCCCTACGTCGACGAGCAGGCACGGCCCTTCTTCCGGGACGTGAGCGACCACCTCACGCGGGTGAACGAGTCGGTGGAGGGCCTGGACCGGCTGGTGTCGGACATCCTGTCGGCGCACCTGGCGCAGATGAGCGTGCGGCAGAACGACGACATGCGCAAGATCTCCGCGTGGGCGGCCATGGCCGCGGTCCCGACGATGATCGCGGGGATCTACGGCATGAACTTCGACCACATGCCGGAGCTGCACTGGGTGTGGTCGTATCCGGCCGTGATCCTGGTGATGGCCGGCCTGGAGGTCGTCCTCTACCGCCTCTTCAAGAACCGGGGCTGGCTGTAGGGGCCGGGGGCCCGGCCGGTCAGATTGCGCGGGCCCGGCGCCGTTCGGGCTGCGCGACCCCGGCCGGACAGGTCGCGCGGGCCGGGCCGGTCAGGCGAACTCGGGGGCGGTCGTCGCGGGTCCGCCGAGCGCGTCGCGCCGCTCGGGCGTCTCCAGGGTCACCATCCGGCGCCAGCCCACCAGCCGTTCGTACGCGTACACGGCGTGGATGCCGGCCGCGAGCAGCGCCGACTTCGCCTTCGGCCAGCCGAGGATGCGCCCCATGTGGTCCATCACCGCGAGGCTGACGTCCCGGTAGACGCGGATCTCGGCGAGCGCGCACTCCCGCAGCGTCCGCTGGATGGCGCGGCCGTGGCCGGCGTAGGCGAGGCGGAGCAGTTCCTCGTGGCAGTAGGCGAGGTGGTTGTCCTCGTCGTCCGAGATCATCCGCACCGCGCGGCCGATGTCGGGGTGGTCGGCGAAATGCTTGCGCAGCAGTTCCATCTGCTCGGAGGCGCGCTGCTCGGTGACCCGGCTGTGGGCGAGGTAGATCACGACGTCCCGCACGGTGAGCGGCTCGTCCTGGTTGAGCCTGGCGTGGGCGAGGCCGATGCCGTGCTTCTCCAGGAGCATCGTGTAGTCGGTCTCGGGCGGGACGGGGACGGGTGCCAGGCCGCGCTTCCTCATCAGCGCGGTGAAGATGCGGCCGTGCTTGTCCTCGTCCGCGCCGTGCCGGGTGATCTTGGGGGCGAGGTCGCGTTCGCTCCGCGGGACGAGCGTGGCGATGCGGGCGTTCTCCCAGCCGCCCTGGGACTCGCCGCTGGCGGCGATGGAGCAGAACAGGGCGAAGGAGTGGTCGTTGTCGAGGATCTCCTGGAACAGGCTCTTGGCGGACAGCATCTGAGCACCTCTCTGCAGAACTCCGCAGGACTCCGCAAAGACCGAGTCAAATGCGCCGCGAGGGGTGCCGCAACAGCTGTGGTGGCCGACTCCGCCGAAAGGCTGACGCGCGGCGTGTCCCGGCGCCGTAACCGCGCGGACCGTGGCGCGTTGTTCCCCGTGACGGCCGTGGCGGGGAAGACCCCCGAGCCCCCACCACGGCCGCGGCAGACCGGCCCGCGGGGCGCGCCCGTGTCACGCGCCCCGCACAGGCCCCTCACCGGGCCCGTGTCACGCGCCCCGCACAGCCCCTCACCGGGCCCGTGTCACGCCAGTCCGGCGCGCTCCAGGGCCTCGGTGCCGGCGCGGAGCGAGGCGAGCCGCTCGTCGAGGGTGAAGCCGGCCGGGGCGAGCGTCAGGGTGGTGACCCCGGCCTCCGCGTACTGCCGCATCCGGTCCGCGATGCGGTCCACGGAGCCGAGCAGCGTGGTCTTGTCGATCAGATCGTGCGGGATCGCGGCCGCGGCGCCCTGCTTGTCGCCGGCCAGGTACTTGTCCTGGATCTCGGTGGCCTCCTTCTCGTACCCCATGCGGCAGGCGAGCTGGTTGTAGAAGTTCTGCTTGCGGCTGCCCATGCCGCCGACGTACAGCGCCGTGTACGGGCGGAAGGTGTCGGCGAGCGCGGCGACGTCCTTGTCCTCGCCGACGGCGAGCGGGAGCGTGGGGCAGACGTCGAAGCCCTCCAGCGTCTTGCCCGCCTTCTCCCGTCCGGCCCGCAGGTACTGGATCGCGGTCTCCTCCAGGTGCTCCGCGGCGGGGAAGATCAGCAGCACGCCGTCGGCGATCTCGCCGGTCTGCTCCAGGTTCTTCGGGCCGATCGCGGCGATGTACAGCGGGATGTGCTCGCGCTGCGGGTGCACGGTCAGCTTGATCGGCTTGCCCGGGCCGCCGGGCAGCGGCAGCGTCCAGTGCTCGCCGTCGTACGTCAGCCGCTCGCGCGACATCGCCTTGCGCACGATCTCCACGTACTCACGCGTGCGGGCCAGCGGCTTGTCGAACTTCACGCCGTACCAGCCCTCGGAGACCTGCGGCCCGGAGACGCCGAGGCCGAGGCGGAAACGGCCGCCGGAGAGCGAGTCGAGGGTGGCCGCGGTCATCGCGGTCATGGCCGGCTGGCGGGCCGGGATCTGGAAGATGGCCGAGCCGACGTCGATCCGCTCGGTCTGGGCGGCGACCCAGGTGAGCACGGTGGCGGCGTCCGACCCGTAGGCCTCCGCGGCCCAGCACACCGCGTACCCGAGCCGGTCGGCCTCCTGGGCGACCGCCAGGTTGTCCGCGTCCATTCCGGCGCCCCAGTAGCCGAGGTTGATCCCGAGCTGCATGGCCGATCCCCTTACCGATCAGTAACGTCCCTGTGCGGCAGACCCTAGCGCGGGTGACGCCGCGGTGGGCAGTGCTGTCGCGCACACGCCGCGCCACCAGCCGTTACGGACCTGGTGGCGGCGCGGGTGACGGCCGGGAAAACTGGTTGTCCACAGGCCCCCACGCGACAGGTTCCGGCCAGTAATCTCGGCGTTCATGGAGCAGAGGCATCTCGGCCGTACCGGCCTTCGCGTGTCCCGCATCGGACTCGGCACCCTCACCTGGGGCAGGGACACCGACGAGCACGACGCCGCGGACCTCTTGAAGACGTTCTGGGAAGCGGGCGGGAACCTCGTCGACACCGCGGACGTGTACGGCGACGGAGAGGCCGAGTACCTCCTCGGACGCCTCATGGAAGGCTTCGTGCCGCGGCGGGACCTGGTCATCTCGACCAAGGCGGGCAGCGTCCCGGACCCCGACCGCCGCTTCGACGGCTCGCGCGGGCACCTGCTGGCCGCGCTGGACGCCTCACTCGCGCGGCTGGGGACGGAGTACGTCGACGTGTGGCACGTCCACGCCTTCGACCCCTGCACCCCGCTGGAGGAGACCCTGCAGGCCCTCGACCTGGCGGTCAGCAGCGGCCGCGCCCGCTACGTCGGCGTCTCCAACTTCTGCGGCTGGCAGCTGGCCAAGGCCGCGACCTGGCAGCTCGCGGCGCCGGGCGCGCGGACGCGGCTGGCGAGCACCCAGCTGGAGTACTCGCTGCTGCAGCGCGGCGTCGAGCGGGAGGTGCTGCCGGCCGCGCTGGACCTGGGCATCGGCCTGCTGCCGTCCTCGCCGCTGGGCCGCGGGGTTCTCACCGGCAAGTACCGCACCACCACGCCCCCGGACTCGCGGGGCGCCTCGGAGCATCTGGCGCCGTTCGTCGCGCCGTACCTCGACGACACGGCGAGCCGGATCGTCGACGCCGTGCAGACCGCGGCCGACGGGCTCGCGGTGACGCCCCTGCAGATCGCCCTCGCGTGGATCCGCGACCGGCCGGGGGTGACCGCGCCCGTCATCGGCGCGCGCAACGCGCAGCAGCTCACGGCGGCGTTGTCAGTGGAGGCCCTTAGTCTTCCTGACGAGATCTGCCGGGCGCTGGACGACGTGTCGGCGCCCGTGCACCGCTATCCCGATCACGACTGGAGCACGCTGTGAGCACGGACCCCGAGACCACGGACGACACCGAGCCGGGGACCCCGGACGCCGCGGCCGAGGGCGACACCGGGGAGGCCGGTGCGGCCCAGGAGGCCGGGCAGGCCAGGCAGGCCGGCGCCGCGGAGACCGAGGACCGGGTCGCGGCGGATGCGGGAAGCGCCGAGGACCGGGGCCTCGCGGATGCGGAGAGCGCGGAGGACCGGGACGCGACGGAGGCCAGGGGCGCCGAGAACCGAGGCGTGACGGAGGACCGGAAGGCTGCGAAGGCCGGGGACGCCGAGGGCGGGGACGCGACGGAGGCCGGGGGCGCCGCGGAGGGCGGGGGCCCCGTGGGCGGTCCGGGTGACGGGGGCGAAGGGGAGGCCGCCGGCCGGATGTCCGAGGCGGAGGCCGAGTTGGCGGCGCAGCGGATCGAACGGGAGCGGATCGAACGGCGCAAGGCCGCCAAGGCCGAGCCGATCGAGGCCGGCACCAAGCTCAGCGGGAAGGCCGCCGACCTGCTCGCGGCCGTCCGGGCCGTGGAGAGCGGCCGGCAGCCCGTGGCGCCCGTCTTCGCCGAGCCGGCGCCTGCCAGGCGCCGCCCCGCCCCCGAGCCGGTACGGCGCCCGCAGCCGGCGGAGGCGGCCCCCGCGCCCTCGGCTCCCGCGCCCGGGACGGTCGCCGCGGTGCGGCGGGTGCTGACCGACGGCGGCGCGCCGGACACGCTCGCACCGCAGGTCGCCGCAGCCCTCGGCGAGGGCGCCGAGGAGCTTCTGCGGGCCGACCCCTGGCAGCTGCTGCGGGCCGGAGGGGTGCGCCCCGAGCAGGCCGACGGCTTCGCCCGGGCGCTGCTGGGCGCGGAGTGCGGCCCGGACGACGAGCGGCGGGGCCGCGCGGTCACCGGCTGGCTGCTGGAGCAGGCGGCCCTGGCCGGGCACACGGCCCTGGAGATGCCGGCGCTCGTCGCGGCCCTCGCCCAGCGGGGCGTACCCGACGCCGAGGCGGCCGTGCACAGCGCCGTCGCCGAGGGTGAGGCACTGGTCTTCCAGGACGCCCTCGACCCGGCCGCGCCGGAACCGGAGGAGGACGAGGAGCGTCCCGTGCGCGTCCTGGTCGGCCTGGAACGGTACGCACTCGCGGAGGAGAGCCTCGCCGACGGCCTGGCCCGCCTGATCGACTCGGTGCCGAAGGAGGGCGGTCCGGCCGAGCGCTGGGAGGCGGCCGCGGCGGCGGTCCGCGGCTCGGCCGCCGAGCTGGTCCGGGCGGCCGGCGCCCACGGTCTGGTGCTGCACACCGGTGGGGAGGCGTCGCAGGCCGATCCCGCCGCCCTGCTGCGCGCGGCGGACGGGCTCGGACTGCGGGCCTGGGCCGCCACGCACACCCCGCTCGGCCGCGACCGCTTCGCCGCGTCGTGGACCGGCGCGTCCCGGCCCGACGGCTCCCCCGCGGACGCCGCCGAGGCCGCCGCGCCGCGCGTCGCCACCGTCGCCGGGCTGCTGTCCGGGGCGGAGGGGCCCGGCCGGGACGGGGAAGGGGCGCTGGACCTGGACCTGCTCGTCGTGCTCGACGCGCCCCAGCTGGACGTCGAGACGGCGGCCCTGCTCGTGGAGTCGCTGCCCGACGGGGCACGGCTGGTGCTGGCCGGCGACCCCGCGGTGCTGTGGTCGGCCGGGCCCGGGCGGGTCTTCGCGGACCTGCTGGCGGTGCGGGCCTGCCCGCAGGTGGCCTCCCGGGTGCCGGACTCCGGCCCGCTGGGCGAACTGGTCTCCGGGATCGGCGTCGGCGAGCTGAACCAGGTCGACGCCCCCGGCAAGGAGGTCGTGATCGTCCCGGTCCGGGACGCCGGCGAGGCCGTGCACCGGACCGTGCAGCTCGTCGCCGACTCGGTGCCCCGCGCGATCGGCGTCCCGGCCGAGCTGACCCAGGTGATCACCCCGGGCCACGGCGGCGCGGCCGGCACGCGCGCGCTGAACGCCGCTCTGAAGGAGCGGCTCAACCCCGGCCCCGGCCGCTTCGGCGGCTTCGACCCCGGCGACCGGGTCGCCTACTCCCCCGCCCCGGGGCGGACGCTGCCGGGCCGGGTGGTGAAGGCCGACGCCGACGGGCTGCACCTGTCGTGCGGGGGCGCTTCCGTCGTCGTACCGAAGGAGCGGGTGGAGCAGTCCGTACGGCACGGGTGGGCGCTGACGGCGCACCAGGCCGTGGGCAACCGCTGGCCGGCCGTGGTCGTGGTGCTGCCGGGGGACGCGGCGCACTCGCTCAGCCGGCCGTGGGTGTACACGGCGTTCGGCCGCGCGGAACGGCACCTGTCCGTGGTGCACGGCGTGGAGCAGGCACTGCCCCACGCCGTGGCCGAGGTCCCGGCGAAGCCGCGCACGACCCGGCTGCCGGTGCTGCTGCGGGCGCAACTGCCGGCGACCGGCTGACGGAGCCGGCTGACGGCGGGGGGGGGGGGGGGGGGGGGACCCGGGGGGGGGGGCGGGAAAAGAGAGACGGGCCGGGGGGCGAGTCCCGCCGCGTAACGCGGCGGCCCCCCCGTGTCTCCGCTTGCGC